>DKYJ01000022.1:18824-18952 GCA_002493305.1 Clostridiales bacterium UBA7103 | reverse complement strand
GAAACGCCCAAAGGGGACACCGCTGCGGCGGTTTCCCCCTTTGGAGGACCCTTTCCAGGGATTTGGTGCGGTGCAAATTCTACTATTTGTCAAAGCTTTGCACCCACCCCTTGCCTCGCCTTGCCGCA
>DKYJ01000022.1:0-18537 GCA_002493305.1 Clostridiales bacterium UBA7103 | reverse complement strand
CCCCTTGCCTCGCCTTGCCGCAGCAAGGAGAGGTGGCTTGACGCGCAGCGGCAAGACGGAGAGGATAATCCCTGCGAAATATAGATTCTTACCGATGCTAACTTCGCGCCTAACGCGTATTGCCCTCTCAGGCGGCTTCGCCGCCAGCTCTCCCATAGGGAGAGCCAAGATTGGTGCGGAGTTAGTCCTGCGCTTCTGCTACGTTTTTTGCACCCGCCCCTTGCCTCTCCTTATCGCAGTAAGGCTGCGCCCGCAGGCGCGGTTCGGAGCGCAGCCGGTAAGCCGAAATATTTATATTTATTACTATATGTTTTTTGCCGAATAGGTCTTGACAAAAGGAAAAGAAAAGTAATAAAATAATGCCGTGAATTGACATAACGCCAGCCCCTGTGCCGAAAAGGTCGGCACAGGGGCTGGGATTGTCATAACAAGCCTTTAACGCAATAGTAAAAATTTTTCCAAAAAATTTTTTAAAAAACTGAGCAATTTTGGAAATTCCGGCCCTCTATATATACAGAAACGGCTTTTAATAAAGAAGCCTGACAAGGGCGGACGACATGGCCGAGAAAATGATAATAAGTCGGTTGAATGACGGCCCCGGCTATCGGCGCTGAGCGACACAGCAAAGCGCCGGCAGCAAAAAAGGAGCCAACACCGAAATGCGCCGAGCGTCTCAGCGAAGCGTTGACAGACGGCCAGAAGAATCAGTCAAAAAAATTAAAAAAATAAAAGCAAAGAAGTAGAGAACATGAAAAAGAACTGAAAAGGAAAACCCGTGTAAACGCGGGGGCTCAAAGCTAAAGGGGCTAAGGGCGAAATCGCCTATGCCAGCCAGTTACCAAAATCTAAGAAAAGGACGGATTCGAAATGAAAAAGCTCAATGTCAAACAAATCATCAGTGCGTTTTTATGCCTGACAATACTGCTTGGCTTCAACATGGGCTTCGCGCCCAAGGCTTATGCCGCAGGTATTGACGTCGGCGCGAACCCCACCCCCAAGGTGGATATCGCCGTCAATGTCCCGGCGGACTATCCCGGCACGTTCCTGGATTTCAAGCAGGAGCTGACCGAGAAGCTGATCGCTCAGGGCATGAGCCCCAGCGATTTCCGTATCACCACCACCGCCGTCACTATCGATACCACCGATACCAGCAGCTGGATCGTGTACGACCACTATCGCAATGAGGCGACTTACAGCGCGATGGGGCTTGACTCTTCTCTGCAGCCCTTCCGTCAGGCAGATAATTCCTGCACCAACGGTACCGGCAGGATCGCAGATTACTTTGCCAACGGCGGCAACAGCACCGGCAATAAGTGCAAAAACTTTGACCGCCACATTCTCTCCTCTCAGGACGCTGACGGCAAGGCCAGCATGGTCTTCGCGGGCTACGGCACTCAGGCTCTGGCGGACTATATGATCTACCCCGCCGCCAGCAACGCCAGGAGAAACTTCAGCTTTGATATCAATCCCGCAGTCATTGATACCCACACCCTTTCAAGCTACGGCTTCTTCCTCAACGCCGGCATCTCCGGCGGCAATGTGAAGGGCTACGCGCTCATCTTTGCCAACAATCATGTGGGTACCATTCAGGAAATCAACCAGAATGCCAATTCAAGTACGATCGGCGGCACTGTTAAAGCCAGCAACCTGAGCTTGGGCGTCACCACCGGCGGTGTGGCTCGTCTGACTGTTGAGCTGAATAAGAACAGCGTTACCATTCAGCGCCAGACCTATGACAGCGCAGGCAACCTGAGCGCGCCTGTGACTTTGCTCAAGGACTTTGCTCTTAATGATACCGGTTTCAACGGCTTCGGCCCGCTGGTGAACTACTCCAGCCATGGCTGCTCCTCTCTGTCCATCATGAAGTACTCCGACCTGGAGATGAGCTACGAGGCCAGCGCCTTTGACGCTCTGAAGAACGTCCAGTACTACGAGGGCGCCGAGCAGAAATACTTCATCAACCTCACCGGCACCAACAACAACCCCGGCATCCCCGACGAGTTCAACAGCAAAGGCGAAGTCAACCAGAACTACCGCGACGGTATCAACCGTATGAACGAGAAGGAGATCTTCTACATCTCCAACACCGACGACGGCCAGATCGTCACCGACAGCATCCGCTCCGAGAACAAGGTCAACCATCAGGGTCTTGGCTCCTCCAACGGCTTCTATGCCTCCGGCGACCAGTATGTTGACCTCATCGCCCAGTACATAGCCACCAACCACTTTGATGGCGTGAAGTTCCAGCCTGAAGAGGTCGAATCCCAGCTGCCGCTGGCAAACTTCTACATCAAGGACGCCAGAACCGAAGGCGAGCAGATGATGACCATTCACCTGCAGCATCTTGTCAACTCCAACGAGACTGTCCCCGTGAACATCGTTGACAGATCCAAGATAGGCACCCTTTCCGGCGAAGACGGCGCGCTCACCAAATGGACGCTGACCGTTACCGACCCCAACAACAAGGTGGTCAGCACCCAGACCGTTTCCGATTCCGCCGCGCTCAATGACTATGTGTTCACCAAGAACAGCGTGTCCGGTCGTTATACCCTGACGCTCGTCGTTGAGGACAGCAAGGGAAATGTCTCCAAGGACTTCTCCACCTATATCACCGCTTTCCTCGATCATGAGTATCCCTATATCGAGGGCGAAAACACCGGCCGCAATATTGCGACGATAACCCTCACTGATACCGGCGCCGGCATCGACGAGGACGGCATCACCTTCCTCGAGGACGGCCGCGGCTCCGGCGTTCTGGGCTACTTTGTCACCAATGACCTCAATTATACTCCCACCGAGGACGACTGGATCGAGCTTCCCTTTGCCCAGCACCAGTTCTCCTTTGAGCAGGAAATCACCAGCACCGAGCCTCTGGTCGTGTGGACCAAGGACGAGTGCGCCAATGTGGGCAACAAGGCAGTGTTCCAGCCCACCTATGTCCGCGTTGAAGACCCGGACGGCAACCCCATCGACGACTATTATGTCATCGGCGATAAGCCCATCATAGTTCTGCCTCCCGAGGAGGAAGTGCCGGATCCCGAGGACCCGGATGACTACTTCTCCGGCTGGGTTACTCCCGGAAAAGACCCTGTTACCCCCGGCACAGTTCCCAAGCCCGAAAACAACACTATCATTATCCGCCCCAACTACGCCAGAGACTATGCAAAGATGGTCTACCTTGCAAACGGCGGTAAGATAAGCACCGTTCAGGGCGAGAAGGACAGCGTTCAGTACGATGTCGTGGATAAGGCCAGTATCTATACCAAGATGGAAGACCACAACGTGGTTCTTTCCCGCACCGGCTACTCCTTTGACGGTTGGCTTCTGCTCAAGTCCGGCTCCGCAGACAACGCTGCCAACAGCGGCTACATCAACACCCCGGGCAATCTGGAGGAGATCTCCACTCAGCGCGCAGTTGTCGAGAAGCAGACGGACGCAGACGGCAATGTTATGAAGGATGAGGCGGGCAAAGATATTATTACCCGCGATACCTATTACCTCGTCGCCCAGTGGAAAGAGGGCGAGTATACCGTGCGCCTCAATCCCAACGGCGGCTCAGCGGGCAATGTCAAGAGCATTGAAAATGTCAAGTACGGCACCAACGTCGGCACGCTCAATATCCCCGTCAGCGGCCGTGGTATCCCCAGCAGAGCGGGCTACTTCTTCCGCGGCTGGTCTGTCGCCAACAATAACGATGTGAACAATATGTTCAAAGTCGCCACCGGTTACAGCCACAGTGCCGTGGCAGCGCCCACCATGCCCGCCAGCGACCTGACTGTCTACGCCGTGTGGGAGCAGGATCGCAGCAAGTACATCGTCAGCTTTGACTCCAACGGCGGCAGCAACATCAACGACCAGGCCTACGGCAGCGCCGCCAACAACTATGATCCCTTCATGAAGCCCTCCCGCACCGGCTACACCTTTGAGGGTTGGTTCGTGAAGAATGTGGACACTGACGGCAATGTGACCATGGGCACCACCGAATACAAGGGCGGCGAGACCATAATCACCAAGGCCAATCACAGCTTCATCGCCAAGTGGACACCCAATGACAACACCAAGTACACCGTTGACTACTACTTCAACTCCGGCAACGTGGCAGCGGACGGCAGCTTCATTTACTCCAAGGCTACCAACGGCATCAGCAAGACCTACACCTCTACTACTGAGGCCAATGTTCAGATAGCTGAAGCCGACAAGCTCAGCGAGATCACGGTGGACGGCGTGAAGTACTGGTTCAACGCCGACAGCACCAATAACATCTTCTCCGGTACTGTCACCGGTTCTCCCACTCTGTCCCTCAAGCTCTACTATGACAGGTACTTCACCATCAACACCACCAGCAACGGCAACGGGACCGTCGAAATGATCAAGAAGGACGATGGCACCGTCAATCTCGACGGCAAGCTCGTTGTCAAGGAGGGCAGCGCAGGTACTGTTACATGGGCAGCCAATGAGGGCTACTATGTCTCCCGTGTTATCGTTGACGGCGCTGTCCGCGACGATCTGCTCAACGCTAAGGAGTACACCTTCCCCACCGGCTTCCATGAGAACCACAGGATCTATGTGGCTTTCACCAGCAACGATATCCCCAGGGATCCCATTGATCCCGGCCCCGTTGCTCCTGAGGACAGATACTACGCCGTGAGCACCAGCGTTGTCGGCTGCTCCGACGAGAGCAAGTACTCCATCACCCCCAGCACCAGCGCCAAGGCCGGCAGCGATGTGCATGTCCAGTGGAACGTCTCTGACAGCCAGTACTTCGTCTCCAAGGTTGAGATAGACGGCGTTGAAGAGAGCGTCTCCTACACCAGCTTCGACTTCAACCAGATCAGCGCTGACCACAATGTGAAGATCACCCTCAGCACCCTGCCCACAATCGGCGGCAGCTCTGTTGAGAACGCCTACACCGTCACAGTCAACCGCTACGGCGGTGACGGCAAGGTCTCCGTCAGCGACAGCCAGGTCGTCAAAGAGGGCGAGAATGCCTCCGCCTCCTGGAATGTAAACGACAGCGCGTACCGTGTACTCAAGGTCATGGTTGACGGCAAGGCCATCAAGCTCAACAACAACACCAACGGTACCCGTAACTTCAACAATATCACCGCAAACCATGTTGTTGACGTATACTTTGCATTGCCCGATGAGAAGGTTCCCGATTTCAATGACAATACCGACTTCATTCAGGTAACTACCCAGCTCGTGGGCGCACCCGGCAACATCACCGGCGGCGCGGTCATTGAAAAGGACAGCGATTACGATATCAACTGGGATGTGGTCACCACTCCCGAGGGTGTCTCCAAGGATTCCGATGAGTACTTCTACTATGAGATAGAGAAGGTCGAGATCAACGGCATCGAGCAGGAAAAGACCGACGCTACCAACGTCAACCTCACTGCCATCAGCGAGGACACCGACGTTAAGGTCTATGTCAAGCCCGTGCTCCACAGAGTCACCATTCTCAAGTACGGCGACGGCACCGTATCCCCCTCTAAGACTGTCTACCACATGGCAGACTACACCGGCATCGGCGCTAAGCCGGCAGCCGGCTGGTCTCTGGCCAGAATCGACGTTGACGGAGAGAACCAGTACTCTGTTGAGGTTGTCGATATCAACGCCAGCATCGTGGGCGGTACCGGCACCGTAACCGGCGGCGGCAAGATCGTCTCCGGCGGCAACCGCACCATAAGCTGGACTTACGAGGCAGGCTTTGAAGTCGAGAGCGTAACCGTCAACGGCACACCTGTGTTTGACCACCTTACCGGCGACTCTATCGAGCTTACCAACATCACCGAGACCCAGACTGTCGTTGTAACGCTCAGGGCTGTCACGCCTCCCGTACCTCCCACAAATGAAGCCCTTGACGTAGACAATTCTGCTGCAGACGCTCCCAAGACTGAGACTCCTGCCGCCGAGACTCCCGCTGAGGAAACTCCCGCTGCGGACGCTCAGGCCGCTCAGGCCGCTCAGAACGACGAACAGTCTGATGAGAACGTCTCCGCTCCCGTGGCAGACGGCGTAAGCTTCAAGCTTGCAAATCACACCCTCCGCCTGAAGACTCTTGCGTTTGATGACAGCACTGTCGCTCCCGTCGCGGACGCTGCCGACAGCGGCACCGGCGTTGCCGACCAGATGCTCAACAACAACTACAACCAGAACACCATCGTCATTGACCACGTGATTGAGGTCTACTTCACCGAGGATCAGACCGACACCAGCGGCAACACTGTGCCCACACCCATCACCGATGAGGAAATTGACGCGCTCAAGACCGTCACGGTTCGTGTTGAAGGCGGCCCCGCTTCCGTGAGCAAGGGCAATGCAATCGTTAAGGAAACCGAAGGCACCGGTGTTGAATGGAAGCTCCTCGACCCCGATAACTACGAGATCGAGTCTGTCACCGTCAACGATGTTCCCGTCACGTACAACCATGACGACAGCGACCCCAAGAACCCGTACTCCTTCGATTTGAGCAACATAACAGCCGACCAGAATGTCGTAATCAAGCTCAAGCAGAAGAACTCCGGGACTGATGACAAGGTTATCCCGCCCACCATAACCCGCACCACCTATGACGTCACCACTGCCATCAAGGGCAAGGGCGGCAGCATCAGCAACGGCGGCTCCGTGGTTCCCGGCTCCTCCAAGACCGTCAAGTGGACACTTGAAGAGGGAGCGGAGGTCAGGTATGTGTTCGTCAACGGCGAGCCACGCACCGACCTGCTCAATGCCCGCGAGATCACTCTCAGCGATATCAGTGATCACCAGAGCGTAGTCGTCTACCTGGCAAAGCCCGGAGAGGTACCCACCAACGTGGATAAGGACGGCGACGGCAAGCCCGATATCAACATCGACAAGGATAACGACGGCAAGCCCGATCTGGATGTGGACACTGATGACGACGGCAAGCCCGATGTCAACATCGATAAGGACGGCGACGGCAAGCCCGACGTCAACATCGACGAGGACGGCGACCTTGTTCCCGATAAGAACATCGACACCAATGGTGACGGCATCCCCGATGTGAATATCATCGACACCAACCCCCTGCCCGCTACTCCCACCGGCTTTGCTAAGACCGGCGATGTAGACCTGAGCTTCATGGTGCTCGTCATGCTGGCCTCCGCGGCTGGTCTGGCGCTGCTCCTCCGCAAGAGGCTCCGCATGGGCAAGTAAGCAAACCCAATATTAACCAATAAAAAAGAAGCCCCTCGGGGCTTCTTTTTTTATTGCTGTTTTGCAGGTAAGCAAGGCTCCACTGCGGGGCGTGCCCGCACTAATCTTGCTTCCCCCCAAGGGGGAAGTGGCGCAAAGCGCCGATAGGGGGGATGTGCTGCGGCTGAGTAGGATAGGCGCAGAGAGAGTGCGTCAGCTTTCTTGATGTCAAGAAAGCTGCAAAGAAACATTTAAGAGAGGAAGATTTCGTTTTCTTCCCCTCTTAAAAATCTCCCTAATTGAAACACCCAAAGGGAACACCACCACGATGGTTTCCCCTTTGGATGACCCCTTCCAAAGGATCGGTGCGGTGCAGTTAAGAATATTACCGCACCGATCTTGGCTCCCCATGAGGGGGAGCTGTCTTGACACATCAGTGGCAAGACTGAAGGGGGGATGTCTTGCACCAGGGGGTTAGTTAGAACATAGCGCTTCTGTTCTACTCTGAACAGGACAGCCCCCCTATCGTCAAGCCGCTACGGCGTCTTGCCACTTCCCCCTCAGGGGGAAGCAAGTGGGTGCGATGCTCGTCTTGTACTTCCTACGCTTGTATGTGTATCAAAAGCCCTCTTTGGTGAAGGCCTCCCAGCTGCGGTGCATATAAGTTTCAAGGGCGAGGGGCTGGCCAATGTACTTTTCGTCCCGCCCCTCGGACAGGAACTCCTCCAGAAATTCCCTGCGCCCTGTGGTGTGCACAACCGGTATGCCGGACAGCTCGCTCGCGCCCCTTATCACCTCGTAGCCCCGGCGCAGATCCTCCGCCGAAGCGAAGTTTAACAGGTTGGAGTTGTTCACAAAGCCGGTGACCTTCTGCCGGGCAAAGCCCTCGATATCCGCCATCAGCTTTAAAATCTTTTCCGGGGACTCCGACATGGGGCGGAACACATTCACAATGTCATATACCTGCAGATCCCCCTCAAAGGCGGCAAAATCCTGATGATAGCGCCCGAGCGACAGCGCGCCCGCTGAGTCCCCGCCCACATCAAAGACCACCAGATCCCAATCATCTGCAAAGGCCGAGGCAACCGCGGCGGACATATTGCTGGGCGTCACGCCCTGCCCGGCGAAGGTGGGGGAGACGAGGTTTATCTTCTTCTCCGCCAGCAGAGCCACCCTGTCGGACATACGGAAATAGTCGTTGACCTTATCCAAGTCGATGACCAGCGTGCGCAGACCCTCTGCCGCACCGTTGACCGCCAGATTTACGGCGATCTCAGTCTTTCCTGAGCCGTAATTGCCCACAAGGACTATCATTTTTTTCATTGCGCGCTCCTCTCCTTCCGCTGAAGCTTATGCTTTTTGCCGTCCGGTGTCTGGATATAGGTGTTTTCAAGCACCGAGATAGTGCTTTGCCGCCACTCCTCGATATACTCGGCGCGAAGGGCGGCCTGCTCGGAGAGCTCCTCCGGGCTGAGCTCGCGCTGCTTTTTTAGGCGGGCCAGCTCGTTTATCCGGTCAAGTTTTGCCTGTTCCATGCTTTTCGCCTCTCATTCGATAGTCCCCAGCTCATCAAGCGTTAACTCGAAGGCGGGGATAAAATGCTCCATAAAATAGCGCAGCTCGGGGAGGGGGCTCTCGTCCAGTAAGCCGCGTATCTGCTTTTCGGCAGAGAGAAACTCGTTATTCCCGGCCTTGCGCTCCTCAATGCACTTGATGTAGGCCGAGAGCTTATCCGCCGCCTTCACGATATCGTGCAGCCGCCGCTGCGTTTCCCCGGCGAGCAGCGGCTCATACGCCCCGCGCAGCTCGTCGGGCAGAGTTTCCAGCAGCTTGTCACAGGCCAGCTCCTCCACCTGCTTATAGGCGGCGCTTATCTCCTCGCTGTGGTATTTTATGGGCGTGGGCAGGTCGCCGGTGAGTATCTCCGAGCAGTCGTGAAACAGCGCGACAGCCGCGCACTCGTTGGGGTCGCACTCTTCGCCCAGAACATCGCGCCGGATAACCCCCAGCGCGTGCGCCAGCACTGCAACCATGTGGCTGTGCTCCTGAATGTTCTCCGGCATTGAGTTGCGCATCAGGCTCCAGCGCCCGATGTACCGCATGCGGGAGATGTATGCAAAAAAGTTATCGCTCATATTCTCTCTCCAATGTTTTGATGTACTTATTCTAACATGTGAGACTTGAAATTTCAATCACGGTAAGGCATAATAAATACAATACGAATGGGGGAGAGAGTACAGGTGATCTCATATAAGCCGCTATGGGAAACCATGGCTGAGAGAAAAGCCACGACTTATACACTGATATACAAGGGCGGCATAAGCAGCTCAACCGTGCGGCGGCTGAAAGCCGGTGAATCTGTCTCCACAAATACGCTTGAGGCAATATGCGCGGTTCTTGACTGCGGCATTTCGGACATAATCGAATATAAAAAGGAAAAACAGCCATAGCTCTTGCAAATCAGGAGCGGGGCTGTTCTTTTATACAATGCCCAAATCGCATATTTTTATTGCAATTTCCCGCGCATAGTGATAAAATTCAGTTTTGTGTTGAAAAAATAGTACAGGAACAGTCTTTTTTACGCAAGGGAGCGGAAAATCATGGATAAACTTAGAAATGTCGCAATTATCGCCCATGTTGACCACGGCAAGACCACTCTGGTCGATGAGATGCTCAAGCAGTCCGGCGTGTACAGGGAGAATCAGGAGATCGTTGACCGCGTTATGGACTCCAACGACCTTGAGCGCGAGCGCGGCATCACCATTATGGCAAAAAACACCGCCGTCTGGTACGGCGACACCAAGATAAATATCGTCGACACTCCGGGTCACGCCGATTTCGGCGGCGAGGTGGAGCGTATCCTCAAGATGGTCAACGGCGTTATCCTGCTGGTGGATGCGGCGGAGGGCCCCATGCCACAGACCCGCTTTGTCCTCAGCCGCGCGCTGGAGCTTGGCCACCGGGTCATCGTGGTCATCAATAAGATAGACCGCCCCGATCAACGCATTCACGAGGTCATTGACGAGGTTCTGGAGCTGCTGATGGATCTGGACGCCACCGACGAGCAGCTTGACTCTCCCATGCTCTTTTGCTCCGGCAGACAGGGCACGGCCAGCTATTCCCCAGATGTGGCGGGTACCGACCTCAAGCCCCTGTTCGAGACGATCCTTGAGTACATCCCCGAGCCGGAGATGAATGTTGACGCGCCCTTCCAGATGCTCGTGAGCAGCGTGGACTACAACGAGTATGTGGGCCGCATCGCCATTGGCCGCATCGAGCGCGGCGTTATAAAGCAGAATCAGGAGATCGAAGTCTGCAACTACCACAGCCAGGACGAGCCTACAATGAAGGCCAAGGCCGTCTCTCTCTACCAGTTTGACGGGCTCAACCGTGTGCCGGTAACTGAGGCGGGCGCGGGCAATATCATAGCCATGAGCGGCATCGGCGATGTGACCATCGGCGACACTATTTGTGCCCGGGGCGCCGCGGAGCCGCTGGCCTTTGTAAAGATCGGCGCGCCCACTCTGGAGATGACCTTCTCCGTGAACGACAGCCCCTTTGCCGGCCGTGAGGGCAAGTTTGTCACCTCCCGCCAGATAAGGGATCGGCTCATGCGCGAGACGCTGAAGGACGTGTCCCTGCGCGTCACCGATGTGGCCGATAGTACCGACAGCTTCAATGTTGCCGGGCGCGGTGAGATGAGCCTGTCCATTCTTATCGAGACTATGCGCCGCGAGGGCTATGAGTTCCAGGTATCGCCTCCCCGCGTGCTCTATCAGGAGATCGACGGCAAGCGCTGCGAGCCTGTTGAGCGGGTCGTTGTCGATGTGCCTCAGGATTACATGGGCTCCGTCATGGAGAAGCTGGGTGCCCGCAAGGGCGAGTTTTTAGAGATGACACCTGTGGGCAGCCGCATGAAGATGGAGTTTCTCGTGCCCTCCCGCGGGCTCTTCGGCTACCGCAATGAGTTTCTGACCGACACCAAGGGCGAGGGTATTCTGGCCTCCGTCTTTGAAAAGTACGAACCTTACAAGGGTGAAATCGCCCGCCGCAGCACCGGCTCCCTCATCGCCTATGAGACAGGTGAGGCCGTGGCCTACGGTATATGGAACGCGCAGGAGCGCGGCGCCATGTTCATCACCCCCGGTACCAAGGTCTATGCCGGCATGGTGGTCGGCGTTTGCCCCAAGTCGGACGATGTGCCTGTGAATGTCTGCCGCACCAAGCATCTGACCAACACCCGCGCCTCCGGCTCCGATGAGGCCCTGCGCCTTATCCCGCCCCGTCTGCTCAGCCTTGAGCAGTGCCTGGAATTTTTGGCCGATGACGAGCTTCTGGAGGTCACGCCCAAGAATCTGCGCCTGCGCAAGAGTATCCTTGACCACAGCCAGCGCATGAAGGCTGTTATGCGCAACAGATAAAAAAGCTTTGGGGCGCGGGAGACCGCGCCCTTTCCTTATTAAAAAGATACAATTTCCGCTCGCAATTACATTGCCATATTGCATATGTAAACGAAATTTTTCAAAATTTTTAAGAATAATTTGCAATATATCCGGCCTTGTCGTATAATATTTAAAAATCTCAGCTGTACTTTAGCACAGCAATTAGATGCAGAAACGCAGAAAGGGCATGCCCTTTCCACCTTTTTTACAAAAAGGTGATGGGTCGTTGCAAACGTATAAAAAAGCGCGTAAAGCGAACAGAAATATGAGGCGATCAGAAAAATGAATTCGAAAACCCTTGTCTACATACTAAAGCGCATAGGGCTTGCGATCCTCACGGTTTGGGTGGTCATAACTGTCACCTTCTTTGTGGCGCACGCCGTGCCCGGCGGCCCCTTCACGGGAGAAAAGGCGGTCAGCCCCGCGGCTCAGGCCGCTCTTGAGGCGAAATACGGGCTGGACAAGCCCGTGATAGAGCAATACTGGACATACCTGAAGGACGCAGTGACCAAGTTTGATTTCGGCCCCTCGCTCAAGCTCCGCGGCAGACAGGTAGTGGACGTCATCAGCGACGGCCTGAAGGTCTCGGTCAAGCTGGGCGTTATTGCCGCGTGCTTTGCGCTGGCTTTTGGAATAGTGCTCGGCGCTGTGGCGGCGCTGATGCGCAATAAGTTCATTGATAAATTCATTATGGTGCTGACCACCGCGTTCGTGTCCATGCCGTCGTTTATTATGGGCGCGCTGCTGCTTGTGCTGTTTGTGGTGAAGCTGTCGCTGCTGCCGGCAAACGGTGCCACCGCTCAGGGGCTTATCCTCCCCATCGTCACTCTGGCGCTGTACCCCATGGCCTATATCACGAGGCTTACCCGCTCGTCGATGCTGGACGTGCTGGGGCAGGACTATATACGCACCGCCAAGGCGAAGGGCGTTTCCGGGGCCAAAATAATCTTCGGACACGCGCTTAAAAACTCTCTCATTCCGGTCATCACCTATTTCGGGCCGATGCTCGCCTATATAGTCACCGGTTCTCTGGTGGTCGAGCAGATATTTGCCGTCCCCGGCATAGGCAGAGCCTTTGTCAACAGTATAATCAACCGCGACTATCCGCTGGTCATGGGCACCACGATAGTGCTGGCAGTGCTGATAGTGGTCATGAACCTTGTGAGCGATATTCTTTATAAGGTCGTTGACCCGCGCATCAATCTTGAATAAGGGGGAGGCAGGATCATGAAAAAAAGACCTTTCAGCCTCCATGTGGACATGGATGATTTTATCCCGGCCACTGACGAAGAAAAAGAATACATGGTGCAGATGCGCCCCTCGTCCACATTTTTTAAGGACGGTGTGAAGCGCCTCTGGAAGAATAAGGTTGCCGCGGTGAGCTTTATAATCATCGTTATCATCACGCTCTCCTGTATAATCATACCCTTCTTCTGGCCCTATAAGTATGACAATATGCTGGGTGTTAACCCCGGCAAGCCGGTTGACCCGTCCTTCAATAACCTCGCTCCCTTTGAGTACGGTAAGACGGAGCTTAAGCGCATAGATGCGGGGGAGAAGGTGTTCCCCCATGTCTTCGGCACCGACGCTTCCGGCAGAGACTATTTTATCCGCGTCGTGTACGGTACGCGAATCTCTCTGGCGGTGGGCTTCTTTGCAAGCATTATCGTGCTTATCATCGGTATGACTATCGGCTCTATCGCAGGCTACTGCGGGGGAGTTGTGGATATGGTGATAATGCGAATAGTCGATATTATCTACTCCCTGCCGGATATGCTCATGATAATTCTGCTGGCAACGGTGCTCAAGCAGACCCTTGGGCCGGCGCTTGACGGAACGGCCCTTGCCAAGATAGGCAGCAATATAATAAGTCTGTTCATCGTCTTCGGCCTTTTGTACTGGGTTTCCATGTCCCGCCTTATCCGCGGGCAGATCCTCTCTTTGAGAGAGCAGGAGTATGTCCTCGCCTCCCGCGCCGCCGGCGCCAGAGGCAGCTGGGTCATCAGAAAGCATCTGCTTCCCAACTGCATAAGCGTTGTCATCATTTCCACTGCGCTCCAGATACCCAATGCCATTTTTACAGAGAGCTATCTGTCCTTCCTCGGCCTCGGCGTCAACGCGCCCATGCCCTCTCTGGGCTCCCTCGCGTCCGACGCGCTCAACGGCCTGTCCTCGTATCCGTACCGTCTTGTTATCCCCGCTTTGGTCATCTCTCTCATTGTCCTCTCGCTCAACCTCTTTGGCGACGGGCTGCGGGATGCGTTTGACCCGAAGCTGAGAACCTGAAAGGAGCGGGAATATGGCACTTTTAGAAGTCAGAGACCTGCGTACCTCATTTTTCACTCCCGCCGGTGAGGTGAAGGCAGTCAACGGCATATCCTTTAATCTTGACCGGGGCAAGGTTCTCGGAATAGTGGGTGAGTCCGGCTCGGGAAAATCCGTCACGGCTTATTCCATCATGCAGATCCTTGCGACCACGGGAAAGATAGTCGGCGGCAGTATTAAGCTGGACGGGCAGGAGCTTGTGGGCGCCGGTGAGCGGGTCATGAAAAATGTCCGCGGCAACAAGATATCCATTATCTTTCAGGATCCCATGACCTCCCTTAACCCCACCTATACCATAGGACACCAGCTTGTGGAGGCGATCCTCCTCCATACCGACCGCAACCGCAAGCAGGCTTGGGACAGAGCGGTTGAGATGCTCCGCCTGGTTAATGTCAACGAGCCTGAAAAGCGCATGAAGCAGTATCCCTTCGAGTTTTCCGGCGGTATGCGCCAACGCGTCATGATAGCCATGGCGCTGGCCTGCGAGCCTGATATACTCATCGCTGACGAGCCGACCACCGCACTGGATGTGACCATTCAGGCGCAGATACTGGAGCTGATGAAGTCGCTTCAGGAGGAGCTGGGCATGGCGATCATCATGATCACCCATGACCTCGGCGTTGTGGCGCAGCTGTGCGACGAGGTCATCGTCATGTATGCCGGCTCCATCTGCGAGCAGGGCACGGCGGATGAAATTTTCTATAACCCCTGCCATGAGTACACCAAGGGGCTGATGCGCTCCATACCTACGGCTGGCTCCGCCGGTACGAAGCTCCACCCCATCAGCGGTACGCCTATCGACCTTTTGAATATGCCGGAGGGCTGCCCCTTTGCGCCCCGCTGCGACAACGCCATGAAAATCTGCCTGCGGCAGCGCTGCGAGCGTATGTCCATAAACGACGACCATATGGCGGCCTGCTGGGTGAATGTCAAATCCGGAATAGAGGATGGCAGCATAGTCCCCGCGGGGGCCGACGATGCCGGGAAAGGCGGTGAGGCAGATGAATGAACGCCCGCTGGTAGAGGTAAAAAACCTCAGGGAATATTTCAATATCAATGTGGGCATGTTCAAAACCAAGCCTCTCAAGGCTGTGGACGATGTGTCTTTCACCATCAAAAAGGGCGAGACGCTCGGCCTCGTGGGCGAGTCCGGCTGCGGCAAGACCACTGTCGGCAGGACGCTGCTCCATCTTTATAAGCCCACCGGCGGCGAGATCATATTTGACGGCCAGCCTATTAAGACAAAGAGCGAGATAAATGAGTTTCGCAAGAAGGCCACCATGGTCTTTCAGGACCCGTATTCCTCCCTCAACCCCCGTATGACTGTCTCGGATATTATCGGCGAGCCGCTGGATATACACAAGATGTATTCAAGCCGCGAGGAGCGCGAGCAGAGGATCCTTGAGCTTATGGATCATGTGGGCCTCAACAGCGAGCACGCTTCCCGTTATGCCCATGAGTTCTCCGGCGGCCAGCGGCAGCGCATCGGCATAGCCCGTGCGCTGGCGCTCAAGCCTGAGTTCATCGTCTGCGACGAGCCGGTATCCGCGCTGGATGTGTCTATTCAGGCGCAGGTCATCAATATGTTTGACGAGCTTCAGGAGAAAATGGGGCTGACCTATCTGTTCATCGCCCATGACATTCTGGTCGTCCGCCATATAAGCGACCGTATCGCCGTTATGTATCTGGGCAAGATGGTGGAGCTCGCGGACGCTGCGGAGATATACGAGCGCCCCCTGCACCCCTATACCAAGTCCCTGATGTCGGCTGTGCCCCAGCCTGACCCGAAGGTTGCCCGCGCGAATAAGCGCATCGTCCTCTCGGGCGATATACCCAGCCCCCTCAATGCTCCCAGCGGCTGCCCCTTCCGCACCCGCTGCCCCTACGCGCAGGATAAATGCGCCGAGGCTATGCCGGAGTTCAAGGAGGTTGCCCCCGGGCACTTTGTCGCCTGCCACCTTGTGTAAGCGCTGAACAAATCACCTCGGTGCTTTGCGGACAATTTGCGCCCTGACTTCGTCGCTTTTTCTTGCAATACACAAAGTATGGCTGCAAAAAAGCGCCATTGCCAGAACACAAATTCTCTCGCAAACTCCTCTCGCCGATTTATTCACAACTTACACGAGTAGGCGAAATAAACCAATTCGTTTCATCTATGCCCTGGCATATTTGAAAATAAATTCATCTTTTGAAAGGAAAAAGCAAAATGAAGAAGATTCTTGCTCTTGTTCTTGCCCTGTGCATGGTTTTTGCCCTGTGCGCCTGCGGCAATAACAACGCCCCCGCTGAGTCTCAGGCTCCCGCCGAGTCCGAGGCCCCCGCAGAGGCTCCTGTGGACACCAGCGTGCTGAATGTCTGCATCGCCTCCGAGCCTGACACCATTGACCCCGCGCTCAACTCCGCTGTTGACGGCGCGACTCTGGTCAGCCACCTGTTCGCCGGCCTTGCCAAGTGGGCACAGGATGACAGCGGCAAGCTGGTCATCGTCCCCGACTGCGCCGAGGAGCTGGTTGAGGGTGTTGCCAATGATGACGGCACCGTCACCTACACCTACACCCTGCGCGACGGCCTGAAGTGGTCCGACGGTCAGCCTGTCACCGCCGCTGACTTTGCCTTTGCATGGCAGCGCGCAGCCTCCACCGAGCTCGCCGCTGACTATGGCTACATGTTCGAGGTCGTTGACGGCTACGCCGACATCTGGGAGCAGGCTCCCACCGGCGAGAAAGACGCTGAAGGCAATGACGTTATGGAGTTTGTCAACCCCGACGCTCAGCTGAACGTTGTCGCCGTTGACGACAAGACCCTTGAGGTCACTCTTGCCAACGCTGTCGCATACTGGAACGAGCTGCTGGCCTTCCCCACCTACTTCCCCGTGCGTGAGGATGTCGTCGCCAACGAAGCTTGGGCCACCGATCCCTCCACCTACGTTTCCAACGGCGCATATAAGATGACTGGCTGGGAGCACAACAGCGTTATCACTCTCGAGAAGAGCGAGAACTATGTTGATGCCGCCGAGGTCACCATGCCCACCCTCAAGTTCTACCTCTCCGATGATGCCAACAACATGCTCACCAACTTCAAGAACGGTGACTGGCTGCTCATCGACGATGTCCCCACCAACGAGATCGCCACTCTGAAGGAAGAGTATCCTGAGGAGTTTGTGGTCGCCGGCCAGATCGGCACCTACTATGTCTGCTGGAACATCAACGAGGAGATCCTCCCCGCTTCCTCCACTCTCACCGGCCTTGAGGCTGAGGCCGCCAAGAACGAGATCCGCAACGCCATCTCCCTGCTCTTTGACCGTAACTACATCGTAGAGGAGATCGGTCAGGCCGGTCAGGTTCCCGCCTCCTCCTTCGTCGCCATGGGTATGACCGATAGCGACGGCAACCAGTTCTATGAGAACGCCGGCCACAACGACGGCTTTGTCGGCTACTTTGATGTCGCCGTTGACTCCTTCGAGTCCAACTTCGCTCAGGCTGTTGAAGTTCTGAAGAAGTATTACACCTATGACGAAGCCACCGGTATGTTCACCGACTTCCCCACCCTCACCTACCTGTACAACACCTCTGAGGGCCACAAGGCCATCGGTGAGTACCTCCAGAGCGCTCTTGCCGCTGTCGGCATCAACATGAATCTGGAGAACCAGGAGTGGAACACCTTCCTGAACACCCGTAAGAACGGCGATTACTCCATCGCCCGCAACGGTTGGCTCGCTGACTACAACGATCCTATCTGCTTCCTGGATATGTGGACCACTGTCTCCGGCAACAACGATATCCAGTTCGGCAAGGGCGCCAACAAGGACGTCAAGGCTTACAGCCTCGACCTGACCGAGCTTGGTTATGACACCAAGGTCGAGAACGGCACCTGGGCAGAGACCTATGATGTCCTCATTTCCGACATCAAGTCCTGCACTGACAGCGTTGTTCGTTATCAGCTCATGCACATCGCTGAGGATATGCTCATGGATACCGGCTGCGTCGTTCCTCTGTACTTCTACACCGACATCTACATGCTCGACGACAGCGTTCAGGGCTTCTTCTCCAATCCTCTTGGCTATAAGTACTTCATGTACTGCACCATCGAGGCCTGAGAGCTTAGCCTTAGCCTAAAAATCCCAAAATGATTTTCTCCCCCGGGCTTTGACCCGGGGGAGTTTTTAATGGCAAGCTGTTTTTGTAATAAGAGCGCGTTATCAACTTTCTTGACGCCAAGAAAGTTGCAAAGAAGCGTTTAAGAGGGGAAGATTTCGTTTTCTTCCCCTCTTAAAAATCTCCCTAATTGAAACGAGTAAAGAGGAGTGCCTCTTTACAATCTCCCGTGCAGAGCGGAACATTCAGCGCTGAGTTAAAATTGCTGCGGGTTTAGGAATATAAGTGCCGAAATTTGCACCAATCTTGGCTCTCCCTCTGGGAGAGCTGTCGCGAAGCGACTGAGAGGGTATCCCGCGCGATGCGCTAAAAATGTACACGGCGGAAGTCCAACTATGCAGGAGCTATCCTCCCCGTCTTGCTGTTTCGCGTCAAGCCACCTCCCCTTGTCGCGACAAGGGGAGGCAAGGGGATTGGTCTAAATCTGCAAGCTCGCCCCCTGCTTCAAGGCAAGATAAGCT
>DKYJ01000051.1:83500-83929 GCA_002493305.1 Clostridiales bacterium UBA7103 | reverse complement strand
CGCCCGCAGGCGCGTTTCGGAGCGCAACCGCCGCATCGCGGCGGCTCTTAGCGCGGAGATGAAGTGGCGAGCTTGCGAGCCGATAGGGGGGCTGGTTTGCGGGAGAGCGAGATAGGAGCAAAGAGTGTGCGCCAGTTTAAGAGGGGAAGATTTCGTTTTCTTCCCCTCTTAAAAATCTCCCCAATTGAAACGAGTAAAGAGGAGTGCCTCTTTACGATCTCCCGTGCAAAGTAGGAGTACTCAGCGATAAGTTCAGCTTGCATCAGGTTTCAATGCGAAGAGTAAAGCTTTGCGGACACCCCTTGCCTCGCCTTGCCGCAGCAAGGGGAGGTGGCTTGACGCGCAGCGGCAAGACGGAGAGGATACCCCCTCTGCGGTGCAGCTTTACGCCGGTGCTAACTTCGAGCCTCACGCGTATTGCCCTCTCAG
>DKYJ01000051.1:81996-83181 GCA_002493305.1 Clostridiales bacterium UBA7103 | reverse complement strand
AGCTCTCCCATAGGGAGAGCCAAGGTTGGTGCGGAGTTAGTCCTGCGCTTTTGCTACGTTTTTTGCACCATTCCCTTGTCTCCCTCATCAGAGGGAGCCGTTGATACGGTGCAACCTTTGGCGCTTACGCCTCAAAACGCGCCATTCGACATAAAAAAACCGGGGCCTGAGTTTCCTCAAGCCCCGGAAAAATTTGCTAATGCTGTTGATCAGACAACGCCCTGAGCCATCATGGCCTCGGCAACCTTCAGGAAGCCGGCGACATTCGCGCCAACCATAAGGTCGCCCGGCTTGCCGCACTGGACGGAAGCGTCATAGCAGGCCTTGTATATGTTCTTCATGATGCCGTGCAGCTTCTCATCAACCTCTTCAAAGCTCCAGCTCATGCGGATAGAGTTCTGGCTCATCTCAAGACCGGAGGTGGCAACGCCGCCGGCGTTGGAGGCCTTGCCGGGAGAATAGAGCAGGCCGCTGCCCTGCACGAGAGCTATGGCCTCGGGGGTCAGAGGCATATTCGCGCCCTCAAACACGGCCATGCAGCCGTTGTCGATCAGGGCCTTTGCGCCATCGGCGTCCATCTCGTTCTGAGAGGCGCAGGGGTGGGCGATATCGCACTTGACGTTCCAGATGTTGCGGCAGCCCTCGTGGTACTCTGCGCCGGGGACTTCGTCAGCATAGACGCTTATGCGGGCTCTTCTCTTCTGCTTGATGTCAAAGAGCTTGGGCAGGTCGATGCCGTTTGGGTCATATACATAGCCCTGAGAGTCACTCATTGCGACGACCTTGCCGCCGAGCTGAGTGACCTTCTCCGCGCAGTACTGAGCGACATTGCCGGAGCCGGAGACCACAACGGTCTTGCCCTCGTAGCTGTCGTTGCGCAGATGCTTGAGCGCTTCGGCGCTGTAATAGCACACGCCGTAGCCGGTGGCCTGAGTGCGGGCCAGAGAGCCGCCGAAGGTCAGGCCCTTGCCGGTGATAACACCGCCGTCAAAGCGGTCAACGATCTTCTTGTACTGGCCGAACATATAGCCGACCTCACGCGCGCCGACGCCGATGTCGCCCGCGGGAGTATCGGTGAACTGGCCGATGTGGCGGTAAAGCTCCGTCATGAAGCTCTGGCAGAAGCGCATGACTTCGGCATCGCTCTTGCCCTTGGGGTCAAAGTCAGAGCCGCCCTTGCCGCCG
>DKYJ01000051.1:70637-81703 GCA_002493305.1 Clostridiales bacterium UBA7103 | reverse complement strand
GCCCTTGCCGCCGCCCATGGGCAGAGTGGTCAGGGAGTTCTTCAGGATCTGCTCAAAGCCGAGGAATTTGATAACGGAGAGATTGACGGAGGGGTGGAAACGCAGGCCGCCCTTGTAGGGGCCGATGGCGGAGTTGAACTGCACGCGGTAGCCGCGGTTGACATGGACAACGCCGTTGTCGTCCGTCCAGGGCACGCGGAACTCGATCACGCGCTCAGGCTCAACAAAGCGCTCAAGCAGACCGTTCTGCTCCCACTCGGGGTGCTTATCCACAACCAGCTCCAGAGACTCAAAAACCTCTCTGACAGCCTGCAGGAACTCCGGCTCATGCCCGTCGCGCTTCTCCACCTCAGCGTAGACCCGCTTCAAATAATCGTTTGTCAGCATAATGACCTCCTATTAAATATATGTATTCTGCCGTTGCCCACTAAACTTTGGGCTTCCTGATGACAGTATAGCACAAACAAACGGAGCATACAAGAAAAAGAATCGTTAAAAAAATCATTAAATCCCCGCATTAGAGCAAAATTTCCGGCTTTTTGTACAAAAATAAGGCACAAAATTTGACAAATTGAGAAAAGAAAAAAATCTTTGGAAAATTGCCTCTTGCATTAACACAAAGATTATAATAAAATGTAAAATGGATAAATTTGGAAACGGAGACAAGCTGCATGAGCATATCCAATATTATTACGCTTTTCGGCGGAGTGGCGCTGTTCCTTTTCGGCATGGGCCTTATGGGGGACGGGCTGAAAAAAGTGGCCGGGGATAAGCTGGAACTGGTACTTTACCGCCTGGCGGGGACGCCTGCAAAGGGTATCGCCCTTGGCGCAGGGGTCACGGCGGCGATACAGTCGTCTTCGGCCACCACTATTATGGTGGTGGGCTTTGTCAACTCCGGCATGATGAAGCTGGGACAGGCGATACCCGTTATTCAGGGCGCGCTTATCGGCACCAGCATCACAGGCTGGATAATCTGCCTTTCCAGCGTTCAGGGCAGCGGCTGGGCTTCGCTTCTGAGCACGGCGACTATCACCTCCGTCATGGCTGTGGCGGGAATAATCCTGCGTATGTTCTCAAAAAACCAGAAGCGGCAGGTAGGCGATATCATGCTGGGCTTCGCGGTTTTGATGTTCGGCATGCAGACCATGAGCGGCGCGGTGGCACCCCTCAAGGAGAGCGAGACTTTTATCCGCCTGCTCATGACCTTTTCCAATCCCATCGTGGGTATTCTCGTTGGCGCGGCCTTTACCGCCGTTATCCAAAGCTCCTCCGCGGCTATCGGTATTTTGCAGGCCCTTTCAATGACGGGGGCCGTCAGCTTTGCTACGGCTTACCCGGTGATACTGGGCATTGCCATGGGCGCCGCCGTGCCGGTGCTGCTCTCCTCCGTCGGAGCGAAGGCGGACGGGCGCCGCGCCGCCATATCCTACCTGCTTATTGAGGTGCTGGGCGCGGTCATCTGCGGCGTGCTTTATTATTCGCTGGACGCGGCCATAGGCTTTGGAATAAACGGTCTTATTGTCAGCCCCGTTAGCATCGCTCTTATCAACACCCTTTTCCGCATGGCAACGGCCCTGATCCTCGGCCCCCTGAATAAGCAGCTCAAGCAGCTTGCAACGGTGCTTATCAGCGAGAGCGCCGGCGAGCGGGAGATCAATCAGGTGCTCGACCGGCTGGACGAGCGCTTCCTCAGCCACCCTGCCCTGGCTATCGAGCAGAGCCGCCTTACCATAAATTCCATGGCTCAGGCCGCCAAGGGCAACCTCCTGAACTCATTGAGCCTCCTTGACAAATACAGCGACGAGCTGTTTGAAAAGATAGAGCAGACCGAGGACACGGTGGATATGTTCGAGGATAAGCTGGGCAGCTATCTTGTGAAGATAAACACCAACGAGCTAAACAAAAAGCAGAACGAGAGCGTGTCCAAATATCTGCACACCCTCAGCGATTTTGAGCGTATCAGCGACCATGCCATGAACCTTGCTGAGGCCGCACAGGAGATTCACCAGAAAAAGCTGAGCTTCTCCCCGGAGGCAGGGAAGGAGCTGGGTGTGCTCACTGACGCCCTTCAGGAGATCCTGGAGCTGAGCTTCTCAGCGTTTGTTGAGGACGATCTGGAGAAGGCCTACACGGTGGAGCCTTTGGAGGAGCGGATAGACCTCTTGTGCGATGAGCTTAAAATGCGCCATGTTGACAGGCTCCAGCAGGGCAAATGCTCGCTGGCTCACGGCTTCGTGTTTAATGACCTGATAACGAATTTTGAACGCGTGGGCGACCACTGTTCGAATCTCGCTATCGCCATTATCGAGCTTGCCGCCAACGCTTATGACACCCACGGATATGTCATAAATCTGAAAAAGCTCCACTCCCACAACTTCGACGCTCTCTATGAGCACTACTCGGAAAAATACAGAATATAAAAAAGACGGCCACGGAAATATGCTCCGTGGCCGAACCATATTCATTTTGGTGGGATAAACACCGCGTTTGGGTCAAAATATCCACTTGAAAACAGGGCGCTCACCGCCGAGAGATAGTCGGGCATGGCGCGGGCTTTGTTCAGAGCTTTGGCCTCCCGCACGGAGCCGGGGAACATATGCAGCATATAAAACCACAGCTCCTTCATGCGCGAGAGGATATGATGCTCGCTTATCCCGGCGTCTTTCATGCCGGAGACAAGCGCTGCGTGAAATTCGCGCAGCTCCTCTTTTTCGAGCGCCGCCCCGCCGGTGAGAACACGAAACAGCGCGGGATTTGCAGCCGCGCCCCGTCCAAGCATTATCTCCTCAAGTCCTGGCGCGGCTTCCGAGACGCGATGCAGATCGGCAGGACAGAAAATGTCCCCATTATAGCTTATGGGAAAGGGAGCGCCTTCCTCAAATGCGCCCGCGAAGGTGGCAAGCTCAGGCTCGCTCTTATAAAAGCCGCTTCTGGGTCGGGCGTGGATAATGAGCCGGGAGAGGGGATAGCGGCGGTAAACTTCCATCAATCGGGGAAATTCTTCACCGCTTTCAAGCCCCAGCCGGGTCTTTACTGATATTTTCACCGGCGCGCGGGAGAAAACCTCCCGCAAAAAAGCGTCCAGCTCGTCGGGGTCGGAGAGCATACCCGCGCCCTTGTGCTTGGGCACAACGGTGGCCGAAGGGCAGCCCGCGTTGAGGTTTACCTCGTCATAGCCCAGCGCCGCCAGCTCCTGAGCTACGGACAGAAAGGCCGCCGCGCTGGAGCAGAGTATCTGCGGCACGAGAGAAAGCCCCTCGTTATTCTCCGGCAGCACATCGCGCAGAGAGCCGAGCTTGAAGCGACCCTGACCGTCCGGCGCGATGAACGGAGCATAGTAGCGCGGCACACCCGGGAAAAACCGGGCGTGGGTACGCCGGTAGATGTAGCCTGTCACACCCTCCATGGGGGCAAATTCAAAATTCATATTTATCACCTATTTGATGATACGATATTTTTTTGAAAAATCAAGCCCGAATGACAGCGGCGGACATGAAATCTTAATAATTGCCTGTTACAATACCTCCATTAAGAACAAAGTGCAGCTGTCGGCGGAAAAAGCCGGCAGCCGGTGAAAGGACGGAGCGGATTGAAGCATCCCGCGTTGACGAGGGCATTTGCCGCGGCGCTGGCCGTGATGTGTCTGGTGATGCTGCTGGCAGGACTGATGGGTCTTGCCAAAGCGTCAGCCGACAGACGGGCAGGCGAGGAGGATATGCAGAGACTTGAAGTCAGGATAGATGAATATATTGAGATAGAGAGCACCCTCTCAGGGAAGAAAAGCTATCAGCAGCAGAAGGCCGCCCTTGACAGGAAAGAGGGCGTCCATGCGGAAAACGCCTCCGCGCATCGACGCGCTCTTGCCGAATACAGCGCCACCAGAGGCGGGCTCATTCAGGGCACTGCGGCTCTGGACGAGGCTGATGCCGCTTTTGCGCAGGGCAAGGCTCAGTTCGAGGAGGGGCTGAAGGCGTTTGAGGCTCAGGAGGCCGCCTTCAACGAGGGCTATGCCCAGTATCAGCAGGGGGTACAGCAGCTTGAACAGATGAAGCAGCTCTATGCCGCCACTTCCGTGATGCTGGAATCTGCCGAGCAGGAGTTGGCCAGAGCATCGGAGATGGGCGATCTGATAGAAAACGGTGACAAGGCGGATATACTGGAAAAAGGCGTGGAGCAGATAGACTCTGCGCTGGCTGCCTACGATCAGGCAGCGGGCTATGTGAACGACCTTGCCCAACAGGGGGCTATTACTGAAGAGCAGCTCAAGCAGTTTACCGATGCGATCACCGCTGCCGCCGGTATGAGCCCGGAGGATATGCGCGCCGCCGCCCAGCAGACCCGTGATCAGATGGAAAATTCTCCCGACGATGCGCTCAGCGATGAGCAGTATGAGCAGCTTAGGGAGCAGTACGCGCAGAATAAAGACAGGCTTTCCGCCGCCGCTGCCGCAGCGCAGGCGCAGGTGAATGAATATAAGACCCAGCTTGCCGCGATGAAGCAGCAGATGGACGCGGCGCAGGCCGAGATAGATAAGCTGGCTCCTGTTATGGAAGAGGGGAAAAAGGGCATAGAGCTTGGCAGAGCACAGATGGACGCCGTCAAGGCTCAGATGGAGCAGGGCGAAAAGGCAATATCCGAAGGTCGCGCCACAATTTGGGCAGAGCTTGCAAAGCTCAGGGATACTCAGGCCGAGCTTGAGCAGGAAAAGCTGGAGCTGGAAGAAAACAGGGCAAACCTCGATAAGGACAAACAGGCCGCCGACGATAAAAAGGAGCGGGAGCAGCAGCGCAGCTATCTGCGCGCGACGCTTCTGGACAGGGATGGGATAAGCGTCCGCGCCAATGAGGGAACGGAGCTTTCCGAAGCCGCGAAGGAGTATCTCGACGCACAGCGGGCGGAGGATCTGCGCAGCTTCAGGGGAAGGGCCGCCGCGTACAGCCTGCTTGTGATCGGCGGTATAGCGGGTTTCGTTGGGATCCCGGCCGCCTTTGAAAAGACGAAGAAGCGCTCTATGCTGGTGCTGCCGCCGATAGTCTGCTTCATCTGTGCCGCGGCGGCGGAGCTGATATGCCTTGCCCTCGGCAGGGGCAGCTCCTATTCCGCCATCGGCGTGATGATTTTCGCGGCAGTGCAGAGCCTGCTGGTACTGCCCGGAAAAAAGACGGCTGCAAAAACAGTGTGATGCAAAATGAAAATGCCGCCCGGCCGGGCGGCATTTTTCTGTACCTAATTATCAAAACAAAAAGCGATGTAGGAATTCAGCATCTCCCGGTGGGGGGCGCTGTAAGGGACAAACATCACATAGGCCTGTTCGGCGTATTCTGCGTTCTCCGAGCCTGAGATATAGCGGCTCTCCGTCATGTCAATGCCGGTATAGCAGGGCTTTCCCTCACTGTCAACGCCCTCTATCATGTATGGCTCAAGCCGCTCATACAGATCCGGCGCGAGCAGCGTTTTCAGATCCGACATTGGCACATCGTTTGAATAGTAATCAAACACCGCCCGGGGGGACACGATGAAATCCAGCTCCTGCGTCGCCATGTAGGCGATGATCTTGCCGTTGCTGGCGGCGCTGTACTCGGTGGCCCCGCCGTCCAGACTCACATACAGACTGTCATCAAAAATCAGCTTCTCGTCCCCGCTCAGCCCCAGATACTGAGAAAATTCGTCCTGCAGCTTACCAGCGGGGAAAAAATTATAATCGTCATTTGTGAAAAAGCCCTCCAGCACGGTCTCTTTCCCGGCCTGGACGATAACATCGGCCACGTATCCGCAGAACATCAGCACGATGAGAAACAGCAGCATCCATTTCCAATAGTAGGTAAAGATATAGCTCAGCTTTTTCCCAAAGCTCATACTGCGCAGCTTTGCCGACTCCGTTGTCCGCCAGAGCTTCACTTTTTCCCGGAAGCTCAGTCCAACTCCGCCTATCATTCCTCCGGCAGCTCCTTTCCGTCCTCGTCATCATCTTTGCCGGTGTATTTCAGAAAAACGCCGGTGAGAAAATAGGAGGCGAAGAAGATATACAGGCCAATCCAAAAAAAGAACAGACCGCTGACATTATAAATAAGCACGCAGACCAGCGCTGTCATCACAAAGAAGGTGACGGTCACATGCAGATTGCCCATGGCCATGATGAAGCTGTCGCGGAGGAGTTTGCCGATTTTGAAGTTAAAGGTCGCAAGAAGCGGATAGACATACATGCAGCAGGAGAGGAATATTATCGCCAGACACCCGCACAGACCCATCAACACGATGCCGAAGACGCCGCCGTTAGCCAGATAGTAGTTCCACGCCGCCCAGAGATCCAGCGCGAAAAAGGCCGTGCCGAAAAGCTGAATGAGCCAAAGCAGGGTCGCCCGCCCGAAATGGGCCTTGAAGGAAGTGAAAAAGCTCTTGAAAATCTTGCCCTCCCGGTCAGTCACCTGGTGCATACAGAAATCGTAGAAGGCGGTGGTTGCCGCGCCGCAGGTGATAACTGGCAGGCTGATGATGGCCCACAGTATGCTCATAAGGGCGGCATCAGTGAGCTTTGCCACAAAGTTCCAGAATTTGTTTTCGGGATTAAATAGTTGGATCATGTGCCTCTCCTGTGTGGAAATGTCACTCAAGTATATTGGTCGTAATATAGTCCACGCCCATGGCCACCATGGCCTCGCCCTCTTCTCTGGTGTTGACCGTCCAGCAGTTGACCTCAAGCCCGGCGGCGTGCACCTTTTCAACAATCTCCGCTGTCAGATAAATGTACTTTATATCCAGCCCCAGATCGTATTTTATCAGATTCTCAAGATCCTTGTCTGTAAACTGTCTCACAAGGTACTGGGCTGAGACCTGAGGATAACGGCGGCGCAGATATATAAGGTTTTTTAGCTCGAAGGAGATAAAGGTAATATTGTCAAGATAACCCATTTTTTCAATGGAAGCTACTATTTTATATACATCAGCCGCGCGGAACTGGTTCTTGAGCTCCAGCACGCAGTGCTTTTCATATTTTTTGCATATGCCGATGTACTCCTCCAATGTGGGGATACGCAGATCACTGCGCCCCCTCCTGCCGTCAATATCCGCGAGCTGGAGCTGGCGCAGGGTATCAAAGGTGCTCTCTTCCACGGTAAGCCCATCAAGCCCCACGCGGGCGGTGTTATCGTCGTGAATGATCACATATTTCCCGTCAGCCGTCACATGGACATCGGTCTCAATGCCAAAATAGGCCTCGCGGTTCCCGGCGGCGACAAAAGCGGAGCAGGTGTTTTCCTTTTCAAGCCCGCTCAGCCCGCGATGGGCGATCATTTTAACATTTTTTTTGTCGATTTTGATTGTGTTCATAACGAATCTCCTATAAATATAGGGCAGGAAGCAGAGCTTTGTCATTCCAGCGTCGGCCGGCATGCCATCTGACTGCTCCAAAAGCCGATTTTGCTGCGACAAAAAATGACTTTGTCGTGTCGTTCAGTATACCATTTTGCTCACAGCATTGCAACAATCGCGCAGGTCGACGGCTTAAAAACTCATACTTTTGGTAAAGCTCAACAAAAGACATACACAATTTTTTAATTTTCTTACAATAAATTGAGCGAGTTTTGGTCAAAAACTGTTTTTGCGCAATTTTACGAAAATGACGCTCGAGAGGTTGTAAATTTGTGGGCAAAATGGTATACTTTGACCAAGTTCACAGCAGAGGCTGTGACACGCAAACAGTTTTCTTAATTCTAAGGAGGAAAATGAAATGAAAAAGATTCTGGCACTTGTGCTGGCGCTGTGCATGGTTTTTGCCCTGTGCGCCTGCGGCGGCTCCACCGGCGCTCCCGCGGCGTCTGAGGCTCCCGCAGAGCAGCCCGCCGAAGCCGACGGCTCCATGTACGATGTGACAGAGCCTATCACCATCGTCTGGTGGCATGCTCTGGAAGATCAGTACAGCGACCTCGTAAAGCAGGTCGTTGATGACTTCAACAACTCTCAGGATTTGATCACTGTTGAGGCTCAGTACATGGGCGCCTACAAGGACGTCAATGAGGCTCTGGTCGCTGCACACGCCGCCGGCACCGGTCTGCCCGCAGTCTGCGTCGCCAACACCGACTATGTTGCCTCTTACGGCGACGGCGGTGTGTTTGAGAACCTGGATCCCTACATAGCCGCCACCGGCTACGATGTGGAGGACTTCTCCACCGGTCTTCTGGCCAGCTCTCAGTTTGACGGCAAGCAGGTTGCCATGCCTTTCCTGCACTCTACTCAGGTCATCTACTACAACAAGACCCTTGCAGACGAGAACAACATCACCGTCCCCACCAAGATAGAGGACTTTGAGGAGTTCCTCAAGGCCGGTGCTGCCGCCTGCGGCGGTTATGGCACTGTTGTCCCCGGCTGGGATCAGTGGTACTTTGAGACCCTGTACCTCAACGAGGGCGTTGACATCATCACCGACGACAACACCTGTGACCTGGGCGGCGAGACCGCTCTGGGCGTGACCAACATGATCAAGGGCTGGTGCAATGACGGCCTTGCCTACCTTGCCACTGGCACCGATGCTTCTGCCGGTATGCGCCAGAACTTCTATGACGGCAAGACTTTCTCCGTCATGCACACCTCTTCCCTCTACAACCAGTATGTTGACAAGTGCGACTTCGAAGTCGGCATGGCATGGTACCCCGCTGCCTCCACCGGCGACATGTTCTCCGAGGTCGGCGGCTGTGTTCTGGGTATCCCCGCAGGCAACGACCAGGCCACCAAGAACGCTGCATGGGTCTTCCTGCAGTACCTCTGCGGCAAGGACGTCAACATGAAGTGGGCTGAGGGCACCGGCTACCTGCCCACCCGTAACTCCGTGCTGAGCACCGACGAAGGTGTTGCTTTCCTGGAGAAAAAGCCCGCCTTCCAGTGCATCTTCGATAACCTCAACCTCATCAACCCCCGCATCCAGAGCGCTGCCTGGAGCGAGCTGGCCACCACCTGGAAGAACTACATGGATGTCATGATCAACCAGGGCGCCGATGTTGATACCGAGTCCGCTCAGATGGTCGTTGAGATAGATGAGATCCTTGAGGATCACGCCTGAGCTGCATAATTCGGGAGAAAATCTCTGAATGAACCTATTATAGCCTCAAGCCTTGCCCGCGGGCAGGGCTTGAGGCAGCCCTGCTTATCGCACATCTCGGAGAGAAAGGATTTGTTACTATGAGCAATGTCCCCGTGGAAACTGCGGCTGTGGCTTCGGTCGATCAGAAAAAGCGCCGGCTGACAAGCCGGCAGAAGTCCAAGATAGTGGACTTCCTTTTCGTGCTGCCGGCGCTGGTGCTGCTCGCGGTTTTTACATACTATCCCGTGGCAAAGCTGTTTCAAATCAGCCTTACCGACTGGAATCTTTTGAAACCCGAGTGGGAATTTGTGGGTTTGAAGAACTGGAAATGGCTTTTTGCCGGTTCCGGCGCCAAATACCTCTGGAACTCGCTGAAGGTCACTTTCCTGTATTCGCTCGGTGAGATCGCCGCGACCATGGTCGGCGGTATCTGCCTTGCCCTGCTCTTCAAGCGCATGACCCGCGGCTTCAGCGCGATGCGCGCGATCCTGTTTGTGCCCAAGTATGTGGCAATGTCCTCCTGCGCCGTAGTCTTTTTGTGGATACTCAACACTGATTATGGTGTTCTCAACTATTTGCTCAAGCTTGTCGGTTTGCAGCCTGTGGACTGGCTCAACCAGGAATCGACCGCCCTGCTGTCCGTCCTGATGACGACCTGCTGGCGTGTCTTTGGCTATGGCATGATGATCTATCTGTCTGCAATGATGGGCATCTCGCCTCAGTACTATGAGGCCGCGTCTCTGGACGGCGCAAACAGCAGGCAGCAGTTCTTCAAGATCACTCTGCCTCTGCTTTCACCGACTACGCTGTTTTTGCTGGTCACCACCTTCCTCAGCTCTATGAAGGTGTTCCAGTCTGTCGATATCCTGACCTCCGGCGGCCCCGCCCGTTCCACCGAAGTGTTTGTGTACCTGATCTATAAGTACGCAATGGTCGATTTCCGCATGGATCGCGCGGCGACCTCCGCTGTCATGTTCTTTGTGATACTGCTGGCTATCACAGTAGCTACCATGAAGTACTCCAACAATTCCGTCAACTATGACGCATAAGGGAGGAGGAAGATTATGAATCCGGAAACTGCCATTCGCAAGAAAAAGCACGGCGTTGGCTACCATGTCAACACGGTAGTCGCCGTTTTGATCACTATCATAATGCTCTTCCCGCTCTACTGGATGCTGGCTACCTCCGTTAAATCGGCGGAAGAGGTTCAGCTTATTATCCCGACGCTCTTCCCCCACAGCTTCCACCCGGAGAACTATCTTAATGTTCTCACCCGCGCAAACTTCCTCAAGTACTATTGGAACACCATTGTCATGACTGCCGGTATCCTCGTCCTTCAGGTCGGCACCGGTACTCTGGCGGCCTACGGTTTTGCCTGCGGCAGCTTCAAGGGCCGTGACGTGCTGTTCTATCTGGTACTGGGCGCTCTTATGATCCCTCTGCAGGTTACGTTTATTCCCATCTATATCATGTGCGCCAACTGGAATTTGACGGATACATTCTTAGGCCTGATCCTGCCGGAGGCTGTTTCGGCTTACTACATTTTCATGATGCGAAACTCCTTCCTGTCGATAGACCAAAGCTATATCGACGCTGGGCGTATAGACGGCCTCGGCCGCTTTGGCATCATCTGGAATGTGCTTGTCCCCATGAGCAAGGCCACCATCTTCACCGTCACCCTGGTGACCTTCTCCAACGGCTGGAACGCCTACTTCTGGCCCAAAATCATTGCCAAAAATGAGGTTCGCCGCGTGCTGACTGTCGGCCTTGCCCAGCTCAAGAACACCTTTGCCGGGCAGGCTGTCTCCAACTACCATGAGATCATGGCGGGCGCGGTGCTGGCTGTTGTGCCGCTGATCATTCTGTTCCTGATCTTCCAGAAGTACATGATGACCGGTTATTCCAAGGCTGCAATGAAGTGATCGCCGCCAAGTTGACAGCAAAACCAATAAAAGCCCCCCGCCTGCTGGCGGGGGGCGATTACTTGAAA
>DKYJ01000051.1:42268-70329 GCA_002493305.1 Clostridiales bacterium UBA7103 | reverse complement strand
CTTGAAAATTCTGTAATTCTGTTTTACGCGCCGATGATCATGCAGTGGACGGAGGAGCCAAAGTACCCCGGAATATCAGTGACGATGCAATCCATATCCTTAAGCTTCAGCAGGGCACTGCCCGGCTCACTGTCGAGCTGTTTGCCGGAAAACAACAGAACCTTACGCTCCGCCTGCCGCTCCGCTGTGCGCAGAACGGTCATCCTGTCAAGACTGTTGTAGCACAGGCTCCCGTCCACCAGATTGTCACAGCAAAAAAAGGCCGTGTTATAGTGGAAAAGCCCGGCAATATCGGCCGCCGCGCCGCCGGCAAGTGCATCCTGCCCGATGGGGCAGCCGCCGGTACAGTACAGGCGCTTTGCATGGCCGCAGAGTATCTCCGCAATGGAGAGGCTGTCCGTCACGACGGTCAGACCCTCTATCCAGCTTGCGGCTCGGGCCAGAGAAAGGCCTATACCGCCGGAGCTTATAAACAAGGTGCTGTGAGGCTTTATAAGCTTTGCCGCCGCCGCACCGATGGGGGAGAAGGGTATATGAATGGCATCATGCTTTGGAGAATGAGCTATGCGCGTCACAGCCATAGCCTTGCCGTGACCCCGGACGATAAGACCGCGCCCGGCCAGCGCCGCCAGATCACGGCGGACTGTCGCCGCACTGACATAGAGCTGCTTTTCAAGCTCCTTAGCGGATATGCTGCCGCTGCTCTCAATCAGGCGCAGCATTTTTTGAAGGCGTTCTTCTGACATTTGAGCCTCCCCCTACACCTGCACCCGGCGGATAACGGGGCCGGGAGCAAAGCTATGCTTTTCATCATCGGTGATAAGATATTTAAAATCCTCCAGCGGCGCGATGTTATAGGGGCGCGTCAGGCCGATTTTGCTGCTGTCAAAGAGCAGAACGCTGCTGTGCGCCTGCTCCATTGCCGCCCGGCGCAGCGCCGCAGCGGGTTCAATGGTTTCCGCAGCGAAGCCCTGCGGCGTGACGGCCACAGGGGAGAAAAAGGCCAGATCAAAGTTATAGCGGCTCACCGCCTGTTCCGCTGCCGGGCCGAAAAACCCGTGGGACGCGGGAGAGATCTCACCACCGATAAGGCGCACTGACGCGGCGCAGTCTTTAAGGCGCTTGACGACATGGAGACTGTTTGTTACTATAACGCTGTCCTGTATATTGCGCAGCCCGTCTGCCATTTTGAGAACTGTTGTTGAGGAATCCAGAAACACGGTGCTGCCGGGTAAAACAAGCCGGAGCGCGTCCTGGGCGATGAATGCCTTGGCATTGGCGTTTACATTGGAGCGAAAGCTAACAGGAGTATCCACAATGTTCTCCGCCACGGGAATGACACCGTTTTTACCCATGGCGACTACGCCGCTGCTCCTGAGCTTCGCAAGGTCACGCCGCACGGTTGAGAGACTCACCCCCAGCTGATCCGACAGCTCCTGCAGGCTTGCATATCCGCTTTTGCGCACGATCGTCATTATATCCACGAGCCGCTGCTCTCGCACGGAATTCACCTCTTTCTATGTTTCCATTATAACAGCCGCAGATATTTTTTGCAATAAGCTGACTGAGGCCGGGAGAGGGTACAGCACCCTGACCCTGCCGAACAAAACAGCTTTTCACACGGAAAGGAAAAGAATCATGCAGTATATCTCACCAGAATCCAGCCAGTTCAAGGCCAATTTACACAGTCATTCCTGCTTATCAGACGGAACGCTCACGCCTGAGGCTATGGTCAGCGCATATAAGGAGCGGGGATATTCTATCCTCGCCATTACCGACCATGAGGCACCCTATGACCACAGTGATTTGAGCAGCGAGGATTTCCTGCTGTTAACGGGCTATGAGATATATGTCCGCCCCTCGCCAAAGTGCGAGTTTGATGCCTTTAAGCCGGAGATACATATAAATCTGCTGGCAAAGGAGCCGCACAACACCGCCTTTGTGGCTTTCGACCCCAATTTCTGCAAGTATATGCCAATGGAAGTGGCTGCCGGACGGGAAAAACGGGGCAATATCGGGCCGCGCAGGTATGAGCGGGAGTATATCCGCAGCGTCATTCATGAGGCGGTGAAGGCAGGCTACCTTGTCACCTATAACCACCCGAACTGGTCTATGGAGGAGCCGGAGGAGATACTGCACTATGACGGCTTTTTCAGCCTTGAGATTTTTAATACCGGTTCTCAGACCATAAACGGCCACGAGTCGAATATCGGACTGTATGATCGGCTGCTGCGCCACGGCATGCGCCCCTTTGTCCACGGGGCGGACGATAATCACAACAAGCATCCCTTTGACCATGTGCTCAACGATTCCTTTGGCGCCTGGACAATGATAATGGCCAGGGAGCTGAGATACGGCGCGGTGATAGAGGCGCTGGAGAAAGGCGATTTCTATGCCAGCACCGGCCCTGCGATCACGGAGCTGAGCTTTGAGGGCGGGGAAGTGCTGCTCCGGTGCAGTGACGCTCAGAGGGTCATCATGAACATCAGCCCAAAGCGGGCCGTAAATGCCTGCGCGGAGCCGGGCGGCGTCATAAACGAGGCCCGCTTTCAGATCCCGGACTACGCGCCATACGTTTATTTCACAGTGATGGCAGCCGACGGGAGATCCGCGCACACAAGAGCTTTCACCCGTGAGGAGCTGGGTATTTGAGCCCGGGGAAAGGGAAAAACATGAAAAAAAGCCTTTTTATAACAGCCTGCCTCTGCCTGTGCCTGCTCTGTGGCTGCGGCAGAACCGAGCCTTCTGCGGCGGGGGAGCCTCCGGCTGCGGAGGGGCAGGGGAGTGAGCTGAAAATCACCCAGAGCGAGAGCGTGAAGAGGGAAAAGTACATCGGTGAAGCTGATTTTGAAGCTTTTCTCAGCCGCAGCGAGAAAGAATACCTTATCCCCGGCCTGAACGAGGCCATTATCCCCCAGGGCATGAGCCTGGGCGGGGAGAGCGGGCTGCTGTACATCTCCGGCTACTACAAGGCCGATGGCGTCCCCTCGGTCATCATGGCGGTCGATCCCCAGAGCGGGGAGCTTGCCGCAGCATACCGGCTTTTCAACGCCGACGGCACGCCATTTGTCAGTCATGTGGGCGGCCTTGCCGCGGCCGGGGACAGGCTCTTTGTCTCTGCAAAGCTGGATAATGACGGCAGTTACAGCATCGCTTCTATCGCGCTGGATAAGCTGCCTCAGTCCGGCAGTGCCGATGTGAGCGTTGAAGAGACAATAACGTTGCCTGTTTCCCCCTCGTTCATGAGTTATTCAAACGGCATGCTCATGGTGGGCAATTTCTATCACCCCTCGGCGGACTACGGGCTTTCAAAGGGCATGGATTTCACTACCCCGACGGCGGACGGCGAGAGCGGCTGCTATATCCTCTGCTATGACCTGAGCCGGGAGGACGCTTTTGCCTCGCCGGACATGGTTCTGGTGGCCCCGGACAGAATACAGGGCGCTGTTATGCTCGAGGATGGCCGGGTATTCCTCAGCCAGTCCTACGGGCGCAAAAATAACTCCACCATTTTCTGCTACGACCTTGACACCGCGGCGGAGGAGGCAGTGGAGCTTGACGGGCAGCAGGTGAAGGCTTATATCCTTGACAGCCGCTGCCAGCTGGAGGCCATCACCGCCATGCCGATGACGGAGGCGCTGGCCGATGACGGCGAGGGCAATGTGCTGGTACTGTTTGAGTCCGGCGCGATGGCCTATGACGACGGCAAGTTCCGCACAGACCATGTGTGGCTGATGAAGTGAAAAAGTGGAGAAGTAAAAATGAGGACGCTCTAAAAAATTAGAGCGTCCTCATTTAAATATCACGCCGGCTCAAAGGAGCGGCTGAGCTCATTGCCGTCAGCGCCGAACTCCACGTCCTCCATGACCGTGGGATCGACCCGACTGCGGCGTTTGATGACCATACCCTGACCCTGATTGTTGAACACCCAGATCTTATAATTTGGATACACGGGGTCGTCCTTGCGGAAAACACCCGTCTCATTCAGGCGGCAGAACTTGGCGCGGCCTTCGGGAGTGTCCAGCAAATCGCCCTCGCCGGAGTAAAAAAGCTCATCCTTGGCGGCAGCTTTCTTAAACTCCTCCCAGTCCTCGTTTTCGACCTTCAAAACATCATTGGGCTGTATCATAATCATTCTCCTTATTTTTTGCGCTTTTATCTGCCTGTATTATACCACGACTGCCTACAATATTACAAGCGCTTGCACAAAAGAGTGGAAGTGATATATAATGAGCGCATCAACTATCCTCAGGGGAGGCAAAAAATGAAAATATACATCGTTGAGGACGACGCGGCCATCGCGAAGGCGGTGGCGCGGCATATCGAGGGCTGGGGCTGTGAGACGATGATCACCCGGGATTTCCAGAACATTGTGGAAGAATTTCTGCGCTTTGATCCTCAGCTTGTGCTGATGGACATCACCCTGCCCTGCTATGACGGCTATCACTGGTGCAGCGAGATACGGAAGGTATCCAAGGTGCCTATAATCTTCATCTCCTCCGCCTCGGACAATATGAACATCGTCATGGCGATGAACATGGGCGGGGATGATTTTATCGCCAAGCCCTTTGACCTGCGCGTGCTGACGGCAAAGGTGCAGGCGATGCTTCGCCGCAGCTATGATTTTGCGCTGACCGGGCGGGTGCTCAGCCACCGGGGCGTGCTGCTGAACACCGAGGACGCGAGCCTGAGCTATAACGGGCAGAAGTTGGAGCTGACTAAAAACGAGCTGCGCATAATGCAGGTGCTCATGGAAAATAACGGGCGCACCGTCCCGCGGGATACGCTCATGCAGCGACTGTGGGAGACGGACAGCTTCGTGGACGAGAACACACTGAGCGTGAATGTGGCGCGGCTGCGCAAAAAGCTGGAGAGCGCGGGACTGACGGATTTTGTAGTGACGCGCAAGGGCCTGGGATATATGGTGGATTAGAGTGAAAATCTAAAAACGGCGTGCGCTCGCCGCTGAAGCGGCAACCGCGTCACATGCCTGATAATCTCCATTCAGCCACAATGGAGATTATTGTTCCTTTTACTGCCAATGTGCGACTGAATGGAGATTATCATGAAGCTGTTTTTGAAATATCTTTTTGACCGGCGGCGGGTTTTCCTGCTGGTGCTGCTGCTCACGGCGCAGACGGCGCTGTTGGGCTGGCTCTGGGGTATACCCGCAGCGGACTCCATGTATGTTTTTGTGACCTCCGGGGTAATCTGCCTGCTGGTGCTGGCGGCGGACTTTGGCCGCTTCGCGGGGAAGCACGCGAGGCTCCAGCGGGCCAAAAACCAGATACTCATCAAGTCCAACGCTCTGCCCGAGCCCGAAAGCCAGCTTGACGAAGACTATCAGGAAATTGTGGACACCCTCAGCCGGGAGCTTGACCGGGCAACAGTGGCCTCTGACCGACGCTATGGGGAGCTTGCGGATTATTTTACGCTCTGGGCACACGAGATAAAAACGCCTATCTCTGCCATGGGGCTTATCTTGCAGCAGGGCCAAACGGAGAACAGCGCCGAGCTTGGCAATGAGCTTGGCAGGATCGAGCAGTGTGTTGACACGGCGCTGTCCTACATGCGCCTTGGGAGCGACTCAACGGACTTTATTCTCCGCAGCTATGGGCTTGACGGCATAATAAAGCAGGCTCTGAGAAAGCTCTCACGCCAGTTTATCAGCCGCAGAATAAGCCTTGAATATGCCGGAACGGATAAGGCTACCGTCACCGATGAAAAATGGATGGTATTCGTCATCGAGCAGATACTTACCAACGCCCTCAAGTACACCCCACCCGGCGGGAGAATAAGCATCACCCAGAGCGGGGACAGCCTGAGCATCGCAGATACCGGCGAGGGTATAGCGCCGGAGGACCTGCCGAGAGTTTTTGAAAAGAGCTTTACCGGCTCAGTGGGCCGGAGAGATAAGCGGGCCACCGGCATAGGCCTGTATCTGTGCAAAAGCGTCCTCAATAAGCTGGGATGCGGGATAGCCCTCGCCTCCACAGTCGGCGAGGGCACGACTGTGACGATCAGCGGGCTGGAATGATAAACAGGGGCATCTTTTCAGATGCCCCTGCGGTCATAAAAACGAACCGCACCGAACCATGGCTTCCCATGAGGGCTGCGGGCGCAGCCCCTCAAGGGGGCAGCATGGGAACTGCGGAGCTGTCCAGCGCCGCTATCTTACCATTTTGTAAGATACCCCCGGCCATTGTAAGGGAAAGCTATGGCTGCTTCATTCTCGGCGCGCTACAATATGCACAGAAAGTCGAAAGGAATGAAATCGTCATGTCTATGCTTGAGGTAAAAAATATACGCAAGATCTATGACTCCCGCTTCGGCGGCAATAAGGTGCAGGCGCTTACAAACATCTGCTTCAATGTGGAAAAGGGGGAGTTCGTGGCCATCATGGGTGAGTCCGGCTCCGGTAAGACCACCCTGCTCAATATTCTCGCTACGCTGGATAAACCCAGCTCCGGTGAGGTGCTGCTTGACGGGCAGAACATCTGCGCCATCAAGGACAAGGCTCTTTCCGCCTTCCGCCGGGACAATCTGGGCTTTGTGTTTCAGGATTTTAACCTGCTGGATACTTTTTCCCTTCAGGACAACATCTTCCTGCCGCTGGTCATAGCGGGGAAGAAGTATAACGAGATGAGCCGTGCCCTTGCGCCGCTGGCGGATAAGCTCGGTATCAAGGCCATCCTCAACAAATACCCCTATGAAGTCTCCGGTGGGCAGAAGCAGCGGGCGGCCGTGGCTCGCGCGCTGATAACAAACCCGCATATCCTTCTTGCCGATGAGCCTACCGGCGCGCTGGATTCCAAGGCGGCGGAGCAGCTCCTGGAGCTGTTCGGAGAGATAAACGCCGGTGGACAGACAATTTTAATGGTGACCCATTCCGTCAAGGCCGCCTGCCACGCCGGGCGCGTGCTGTTTATAAAGGACGGGCAGGTTTTCCATCAGCTCTATCGGGGCGAGATGAGCGAGGAGGAGATGTACGGTAAAATTTCCGACACGCTTACCGTGCTCCAGAAAGGCGGCAGAAATGAGTAAGGCGTTTTTCCCAAGACTTGCCGCCCAGAACATCGTCAAAAACGGCAGGTTTTATTTTCCGTATATTCTCACCGTCATCTTTACCGCCGCGGCGTTCTACATCTGCCTTGCCATGAGCCTTACAGATAAGCTTCCCAATATGACGCGCTATGTTTACCTGAGTGTATATATGGGTATCGGCTGCTTCGTGGTGGGGCTGTTTATCCTGATTTTCCTGCTGTACACCAATAGCTTCCTAATGAAGCGCAGGCTCAAGGAGCTGGGGCTTTACAATGTGCTGGGCATGGGCAAGGGCAATATCACCGCTGTGCTCGTGTATGAGACGCTGTATGTGTGGCTCATCGGTGTGGCGCTGGGTGTCGGTGTGGGCATTGTGTTCAATAAGCTGGTGGGCATGCTGGCCTATCGCCTGATGCGTATAGACGTCGGCTTCGGTTTCAACGTGTCGATAAAGGGCGCGTGGGTTACAGCGGCCTTCTTTGGGGCGGTGCTTTTAATTACATTGCTCAAGAATATCCGCCGCCTGCGCAGGTATAATCCGGTGGAGCTGCTTCACGGAGGGAATACCGGCGAGCAGGAGCCCAAGACCCGCGGCCTGCTGGCGGTTCTGGGTGTGCTTACCCTTGGCGCGGGCTATTACCTCGCCGTTACGGCCAAAGACCCCATGACAGCCTTCGCCACCTACTTTCTGGCGGTGTTTCTGGTCATCATCGGCACCTACTGCCTGTTCTGCGCGGTGAGTATCGCCGTGCTCAAAGCCCTGCGCAAAAACCGCCGCTTTTACTACAAGACGCCCAACTTTATCGGTATATCCGGTCTGCTGCACCGCATGAACCGCAACGCCGTGGGTCTTGCCAACATCTGTATCCTCTCCACCATGGTCATGGTCATGGTCTCAGGCACGGTGTCTCTGTACGCCGGCACGGAGAGCATCCTCGATGTGCGCGTGCCAACGGCAATAAGCATCAACATGCAGTTTAACTCCCCTGTGGCCGAGTTTGACCGGGAGCGGGTGGTAAACGACCTTTGCACTCTCGCCGGGCAAAATGGCGTGGCGGTCGAAAAAGCCTCCTCTATCGAATGTGTTGCCGCGCGCATGGATATTGACGGCGGCAATTATTACGAGGAGGGCAGCCGCGGCGGGCAGGTGCGCTATATAAACTTCGTCACCGCCGATGATGTTTACGATGTGCTGGGCGTGCGCTCGGAGCTTGAGCCGGGAGAGGCCATGCTCTTCGGCAGCGAGAGCTACGGCAGCGCCACCTTCAATTTCGGCGAGGACGCGGTGAGCCTTGCGCTCAAGCCCTGCGGCATCATCCCGGAGAAAACGCTGCTTGCCTCCGCGCCCTACCGCGAGGCTGGGAACACGGATGTGTTCATTCTCCCCGATAAGGCCGCGGTAGATAAGCTGACGGAGCTTGTAAATTCCGTGTACACCAGTTATCTCAACAAATCCTGCATCATCTACATCGACACCCCCTCCGATGAGCAGACCTTAAATGAATTCGTCGCCGCGGTATATAACGCCGACAGCGGCGCCTCCTATTCTACCGACGGCAGCACATCCGTGAGCTTCATATCGGCAAGAACAAGAAGCTCCGATATGCAGGATTTCTACGCCACAAACGGCGGCTTCCTGTTTCTGGGCGTGTTCCTCGGCCTGGTGTTCGTGATAGCCATGGTGCTCATCATGTACTATAAGCAGATCTCCGAGGGCTATGAGGACAGGCAGCGCTTTGCCATAATGCAGCAGGTGGGCCTTCCCAAGAGGGATATCCGCCGCAGCATCAATATGCAGGTACTCATCGTGTTCTTTGCTCCACTGATCGTGGCGGGGATCCATGTGGCCTTTGACTTCAGCATGATGCGGCAGCTTCTTATGCTCTTCAGCATGTTTGATTTTAAGGTCACAATGATATGTACGCTCTGCGTGTTCGGCGGTTTCACGCTGTTCTACGCCGCAGTGTATGCTCTCACCGCGAAAACGTATTATAAAATAGTGAGCGAATAGCGTCAGAAGAAGCAGACTCCATTCCGCTTCCGCTGAAAGCGAAAGCTCCATATCCGTGCTCCTTCTTCCTTTTCCACCGCAGACCCGCTACGCTGGGCTCTGCGGTGGTTTTCGCGCCTGCGGGCGGGGAAGAATTTAGCCGCTCTAACTTGCTTCCACCTAATGGATTTTTCGCTGCTTCTGTGCAGACTAAACAAAAAGTTACAAAAAATTAAAAAATAGCTTCAACTAAATATTAAAAGTTCTTAAGAGCTGTTGCAATTCGTAATCTTTTGTGGTACATTGATAGTGCCGATAAGGAGGGGGGCTTTGCGCCCCGGATCGCGGCATACATAAGAAACGGTTTTGAATAATATTTTTTATAAAGGCAAAAGGAGAAAGTGAAATGAAAGCAAGTAAGAAGTTTCTGTCCCTGCTTTTAGTTCTGACCATGGTTTTCAGCTTCGCGGCTATCTCCGCCTCGGCTGAGGGCTTCCTGGTCATGGGCAGCAACAACGACTCTGAACCTCAGAGCGGCCAGAATTTAACAGATACCACCGGCAGCGCGGCCGAGCAGGACGCGATCATCGTCGGCGGCGAGGATAGCAGCAGCGCTGACGGGAACAAGCCCGAAGAGACTACGGCGCCTGAGGAGTCGAAAGAGCCTGAGGTGACCGACCCCGTGGCTGTCATCGTGGGCACGAAGAAGACCTATAAGTACGCAAGCCTTGAGGAAGCCATTGCAGCGGCTGCTGAGGGTGCGACTGTCCAGCTCGTGAAGGACATCACCATCTCCAAGCCCCTGACCATTTCCAAGAATTTGAAGCTGGATCTCACCAAGACCACCGGCACTCCCTCTATCATCACTTTTGCGAACAGCTCCACCGTGTATGACGCAGCTCTCATCGTGGACAGCGGCGCTGTCGTGACCATTAAGGAGGGCGAGCTGAGCTTTGTGGTCGACACTGATGAGGACGGCAACAAGTTTGGCTTTGTCAACGGCGTTTATGCCGAGGATGGCTCTGTTGCCTTTGTCAACATGGTCGTTGGCGGAGATGTTGTCGGTGGCAGTGTTCTTAAGAACGCCAGTGCCGGAAGCATCAGTGTGAAGAGCGGATGCATGCTCGACTTTGACCCCAGTGCCTATGTCGCTGATGATTATAAGGTCGAGCCATACGAGGATATGTTTGTTGTTATGGACGCAGACCCCTCCGACGACGACACTCCCTCCACCAATGAGATAAAGCCCAATCAGGACGGCGATGTGATTCTTTCAGCCAATGGCACAACGGCTGCCGCCGGAGTTGAAAATGTCACTGCGGCCACTACCCTGAACCTCAACGGCAAGACCCTGACCGGCGACATCACCGTTGCCTCCGGCGCAACCCTGCGCATCATCAACTCCGGTGTGCGTAATGCGACAACCGGCCAGCCTGATGCTGTTGCCGCTGCTGGGATCACCGGCAATATCACGCTCAACGGCACACTCATCATCGAGGATGCTGTTACGATCACCGGCAATATCGTAATGAAAAACGGCAGCAGCCTGACCGTTGATGACAGCACTGTTGAGGTTACAGGCAGCGTTTCCGCCGAAAGCGGCGCTAAGGTTACAGGTTCTGTGACCGCCGGTAAGTTTGGCTCTGACCTTCCCACCGGTTTGATTCCCGATACCCATGAGCGTAAGGCTGACGGCACAGTGGGTCTGAAAACCGCCCCCACCGGCGATACCGTCACCGACGCCAGCGGCAACACCTTCAACACCACCAACAACTATCCCCAATATTTCAAGGGCAATACCGAGCTTGCCTCTCAGCAGTCCATCGTGCGCCTTGACAGCACTGTGTTTAAGCTCGGCAACACGAGCGTCGAGGTCTTCGTTGACAGTGTGACAGGTACAAAGCTTACTAACGGTACCGACTATACTCTGAGCGGCTCCAACCTGACCTTCATTACCAAGAACTCTGTCAACGGTACCGATAACATGGTAACGATTCCTTGCTTTGACGGCGTGAGCGCCGGCGCACATAAGATCGTTTTCAAGTTCGGCTCCCGCAGCACTGTTGAGGTTCCCGTCTATGTTTGGCCCAGCATCGTGACCACCGACATCAAGCATGTCGTGGGCGACAAGGCCGATAAGACGGTTGAAATGTCCGACAAGCCCGTCTCTGTCAAGATTGGCGGCGCTGAGATAGATTTGGCCGGTTGGTATTATGACGCTAACGCCGGGAAGCTCGTCCTCAAGGCAGCTTATCTTGATACCCTGAGCGCCGGCGACAAGAACATCAGCTTTGCCTTTGATGCCGCGAGCGGCAGCGAGTTTGTCAGCGCGCTCAGCATCATCAATGTCACTCCCGTTGAGGCTAACAAGGACAACAAGTGGCTCAACAGCAACACCGCCCTCAGCTACAATGTCTCCCACGCGGTAGACGGCGTTAAAGTCGACGGTAATACTGTTGATGCGGCGAATTACTCTGTCAGCGATAAGAACGTCCTTTCTCTCAAGGCGGCATACCTCAAGACCCTCTCCTATGGCGAGCACAGCCTGACGGTTACCACCGCCGGCGTGGATGTGACCATCAAGTTCACCACTGCGCCCTCTCTGGTACCCAAGGACGCCACTAACCACACCAAGGGCGGCAACAAGGATCTGGTGTTCATCGCCTCTGACCCGATGAACGCTGTCTGGGTCGGCAAGACTCAGCTCAAGTCCGACTACTACACCATCAGCTCCGACGGTAAGACCATCACTCTGAAGGCTGCGTTCCTCAATACCCTGAAGGCTGATAACACCTACACCATTACCACCGCCTATGTCAACTCCGGCAGCAATACCGCCAGGTATTCCGCCGCCACCAGCTTCAAGATACTTTCCGCGGCTTCTGCGGGCGCGACTCCCTCCACCGGTGATACCGGTCTCGGCCTGTGGATCGCGCTGCTGGTAGTCTCCGGCGCGGCTATCGCGGTTCTCCTGCCCAAGCAGCGCAGGGAGAACTAAGCCTCAGCGCATATAAGCACAATAAAACCAAACTAAAGGCTTCCCCAACAACGGGGAAGCCTTTTTGCGCTCCGAAACGCGCCTGCGGGCGGCTCCGAAGGGGAAGCAGGTTAGTGCGGCAGTGTTCAGTGCTGCGCCGCGCGCTTTTTTTCAATTTCAACATTTAGTGTAAATTGACCATGTAAATATACTTGGAATTGACACTCAAACGCGCTATAATATAAAAGGCGTGGTGTGCTGTTGCACGGCGCTTACCAAAGATATAGAGGAGTGAGCCCTATGGATAAAAAACTTCTAAAGCATATACCCAGGGACGATATCTACCTGTTTAATACCGGCGCTGCCTGCAAGGCCTGGCTCAGCTTCGGCTGCCGATATATCCCGGCGCTGAAGATGCACCGCTTCATGGTATGGGCGCCAAACGCCCGATGCGTCACGCTGGTGGGCGACTTCAACGGCTGGGACAGAGAGAGCCTGCCCATGGAGAAATTAGAGGGCGGCGTATGGGCGATTTTTGTGGACAATGCTCACGAGGGCCAGATGTACAAGTTCTGCGTCCACGGCTGTGACGGGCGGACGGTGCTCAAGTCCGACCCCTTCGCGGCCTTCTCCCAGCACGGGGCGGATACCGCCTCCATTATCTGCTGTGAAAGTCACCACCGCTGGGGAGACGGTGCGTTCATGCGCCGGCGCGCAAAGCGCGATTTCATGACCGAGCCCATGAGCGTGTACGAGGTGCATATGGGCTCATGGAAAGACCTGCCCGACGGGATAAATTACCGCAGCGTGGGCGATGCGCTGGCCGACTACTGCGCTGACATGGGCTACACCCATGTGGAGCTTATGCCTGTCACCGAGTACCCCTATGACGGCTCCTGGGGCTATCAGGTCACGGGCTATTACGCCCCGACCTCCCGCTACGGCAGCCCCGATGATTTCAAATACATGGTGGACAGGCTCCACCGTGCCGGCGTGGGGCTCATCATGGATTGGGTGCCCGCTCACTTCCCAAGGGACGAGCACGGCCTCGCCCGCTTTGACGGCTCGAACCTCTATGAATGCAAGGAACAGCGCATGGCCGAGCACCCGGAGTGGGGCACGCTTATTTTCGACTATGCCAGCAGCCAGGTGCAGAGCTTTCTGGTCTCCTCGGCCTGCAAGTTCTTTGAGGAATACCACATAGACGGCATCCGAGTGGACGCTGTCAGCTCAATGCTCTATCTCGACTATGGCAGGCAGGGAAATTTCACCCCCAACAGAGAGGGCGGCAATATAAACCTTGACGCAGTGGACTTCCTGCGAAAGCTCAACAGCACCGTGCTTGTAAATTACCCCGGCGCACTGACCGTTGCCGAGGAATCCACGGCCTTTCCACTGATAAGCGCCCCGCCGGAGCAGGGCGGCCTTGGCTTCTGCATGAAGTGGGACATGGGCTTTATGCACGATACGCTGGATTACATGGAGCTTGACCCGTATTTCCGCAGCTTTAACCACAACAGGCTCACCTTCTCAATGATGTACGCCTTTTCCGAAAATTATGTGCTGGCCTATTCCCATGACGAAGTGGTGCACGGAAAGCGCTCTATGCTCAATAAGATGAGCGGGGAGTATGACCAGAAATTTGCCTCACTCCGCGCCCTCTATGGCTTCCAGTTTGGCCACCCGGGCAAGAAGCTCAACTTCATGGGCAGCGAGTTCGGCCAGTTCATCGAGTGGAACTGGAAGCAGCAGCTTGACTGGCTGCTGCTGGATTACCCACGCCACAGGCAGCTTCAGGATTACTGCCGCGAGCTTAACCGCCTGTACACCAAGACTCCGGCCATGTACGCAGTGGACAAGTCATGGGACGGCTTCAAGTGGCTGAATGTGGACGACAGCGACCGCAGCTCCGTTGCCTTCCTGCGCACGGCGGACGGCGTGAGCGGCATAGTGTGCGTGTGCAACTTCACGCCTGTACGCTATGACGGTTTCACCGTGGCTCTGCCTGCGCCCGGCAGCCTCAGGGAAGTCCTCAACAGCGATGATGAGCGCTTCGGCGGCGGCGGAGCAGGCAATCCCAAGCCCCTGCGCGCGAAGAAAAAGCCGTTTTTGGACATGCAGTATTCCGCGCAGATCACTCTGCCGCCCATGTCGGCGGTGTTCTTCAAATTCACCCCCACTAAACCTAAAAAAGCAGGCGCTGAACACATCGCTTCGGCATCTTGCGGATAATTTTCGCCCTGACTTCGCCACTTTTCCCCAATACACAAGGTATGTCTGCAAAAAAGTGTCATCGTCAGAACGGAAATTCTCTCGCAATCTGCTCTCACCGATTTATTCATCGCCTACTTAAAAGAGAGAATGAAATATCTTTGAGAATGCCGTAAAAGCGGCGGAACGGAGTAAAAAATGAAGCGTGAATTTCGTGATATGCTCAAGGAACGCGGCCGCAGTGAGATGCCGAAGGTACTGCTCGCCGCCGCCGAGTGCGCACCGCTGTCCAAAACCGGCGGCCTTGCCGACGTGGTGGGGACGCTGCCCAAGAGCCTTAAGGAGCTTGGCATTGACGCGCGGGTCATCACCCCCTACCATAGAATAATCAAAGAGCGCTACGGCGATAAGGTGGAGCATATGTTCTATTTCTATGTCCGCCTCGGCTGGCGCATGGAGTACGCCGGGATAGAGAAGCTGGAGCTGGACGGCGTGACCATTTATCTGGTGGATAATGAGCACTATTTCGGCGACAGGATATACCTCGGCGACAAGGCCGAGGGCGAGCAGTACGCCTTCTTCACCCGCGCCGTGGTGGACTGTATACCGAATCTTGATTTCACACCGGATATCGTCCATTGCAACGACTGGCACACCGCTATGATCCCCATGCTGGCCCGCACCCAGTATCCCGGGTGTATGCAGGAAAACCTGCGTTTTTTGCTGACGATACATAACATCGCCTTTCAGGGCAAGTTCGGCTTTGACTATGTGCAGGATCTGTTCGGCATTGACAGCCGCTATTATACCCCGGAGTTCATGGAGCTCAACGGCTGCGCGGACTTTTTGAAGGCTGGCTGCGTCTTTGCCGACAGGATAAACACCGTCAGCCCCAGCTATGCCCGGGAAATCATGACCCCATACTATGCCGAGGGTCTGGAGGGAATACTCAACGCCCGCAGCGCACAGGTAAGCGGCATCATTAACGGCATTGACAAGGTGGCTTTCAATCCACACGCCGACAAGCTCCTGCCTGCGACCTATGACAGGGGCCATCTCAAGGGCAAGGCTAAGTGCAAGGCCGCTCTTCAGGAGCGCATGGGCCTTGAGGTGAGGCCCGATGTGCCCATTTTCGCCATGGTCACGCGTATGACAGAGCAGAAGGGCTTTGACCTTGTGGCCTGCGCGCTGGACGATCTGATGACGAGAAACGATATGCAGTTTATGCTCCTCGGCACCGGCGATGAACGCTTTGAAAACTTCATGCGTGCAGCGGAGTACCGCTATAAGGGTCGTCTGTGCTCATATATCGGGTACAGCGAGGAGCTGTCCCATCTGGTCTACGCCGGGAGCGATTTCCTGCTTATGCCCTCCCGCTTTGAGCCCTGCGGCCTGAGCCAGATGATAGCCATGCGCTACGGCTGCGTTCCCATAGTGCGCGAGACCGGCGGCCTGAAGGACACTGTAACCCCCTATAACCGCTTCACCGGCGAGGGAAACGGCTTCTCTTTTGCAAACTTCGACGCGTGGGAGATGCGGGATACGGTGCAGCTTGCCCTGAGCTGCTATGGCAATAAAGAAATAATGAACGGGCTAATAAGCCACGCCATGCAGGCGGATTTTGGCTTTGAGCGCTCTGCTGAGGAATACGCAAGACACTATATATGGATGCTTTGAGGAAGGGTTCTGTTGCCGTGCATTTCGGCGGCAGCTACCGGGAATGTTGGACGGAGAGCCAGCGGCTGTACATCGCCTATGAAAACCGCAGAACCGTTTACGCGGTGCGGGAAAACGGCGTTTGGCTGCCGGACGACGGGGACGGGGCGCTGTGCGCCCTGCTCCGCCGGGAGGACTGCCCCTGGCTCACAAAGGAATATTTTCAGGCGGCGGCATCGGTGTATGCTGCCGCACATATCTGCCTTGAAAGCGGGCTCGAGCTTACGCGGATGAGGGAGGTCTATCAGAATGAGGACAACCCCCTTGCCGCGGCGGAGCTTGCCCGGCTTTTGATGGACGACTGCGGCTTTTCCCTTGAGGACGCTTACCGTATCGCTGCCCGTTGCTGCGGCAATATCCGCGCCTGCGGCGTGGATGTGGAGCAGGTATACCCGCTCCAGCCCAGAACCGCCCATGTGGTAAGCCTGCTGCGCGGCCTATGCTCATGCACCCTTGAGGTTGAGCATGACCCCAGAAAGCTCTGCTGCCGCGACCCCTTCGGCGCGGTCTGCGCAGGGGAGAAGGTAAGACTTGGCTTTCGCGTGCTGGGCGGGCAGGTAAAAAAGGCGGAGCTTGTGCTCTTTGGGGACGAGCTGCGCCGTGAATACGCCATGGAGCGCCGGCAGGACGGCTTTTCCGTGGAGATCGACCTGCCGGAGACTCCCGCCGCCCTGTGGTATCTTTTCAAAATAGAAAACTCCAGCGGCGAGCAGTATCTATGCCCGGATGAGAGCGGCATGTACGGCAGGCTCAGCGGGCATGAGGCGGGCGGCTTCCGGCTGACGGTATTTAAGCCCGGCTTTGATACCCCGGCATGGTTTCGCCGGAGCGTGATGTATCAGATATTCCCCGATCGCTTTGCCTTTTCGGATGACGGCACGGCGCAGCGTGGCATTGAGTACCACCGCGCCCTGGGGCAGACCCCGGAGCTGCACGGCAGCATCGACGAGCCTGTGCGCTGGCAGCCGCGTGAGTTTGAGCGCGATTACAGCCCCGACGATTTTTACGGCGGCACCTTCAAGGGCATCGAGAGCCGCCTTGACTATCTTAAGGCGCTTGGCGTGAGCGTCATCTACCTCAACCCCATCGTGGAGGCGCGCTCCAACCACCGCTACGACACCGCAAACTACTTGAGGCCAGATCCGATTTTAGGCACGGAAGAGGACTTCGAGTCGCTCTGCCGCAGCGCTGAGGAGCGTGGTATAGGCATCATGCTCGACGGCGTTTTTTCCCACACCGGGGCCGACAGCGTGTATTTCAACCGAAACGGCGCGTATCCCGGCTCCGGTGCCTGTCAGGGGCGGGAGTCTCCCTATTACGGCTGGTATGATTTCCGCAGCTTCCCCGATGATTACCGCTGCTGGTGGGGCTTTAAGGATCTGCCCGAGGTCAACGAGAACGACCCCGATTGGCAGGACTTCGTCATCAGCGGGAAAAACAGCGTTGTGAAAACATGGCTGCGCCGGGGCGCAAGCGGCTGGCGGCTCGATGTTGCGGACGAGCTGCCCGACAATGTGCTGGCGCTTATCCGAAAGGCCGCCAAGGAGGAAAAGCCTGACGCGCCTATTCTCGGCGAGGTCTGGGAGGACGCGGTAATAAAAGAAAGCTACGGCGGGCGGCGCAATTACGCTCTGGGTTACTCCCTTGACAGCGTGATGAACTACCCCTTCCGTCAGGCGGCGATAGACTTTGCCCGCGGCAGAATGGACGCTTACGCCCTGAGAGATTTTCTCACCGGGCAGCAGATGAATTATCCCAAGCCCATGTACTATTCCCTGATGAACCTGCTGGGAAGCCACGATGTGGAGCGACTGCGCACGGCACTCGCCGCCGATGTCGCCCTCAAGGAGCTGCCCAGAAGCAGGCAGCTTGAAGTGGAGTACACCCGGGAGATGCTGGATAAGGGCAGAGAGCTTTCAAAGCTCTGCGCCGCGCTGCAATTTGTCATTCCCGGCGTCCCCAGCGTGTATTATGGGGACGAGCAGGGCATGACCGGCGTGTGCGACCCCTTTAACCGTCAGCCCTTTAAGGAGCAGGACGGGGAGCTTTGCGCCTATTATAAGGAGCTTGCCACGCTGAGAAATTCAACGCCCATTCTCTCAACCGGCAAGGCGGAGTTCATGGCCGCGGGGGCGGATGTGCTGCTGGTGCTGCGTTATATCGACAGCGGCCTTGATGAATTCGGCGAGAGCGCGGAGAACGGCGCGTGGCTTGCCGTCATCAACCGTGGCGAGAGGCGCACCGTGAAGGCCGACTGCTCAAGGGTTGGCCTCGGTGAGCAGACTATTCAGATAGACAGATGCTCGGCAAAGATGATCAGGCTGAGCTGACACTTATATTAAAGAAACCTTAAGGTGTTACCATATGGGATTTTTATATTGCGTCTGTTATTATGCTCTCATGGGCATACTCTCCTTCGTGGCGGGCAGGCTCATAGCACGGCATAATTTCGATTATGACGCGCCGCCCTTCCGCCTTCTTCCATTTGAGCAGGAGGGGCAGATATACAAACGCATAGGCGTGGCCTCGTGGCAAACGAAGGTGCCGGATATGAGCAAAATATTCAAAAAGCTCATGCCGCCGAAAAAGATGGACAGCCGACCGGATAAGGAGACCCTGCTGCTCATGATACAGGAGACCTGTGTTGCCGAGCTTATCCACGCGCTGCTGTGTGTCTTTGGCCTTGCCGCGCTGTGGATCTGGCCCGGCTGGGGCGGCGTCTGCCTGTGGCTTGTCTACTGCCTGCTTGGAAACCTTCCTTTCATTATTATCCAGCGGTATAACAGGCCGCGTCTTATAAAGCTGCTGCGGCTTTGCCGCATGAGAGAGGAGAGAAAGAGATAAAAGCGCTTATTCTCAGCTGCAACACCGGCGAGGGGCACAACTCCGTGGCAAAAGCCATAAAGGAGTGCTTTGACGCGGCGGGGGAGCAGTGCGATATTGTGGACAGCCTCGCGCTTATCCACGAAAAGGTGTCTGATTTTCTGTCAAAGGGTCATGTGTTCATGTATAGGCATGTGCCCGTGCTGTTCAAAAAGGGTTACGCCAGAGCTGAGGAGCACGAGGAGCGCTTTGCGGAGGGCTCCTTTACATATGAGCTGATGGCCTCCGGCGCGCAGCGCCTATATAAGCTCATCAACGACGAGGGGTATGATACAGTCATCTGTCCCCATGTTTTTCCCGGCCTTATGGTGACGGAGGTCATCAGAAATTACGACGCGAAGTTCATAAGCTGCTTTGTGGATACGGACTATACCGTCAGCCCCGGCACCGCCGAGACAAGACTTGATAAGTACTTTCTGCCGGACGAGTCGGTGATCAGGGATGCGGAAGATGTGGACATGGAGCGGACGGTCATAAGCGGTATCCCCGTGCGGCAGGAGTTTTTCCATACCGCCGATAAGTCCGGAGCGAAACGGGCGCTGGGTATTCCGGAGGGGGCGAAGCATATCCTGATGATGTGCGGCAGCATGGGCTGCGGCCCAATAAAGCGCCTTGCTCAGGGCCTTGCCGAAGCCATGGGGGAAAAGCAGTTTCTGACTGTGGTCTGCGGCACCAATCAGCGCCTCGAAAATCGCCTTGAAAACCGGGTGGAGGAGAAGAAAAATGTGCGCATACTGGGCTATGCTGACAATATCCCCGCCCTGATGGACAGCGCAGATCTTTACCTGACCAAGCCCGGAGGCATCAGTGTAAGTGAGGCGGCGGCGAAGGCTCTGCCCATGGTACTGGTTGACGCGGTGGCCGGCTGCGAGGAATATAATCTGAACTATGCCGTTGATAAGGGAATTGCCAAAACCGCCGACGGAGTGGAGGAGCTTATCAATCTGACCATGGGGCTCATCTCCGATGATGAGGAGCTTGATAAGATGCATGCGGCTGCCCTCAGCCTGTCGGATCGCAACGGCGGTCGGATAGTATACGACTGCTTAAAGCAAATGGAGAGAGAAAATAAAAAGAAAGATGAAAATGACCCCAGTTGACTACCGGCGCTTTCGCCCGCGTCTTATAAATACCCCGGAATTTTCCCATCTGTGGCTGCTGCTGTATTGGCCGATTTACGGGTTGGCTTTCATGTATGTGGAGCGTTTTTACTCCGTGGAGCACTATCAGGCAATGCACTGCGCGCTTGACGACGTGATACCATTCAACGAATTTTTTCTTATCCCATATCTGTTCTGGTTCGTGTTTTTGATCGGTATGCTGGCCTATACCCTGTTTTTCGAGCCGGACAGCTTCCGGCGCATGATGTACTTTATCATGGCGAGTTATACCGTGGCTATTATCACCTATTTTATCTTCCCAAACTGCCAGCTGCTCCGCCCGGAGGAGTTTCAGCGGGATAATATCCTGACCCGGTTCATGGCGCGCTTCTATGCCTTTGACACCAATACCAATGTCTGCCCGTCTATCCATGTGCTTGGCTCATTTGCGGTGGCCTTTGCCGCCTGGGACACTGAGCGCTTTAGTGCGCCGGGCTGGAAATGGGGCTTTGGCCTGACGGCGCTGCTTATCAGCGTGTCCACTTTGTTTGTAAAGCAGCATTCGGTGGTCGATGTTATAGCAGCTCTGCTGCTGTGCGCACTGTGCTATGTGCTTTGTTATAAGAGCGCGCTTTTAAGGCGCCGGGTCAAAGTGAAGTGAATAAACGCCCCCGCTTTTCGTCAGAAAAGCGGGGGCGTTTCAGCTTGCCGAAGAAGTCTCTCCTGGACATCTTCGGCAAGGGGGGATTCACTCCGTTCGCGCATTTTTGCCAGCGTGAGAGGGCAAAAAAACACTTTCTCCGCGCAAAGTGTTTTTTCCGAGGTACACGCCCCTAGAAAAAACTTATTTGATCTTATTCGCCGCTTGCAAGCTGCGAACTCTGCGAGGCTTTTTTGACAGCTTTTTTATTATCTCTGAACTCTGCCGGAGGCATTGCCCGCGGCAAGAGCTTCAACCTCCGCAACGCTCATCATGTTGAAGTCATGCTCAATTGAGTGCTTAAGGCAGGAGGCCGCAACCGCAAAGTCAATGGCTTGCTGATCGTTCTTCCCTGTGAGCAGGCCATAGATGAGCCCGCCTCCGAAGCTGTCGCCGCCGCCCACACGGTCAACGATATGGACATGATAGGTGGTGGAGAAAACAGCCTTGTCATCCGCCGCGTCATAGAGCATACCGGCCCAGTCATTATCGAAAGCGGAGTGAGAAGAACGGAGGGTGATGGCCACCTTTTTGCAGCCGAAGCGCTCTGCAAGCTGCCGCGCAACGGAAATATAGCCGTTGTGGTTGAGCTTGCCGGAGTTTATATCAGTGCCCTCGGCGCTGATGCCGAACACATCCTTGGCGTCCTCTTCATTCGCTATGCACACATCGACATAAGGGAGCAGCTTTGCCATGCACTCCCCGGCCTCGGCGCTTGTCCACAGCTTTTTGCGATAGTTAAGGTCACAGGAAACGGTGAGCCCACGCTCTTTCGCGGCCCGGCAAGCCTCGAGGCATATCTCGGGCAGTTCTCCGCCCAGCGCCGGAGTGATACCTGTCCAATGAAACCAGTCCGCGCCATCAAAAATTTTGTCCCAGTCAAACTCTCCCTTTTTTGCAAGGGCAATGGAGGAGCCCGCCCTGTCGTAAATTACCTTGGAAGCGCGCTGAGAGGCGCCCTTCTCACAGTAATACACACCGAGACGGGGGCCGCCCCGAAGGATAAGGGAGGTATCGACTCCAAATTCACGCAGCGCGTTAACGGCACACTGCCCGATCTCGTGCTCGGGGACTTTGGAAACATAGGCCGCGTCGAGCCCGTAGTTTGCAAGGGAAACCGCGACATTTGCCTCGCCGCCCGCATAGGTGGCCTCAAATTTATCCGCCTGGACAAAGCGGAGGTATCCTTCCGGATTAAGTCGCAGCATTATTTCACCGAAGCTTATTACTCTTGCCATCGTTTCATTCTCCTTTAATTGCCGCTATCGTCGCCTTCGCGGCTTCGGTCAGCTTGTCGAATCGACCGGCATCGATCCAGTCTTTCTTGGCCAAATTGCCGCCGATACCAAGGCCGTCCGCCCCGGCGGCAAGGAAATCCGCAGCATTTTTCTCACTCACACCGCCAACAGCCAGCAGGGGAATGTGGCTCAGGGGCGCTTTGACGGCTTTTATGTATCCCGCGCCGAGAGTACCGGCAGGGAAGACCTTTACGAAGTCCGCTCCTGCGTTGTGGGCCGCCTTTATCTCGCTGGGGGTCATTGCGCCTGGCAGGGACACCATTTCAAGCTCGCGGGTACGCTTTATCACCTCGATATCGGTATCGGGAGATACAATATACCGGCCCTTGTGCTTATAGGTCATCTCGACCAGCTCAACAGTGGTGACGGTACCTGCGCCTACCAGCATACGCCCTTCAAAACACTCCGCCACAGCCTGAATGGCCTCAGCTGTCAGCGGCCAGCCTGATGGGTCTTTTTGGTTGTAGGTTATCTCCATAAGTCTTACACCGCCGTCATAAAGTGCCTGAGCGACCTGAAGGCAGAGCTCAGGCTTTATTCCGCGGACGATGGCGATAAGTTTCTCTTCTTTTATTTTGTGAATTATCTGTTCTCTCATTTTGCTCCTCCAAGTAATTCAATATATTTTATCGCGAAAAGCAGACCTGTAAGCATATCAGAGCCGGAGCTGCTTCCAATGGATAACAATCGCTCCGCCGCCCCGGTGCTTTCGGCAGCCAGCAGTTCCTCCATTATCTCGAAGCTTCCGCCTTCGCAGGCACATTCAAGATAAGCGGCGCTTATTCGGTTCGTCGCGCTTACCATGCTCTGGCGGACGGCCTGACATATTTTGTTTAACAGTGGAGGCTTTATGTACGGCCTGACAGCGTAAAGAAAGCCGACGACCCAGTCGTCCGTTGACGGAGTTAGCCCGGGGCCAAGGCCCAAAAGCTTTCCGAGAGCATCGGTCAGAGCCTCCTGCCTGCCGCAGCGCAGAGCCGAGAAAAAAGCCGAAAGTCTCCGGGACGCCCTCAGCGCGACGGGATCATTCAGCGCAGGCTCCCAAATGGGGGCAGCGTTAATTATACTGTCTCTGTGCGGCAGGAGCCGCGGCATAAATCCCTTGCCGCCGTCCAAAACGAGCCGGCAAAACTCCTCATCGCCGCTTAGCAGGACGCTGAATTTGGCCGGGCGGGGCGGAGCCGCGGACGGAATATCGCGGGGTATACGTATATCCGCGCCGGACAGGGTAAGCCTGCCGCCGTGAAAACGCACAGGCTCTCCGACAAGAGAGCGGGCGCGCCCGAAGTGTTTTTCGAAGTCCGCAAATTCCAGAGCAAATGATATCCGACCCTTATCTTCATCACACAGCAGCACAAGCTCATCGCCAAAAAGCAGATACCAGCCGTGAGCGGAGGTCATCAGGATCTCCCCGGCGTCTGCGCCGCTCATTATACGCAGGGCGGCGTCTCCCGCATAGGTACAGACGGGAGGCTCAGAGAACATATCCATAGGTTTCTCTCGCGACGCCCAGCTCTTCATTGGCCGGGATAACGGAGACGGTCACGGGAGCGTCGTCTGTGGAGATGACCCCGTCATGACAGGCGCTGTTTTTGACCTCATCGAGAACGACGCCCATATGGGCAAGCTTCCCGCAGACGGCGCTTCTGAGCTTCGCGTCGTTTTCGCCTATCCCGCCGGTAAAAACGAGCTGATCCAAGCCGCCGAGCTCCGCGTAGAACGCACCGATAAATTTAACTATGTTATTGACAAAGCAGTCAATGGCCAGCTTTGAACGCTCATTGCCGTCGGAGGCGGCCTGCTCCAGAATGCGCATATCGTTGCTCACTCCGGACAGCCCGAGGAGCCCGCCGTTTCTGCTGAGCCCCGCCATGATCTCCTCACGGCTCAGACCCTGCTCCTCAAGAAAAGGGATGAGGTACGGGTCGGTATCTCCGCAGCGGTTGGCGTGCATAACGCCGGTCTGGAGCGAGTAGCCGAAGCTTGTATCTACGCTTTTCCCGTTTTCAATGGCGCAGACAGAGCAGCTTCCGCCCAGATGGCAGGAGATCACCCGCTCGTTTTTCCCGTATTTTGCTGACTGCCTTGCAATATAGCCGTGGGACGCGCCATGGTAGCCCATACGCATAAGTCCGTATTTTTCATACCACTCATAGGGTACGGCATACAGCCTCCGCTCAAGAGGGATCGTGGTGTGGAAGGCCGTCTCAAAAACGCCGATCTTCGGGATACCCGGAAACAAAGCTTCAAACTGCGATATTGCCTCCAGATACGCCGCGTTATGGACAGGCGCCACAAACAGGGACGCTCTCATTCCGTTCATAGTGCCCTTATCCAGCAGATGTACACCATAATGTCCTCTGGAGAGCACAGTCTTAAAGCCGATACGGTCAATTTCAGCGCCGGCGGAGAGCACTGCAAGCTCCCCGCCGGTGAGAAATTTCATAAACAGCTTTATCCCCGCGGTATAATTGGGCACCGACAGCCGTTCAAGCCTCACCGTTTTATTGTCCCGGCAGCGCCGATACTCAAAAATCGCGTTTTCGCTATCGCCTACACGCTCTACCGTTGCGTGACACAGCGGCCTCTCCTCCGGCATGTCATAGAGCTTAAATTTCAGCGAAGTGCTTCCAACATTGCTGACTAAAATTTTCATGCTTTCTCCCCGCTGTACGAAAAGCCGCCGCTCACAAAGCCCGGATATCCTTTGAAACAAGGGCTTTGGCGCTTGTTACTTTTCTCTGTATTCCTCCGCAAAGGCTTTCATTGCGCTTTCAAAGCAGCCCATGGGAACGCGGGCCATGCCGGCTCCGATCAGGCCGCCTGTTTTGTTGAACATACCGCCGTGAATCACGGGACTGATGCCGGACTTCAAAACAAGACGGATGTCGATTGCCGAGGGGAGCGGGTCAAAGTCCAGATTAGGAATGGAGAAATTGGGGTTATGCGTAACGGTTATGCGCTCCATCTCCCTGGTCTGGGATATGGCGTCGGCCAGAGTCATGCCGCGCAGGTTGCAGACTATGGGGCTGGCGGCTGCGGCAAGCCCGCCCATGCCGGCGGCTTCAACGACGCAGCTGTCGCCTATCCAGGGGAGCTGATCCTTCTGGGTAAACTGTGTGGAGGTGTACTTTCCCGTCATGAACGGAGCCGGAGCGGTAAACCATCTGCCGGGCAGACCGGCGACCTTGATACCGAATTCCACGCCGTTGCCGCCCATTGCCGTGACCACGGTGGAGTACTTTATCCCGTCCGCTCCGAGAGCTGCGGAGCGGGAGGCCCCCTGACCGTAGCAGTGGAAGAAGCGGGGAGTCTCAACAATGTACCGCACGGTTTTCATTATGCTTTCTTTTGGCAGCTCCAGGTCAAAGAGCTGGGGCAGAACCAGCTTGTCAAGCAGAAGATCAGCCGCGGTCTGGCGCGTATGGTTTTCATCGCCCATCTGAAAACTTTCGGCCAATATGGGCTTTATTGCGATACCGCCGTTTTTGGCCAGAAGCTCACGCAGCGGGGGAAACAGCTCTTCCCGCATATATCTGAGATTTTCGGCGATTTCGGGGCTGTAAAGCCCCCAGCCGCAGAAGCCGCCCTGAAACGGGCCCTCCGCCGGGAAAGTGGCGGCGGTGGTGTGGTTTCGTCTGTCCTCGATCACATTCATCATGACGGATTTTGTGATGATGCCGGTTCCGGCGCCGACTGTGTTATGGTTCAATGCGGAGTCGATTTTGATTTCTCCGGAACGGAGGATATCCATTGCCTCCTGCTCGTCCTTTGCCCAGCCCTCAAAGAGCATGGCGCTGACCATGCCTCTGCGGTGAAGCATCACCATGTCCTCCAAATCCACAGGGGGCCCGGAGTGAAGGATCATGTGATCCTCAAGCCCTTCCACGCACTCTGCGGCGGGCCTTACATCTACCCACCACGGGTCGTTGTCTGTGAGGCAGGCCGCTGCCGCTTTGTTTGCCTGTTCGATCTTCTCTTTAATGTTGTTTTCCATTTATGTTTCCTCCGTCTTACAGAAATTCGTCCAGCAGCTGTTCTATTTCGGCGGACTGCTTAATGGGAGGCACCCATTCGATTTGGACGCAGCGGGTCTGCTGCGCGGCCAATGAGTCAAAGAACAGTTTTATGCCCAGATTTGCAACAGAAGGCTTTTCTTTAGGAATCGGTTTTTCAATGACAGACGAACTCATTTCTTTCTCGCCTCCAGCTTTTTCATAATAGATGAGCTTATCAAAGCGCTCTCGTGGTCGCTCTCTGCCACGATGACGCCTGCCTCACGAAGGAGCTTTTTTATCCTGTCCTTGCCCTGAGGGTCGCCCTCGCCGCCGCATACGGCAAATACATAGCTTACTTCCGGATGCTGCCTTATCATCGGCAGATAACAGCTTACCGGATCCGGGGCAACGCCGGGGCCGAGAATGATGTCCATGGCGATTACCGCAACCTCGGGGTCTTCAAGCTCCTGCTTGAAGCGTAAAGCCCGCTGAGCCGGGTCAAACACCGTGTGCGGCGCTTCAGCGGTAAAATCCAGATCCCCCATGTCAAGAAGAGTGTTGCCTTCCGACTGCTTGTGAGTTTTGAGCCTCAAAGCGTATTTAGTATTATCGCGGTTTGTGTGCATAACGATTTCGGGGGCCTCTTCCCGGTAGGTCATCAAAGTCTCTTCCGCGAAGGTTCCGCCAGTGTACAGCCCACGAAAATATTTCCGCTCAGGCGGTATGCCTGCCGCAACGTTGCCCGCAAGGGCTTTGATTTCTTCGGTGGTCATGCCCAGCCTCGGCTCCTTGCCGGTCACCTGCTTTACGCAGGCCTTTGCCGCCTCGGCAAGATCAAAGGTTCCCGTTACCCTGTGCCCCTGATAGAGCGCGCTGTCAGCTCCGAGAAAAACGGCTACGACAGGCTTGGTCAGAGTATCGGCCTTTTGCAAAACCTTCTCCATTACCTCCCGGTCTGCCAGCATGGAAACCAGACAAATCAGCTTCGTGTCCTCATCGCGATCAAGGCGATCCATATCTGCCATCATGGATACGCCGCCGACGGTTTTTTTCAGATCGCGGCCGCCGGTGCCGAGAATACAGGAGACGCCGCTGCCCATCTGCTCGATGAGGCAGGCCACCTCCTGCGAGCCGGAGCCGGAAGCGCCTATTACGCCGACAGGGCCGCTCCTCACTATGCTTCCGGCGGCCATGGCAACGCCGCCGAGCAGCCCGACTCCGGCGTCAGGACCCATCATGAGACAGCCGTGATCCCGGGCATAGACCTTCAAATCGTGCTCTTCCTCAAGAGATATATCTGCGGTGAACATGAAAACATGCAGACCCTTGTCCACGGCTTTGTATGCCTCTTTAACGGCGTATTCGCCGGGAAGCGATATCTGTAAAACGTCAAACTCACCCTCAGCAATGCTGTCAACATCGTGGTAGACCTTTTGGCGATGGCTGTGACCGGCGGAAAGCGTCCGCTCAACAAAGTCACACGAGTCTTTCATGACCGCCTCCTCTTCGGCGTCCAGCGCGATCATCACATCGTTTGAGGTAACATCTATGGGGATCTCGTAATCCAGCTCCTCGAGGATCTCAATATTTTGCTTTGTTCCCATTCCGCACTCGGCGCCGCGGACTCCGCTGCGCTCCGAAAGCTCGACGGCAACCGTCATAAGAGTTACGGAATCAACATATCTGTTCTTTAATAAAAATACCTTTTTCAACTCTTTCTTCCTTCCTGTATGAATTCGCTTTTTTGCCTTGATATGAAAAACTGCCAGCCTTCCATTTCCAGACCTGCAAGGTTCAAAGGAAAAGTGAGAAAAAAGCGGGAAGCTCGGCAAAAAAACGGGCATGGTTTTTCAACGCAGCCTTAGGCTTACACGGAAAAGTTAGTTCGCATTTATAAACACAGTTCCTTTATTCGAACTAATTACGGATTGAAAGATACCACCATTGAAGAAAATAGTCAACAGCATAAAAGCCATTTCTCTAAATTGCACAAAAACATTCTTCGCGATTGTGCGATTTGCTTGCAGCCGACTAAATCCGTTTTAAAAGTGTCCTTCAGGCTCCTCCGAACTTTTTTGCAATTTTTTATGCGGCGCAAAAATGCAGAATAAGCAAAAATTCCGGAAAAGACGGATGCACAATTC
>DKYJ01000051.1:0-42019 GCA_002493305.1 Clostridiales bacterium UBA7103 | reverse complement strand
AAGACGGATGCACAATTTTGCGCATCCGTCTTTTCCGGAACATATTTTTTCTGCACGAACATTTTAGCGCTTGAATCGAGGAAAGAGACAGAGCCTTATTACTTGTTCTTCAAAAAATTCTCAATTTTGCTCTTCGCGTCATAAAGCGCGTACAGGAGCTCGTGCTCCTTCTCATCATTGTATTCAAATATCGACATATTGACCTCGATCCCGTAAACGATGCGGCCACCCTTGCGGATAGGAACAGCTATGGAAGCGACATACTGCGTGCACTCCTCGCTGCATCTGGCAAAGCCTATCTGCCGGATCTGTGCAAGCTCGGCATCCAAAACATCAAAGTCGGTGATCGTTTTGTTGGTTATCGGCGTAAGCCCGTCGGGATACAGTCTTCTTATGTCCTCCTTTGACTTGTCCGAGAGCAGCACCTTGCCCAAGGCGCTGGCATAAGCGGGAGTCCGCCGGCCGACGGCCCTGTAAAGACGAAACTCTTCAAACAGACCGACCTTCTGCAAAAACAGGACGTCTCCGGCGACCAGCTCACCCAGCAGCACGGCCACACCGTTGGAGGTCACAAGATTTTTGAGCAAAAGGTATATTGCGTCATCAATATTTGTGTTGCCAACATATTTCGTGCCTATTTCATACAGCTTGTAACCGATAAAGTATTGATGGGTAAGGCTGTTGTAATGCAGATAACCCCTGGCGACAAGCGTCCTCAGCATGGGGAGGATGCTGCTTTTCGGAGAATCAAGGTACTGCGCTATTTCAGTGAGATTTTTACCGATGTTTTCTGTTTCCGTGAGATATTCAAATATCGAAAGCACACGCTCCGTTGAACGATGCGCAGATTTGGGTGCTCCATCCTGCGTTGTCATTGTATTCAAAACCAAGCTCCTATCCCTGTTCACATATATAAACAGAAAGAATACCATTTTTTAACTAATATTAATATTATATCACAGGTACTGCTCGAAATCAAACATCAAAATTCTTGTTTCGTCCCCAAAAAAACGCCGTATGCAGGCGCAAATCTTAACACAAATGCCAAAAAAGGCAGCTGTATGAAAAAATGCACAAAAAATTTCGGGGGATTTAGGATATATAGCCGAAAATATGGGGCTCTTTGAAAATTGGTATTGACATTGAAAAAACCGATGCTATAATTCGAATAGAAAAACAGAGTTCTTAATTATGAACAAAAAGCGCTTTAGCACCTGTTTTTCACCATAAAAGACCAATTTAAGTCGCATATCAGCACTCTTTGTTCGGATATAGGAATATACAACCCTGGCGGTAAAAGAATATAAAGATCATCGGAATAATTTAGTTCAGACTGTAAAAATTCCATGCTGTAATGAAAAAATACAGGGCTGTGGTCGAAAAAGTCCCGAAGAGCATTTTGACCTGCCGATCATTATGTGTATTGTGGCTCAGTCCATAATAAATAAAAAACAAGAGAAAGGTAAAACAAAAATGAAAAAACTGTTTTCACTCGTACTTGCAATGTGCATGGTCTTTGCACTATGCGCCTGCGGTAACAGCGCACAGCCCGCTGCGACACAGGAGCCCGCGCCCGCGGAAAGCACTCCCGTAGAGGAAGCCCCCGCCGAGAAGACCGCGCTCAGTCTCGCAACCGTCTGCGCGGCTGGTACCCCCACCGATCTGACCTGCCTTAAGTTCCAGCAGATCCTGAACGACTCTGGCCTGTTCGATATAACCTATTACGGCCAGAGCCAGTATGGCTCCGTTGCGGACATGATGGAGAACATCCTTGGCGATGACAACCTCATTGCTATCGCAAGCCCCGCGGATATCGGTGACGCTGCCGGTGTTGGCGACCTCAGCGCTCTCATGGCTCCCTTCCTGTGCGACGATCCCAGAGAGATCCGCGCGATCACTGAGAGCGACTGGTTTGCCGCTCTTGCAGATCAGTGCTATGCAAAGAACATCAAGATCATCAACTGCGACTTTATCGAGGGCACCCGTTATTTCTGGACTACCAAGAAGGTAGTTGAGCCCTCCGACATGGCGGGCCTCAAGTTCCGTGTTCCCGGCAGCGCAAACTATGTCAATACCTTTACGGCCTTCGGTGCTACTCCCGTTACCATAGCCGTCGGCGATCTGTATACCGCTCTCCAGAACGGCACCGCAGATGCTTTCGAATTCCCCCTTGCCGACGCCTACGCATGGCAGCTCAACGAGGTCAGCAAGTATGTTGCTAACCAGAACTATGTCTCCGGGTTCACCGGCCTCATTATTTCCGCCAATGTTTGGGAAACCCTGACTCCGGAGCAGCAGACCGTTATCAATGACGCCGCTAAGGAATGCAGCGAATTCTGCTTTGATACATTCGATGAGAAGACCGCCGAGGCCAAGCAGCTGCTCGTTGACGCCGGGATCGAGTTTTACGATATTGATGTTGACGCATACAAAGCCTGCGTTGATGAGTATTTCAATCTGAGCACCTTCTCCGATGGCACTCAGGAGGCTCTGGACAGCCTGATGACCGCTTACAGAGCAAGTCATTAATGCCCGCTCATAAGCCAAATGTACGGTAGATGTTAACCCGGTAGATATTAACTATTGGAAGCTGTATATCGGCAGCAACAGCCGATATACAGCTCCTTCGGCTACTTGCATTATCTTAATTTGTATGGAGAATTGATCATGTTGGGTAAAATTCGCAAAGCCACAGATAGCGTCGAACTTACGTTCTTCTCATTATGCCTGGTGGCTCTCGTTGCCTTGACTGTTGTCGCGGTATTTATGCGATATGTTATAGGCAAGCCCTTTGGCTGGACTGAGGAGATCCAGATGATGCTGCTGGTCTGGTCTGTTTTCTCGGGCGCCAGCATTGCTTTCCGTGAACGCGGCCATATAGCAATAGACCTTTTGACAAATGCGCTGCCTGAAAAAATACAGAGGGTCGTTGAGGTCATCGTGTGGATATTGGTAATGATATCGCTCTGCCTGATATTCAAGCTGGAGCTTGACCGGACGATGAAGTTCTTATCTTCCGGACAGACTACGACTATGCTGAAAATACCCAAGTTCTATATTTACGGGGTGGTCGTCGCCAGCTGCGGGATGATGGTTGTAAACCATGTTTTTAATGGCATTGAATCTGTGTCAAAGTATTTCGGGAAAGGAGACGGCGCAAAATGATAAGTAACTATGTTGCCATTGCAACTATTATTACAATTGTTCTGATCTTCTTTAAGGTTCCCGTTTTTTCATCGGTCTTCCTTGGCTCGGTCATATACTTTATACTGAACCCAAATGTGGATATCGTGATAGCGGCACAGAGGATCACCTCCGGCATGGAGAGCGTTTCTATTTTGGCCTGTCCCTTCTTCATATTCGCGGGTGTGTTGTTTAACTATTGCGGCGTTACGGAGCGGCTGGTTGAGTTTTGCAGTCTGGTCACAGGGCGTATTTACGGCGGCCTTGCGCAGACGAATATTCTGCTGTCAACGGTCATGGGCGGAATGAGTGGCTCATCGGTTGCCGACGCTGCCATGGAGGCAAAAATCCTTGTGCCGTCCATGAATAAAAGTGGAATGAGCAATGGCTTCTCCTCCGTTATTACCGCCTTTTCATCGCTTATCACGCCTCTTATACCGCCCGGGATAGGCATGATCCTTTATGGCACTATGGCGGGTGTTTCGATCGGTAAACTCTTTACCTGGGGCCTGATTTTCGGAATCTTCACCTGCGCTTCCATGATGTGGTTTACAAAGCTTATCTCCAAGAAGCGCGGCTATGTTCCCCTGAGGACGACAAAGCTTGAGCCGGGCCGCCTGAAGGCGTCTATAAAAAGATCCTTCCCCTCGCTTTTCCTTCCCGTTATTATTATAGGCAGCATCCGTGTCGGCATTGCGACTCCGTCCGAAGCAGGCGCGATAGCAGTTGCTTATGCAATAGTGTTGGGAGTGGCCTATAAGGAACTGAATTGGAAAAAGTTTTTCAGCGCCACGCGGGAAGCGGGAGTTACGATAGGCATGGTTCTGCTGATCGTCGGCACCTCCTCCATGTACTCCTGGATACTTACCAAGGAACAGGTGCCGCAAGCTATTTCCGCTATCATGCTCTCCGTCATATCCAATAAGTACGTATTCCTGATAATCATAAACCTGATGCTCCTTGTTGTGGGTATGTTTATGGAGGGATGCGCCGCCACAATAATTCTTGCGCCGCTGCTCGCTCCGATCGCTGCAAGCTATGGGATAGACCCCATTCACTTCGGAATGGTATTCACGCTCAACCTTGCCGTTGGCTGCATTACGCCTCCGATGGGTACGGTCATGTTCGCTACGTGCGGAGTGACAGGCTGCAGCCTTAAGGAGTTCCTTGGCGAGGGTAAGCCCTATTTTGCGTATATGGCAGTGCTGCTGCTGATCATGACATACGTTCCTTTCCTTATCCCCGGCTTGTACTGATGAACAATTAGTGTGAGAAAAGTTATGCCGAGAAACAGTGATCTGACCTTTGAGGGAAATGCCACATACGCAACAATTGCGATAGGGCCTGATGCCTGCGATATGATGGGCACATGGAGACCCGGCGCCACGCTGACTGCTATGCAGTCAGCCACGCACTATGGCCGGGAAAATCTGGGAATTGGCTGTACTGATCTGCTTGAAAAGGGAAAGCTGTGGGTCGTTTCCAGAGTGAACGTTACGCTAAAGCGTATTCCAAGGCTCGGTGAGGAGCTGACTGTTCAGGCATTTGCGCTCCCTGCCGTAAAGCTGCTGTTCCCGTGGAAATTCCTGTTTGTTGACCAAGCGGGAAAGACCGTAGGGGAGGGAAGCTCCGTATGGAATTTGATGGACGCCTCATCGAGACGCGTTTCCTATGTCCCTGATATAGCAGAGAAGATACCGGTGACGGATGGCGTATGCCGCACGGAGCTGCCAAAGGCTGCGGAGGAGCTTCTCTCTGCGCCGAAGAAAAACGCCCTGCGCCCAGTATACACGGACTTGGATATAAACGGTCATGTAAACCATGTTCATTATATGGACTGGTGCTGCAACGCTCTGGGCATATCTGTATTGCGGCATTATGCCATTGGCTCCTTCTGCATATCTTTTATGCAGGAGATACGCCCGGAGACTGTGGTGGACACGGAGCTGCGCATTGAAGACAGCGCGTTTTCCTTCAGTGGCTATAATGCGGATAGCCCGGCGTTCATTTTGAACGGTACGCTGATAAAAAGATAGGTTATAGTTCTGGGAAATGATAAGAACCGTGGCAAAAAAAGGCTCAATTAAAGCGCAGCAAAGCAAAAAGCAGAGGGTAAACCCTCTGCTTTTTGTTGTTTATACCATGCTTTTGTAGTCCTCACAGGCACAGACGCTGTCGGGAGGGAAGAACTCCTCCACGGGGAAGCGGATACGCCCGAAAAGCGCGCAGGGATCGTCTTCGGAGTTGCCGGGGCATTCCTTATCCGGCATACAGTAGTCGTAGGCGGGAATGAGCAGCTGGGTGTCCCGCTCAAGGCGAATGATGCTGAACTGCCCGATGGTGGCGTACCAGCGGCGGCCGGGGCTGGCGAGTATCAGTTCCTCGGCAAACTGGGCGGCGATGAAGTCCGGTATGCTGCGCTGCTCGATGTCTGCGGGGCAGCCGCAGTTGGGGTCTGCAAGGCACATATGCAGGGCGATGGGATCAACGGAATTGACCACCGCGATGGGCGAATCCGTGCCGGTGAAGGCGGGGACGGCGCTGTCTGAGGAGAAGGTTTTTACGCTGCCCTCGCTGCCGAAAAGCATGACCCGCTTGTCAAATACTGCAAGCCCCGTGCATATCTCCCCGGCGGGGAAGGTCTCGCCGGTGACCCGGTAGAAATAGCTGCAATCCACGGTGTAGTAGCCGCGGTTGAAGCTTATCGGCTCAACATTCACCGCCACATAGAGAAGCTCCGCCGACTTGGGGCGAATGCTCAGGGCATTGTCTATGTAGCTCTGAGATGTTGCCGTGGGGTACACACGCAGATCGTCGACGCAATCCTTATCCTTGCATGAGTCGTAAATCTTTCTGGTATTGATGCATACGGCCTCGCGGATGCTTGCAGAGCTTTCCACAGGCCCCGGCACAACTCTATCGGCCATAGTTATACCTCCTGTTTCTAAACTAAAGCAGAGCCTTAGCGTCTGCCTGCTTCAGTACAGTTTATGCGCCTAACTGGCAATTGTGTTAATTTTTGACTTGAAAAAACAGCGCATTGAAGTATAATATTTACAGGTTATGCCGCAGGAAGCAGGCGCTGCCCGCGCAAAACCTCAAAAACTGCCGCAGGGAGGACAGAAAATGGACAATTTTGGCTTTATTCATGAAAAGCTGGATATCAAGATCCTCATTTTATATATTCTGCGCCGCCTGCCCTATACTGTGGAGCCTGAGACCCTTCAGGAGCTTTGCCAGTGCGACGGGGGAATAGGCTACTTTGACTATTCCGATTGCCTGAGTGAGCTTGTGGACACCGGCCATGTGACCGAGGACGATGAGGGTTACCGCATAACCGGCAAGGGCGCTAAAAATGCCGACGCTGTGGAGAGCAGTCTTCCTTTCTCTGTGCGCGCCAAGGCCTCCAAGCTCCTCGCTCCGGTGGCTGAACGGCTCAGCCGAGCCGCCATGCTCACCGCGAGGCACGAGGACACCGAGAGCGGCTGTATGGTGGAGCTTGCCATGTCCGACGGGAAGGGTGAGGTCATGCACCTGCGCCTGCTCTGCACCGGGGAGGATCAGGCAAGGCAAATCGAAAAGAGCTTTCGCCGCAGGGCGGAGGCGATATATCAGGATATCGCCGCGCTGCTCACGGAGGAGAAATAATAAACCAATTTAAAAGGTAGTGTATGCGATAAATCGCATACAAGTATTAAAATTGGCGTACCGCTCGCCGCTAAAGCGGCAACCGCGGTACATGCCAAACATCTCCATTTTGCCGCAGATGTAGATGTTCAATTTCTGTACAGTTCATGAGCGGCAGAATGGAGATAATATGAAAACAACGATCCCGCAGGGCTACAAAAGCCCCCTCTCAGTTTATGACACCCAGAAAGCGATCAGCCTCTTGAAGCGCCTGTTTGAGGACAGACTCGGCGCGCTTTTGAACCTTTACCGCGTGTCCGCGCCGCTTTTTGTTGATAAAGAATCCGGGCTTAACGATAACCTCAACGGCTATGAGCGCCCTGTGAGCTTTGAAATTCTTCGCTCGAATCATCAGGCAGAGGTGGTGCAGTCTCTGGCCAAGTGGAAGCGCCTTGCCCTCAAGCGCTACGGTTTTTATCCCGGCAAGGGCATTTATACTGATATGAACGCCATCCGCCGGGATGAGGACGAGCTTGATAACCTGCACTCGGTGTATGTCGACCAGTGGGACTGGGAGAAGGTCATCCTGCCGGAAAACCGCAATCTTGACTATCTCAAGCTCACGGTAATGGATATCGTCACCGCCATATGCGACACGCAGGACACTATTCAGGCTATCTACCCCCAGCTCCAGCGTCTGCCGAAGCTCAACCGCCGGGTGTCCTTTGTCACCGCCCAGCAGCTTGAGGACAGCTACCCGGAGCTTACGCCCAAGGAGAGGGAGAACGCCTATCTCAAGGAGCACGGTACGGCCTTTATCATCGGCATCGGCGGTGCGCTCAAGTCCGGTAAGTCCCATGACGGCCGCGCGCCGGACTATGACGACTGGGCGCTCAACGGAGACATCATGGTTTATAACGAGCTGTTGGGCTGTGCCTTTGAGGTGTCCTCCATGGGTATCCGCGTCGACCCGGAGGCTCTCGACAGGCAGCTTCGCCTCTCCGGCCATGACGAACGCCGCGAGCTGCCTTACCACAAGGCCCTTTTGAACGGCGAGCTTCCGCTGACCATCGGCGGCGGAATAGGCCAGTCGAGGCTCTCCATGCTTCTGCTTGGTAAGGCGCACATTGGCGAGGTCCAGGCCTCCATCTGGGACGATGATACCATCAGTACCTGCGCCGCCGCGGGTGTCATGCTGCTGTGAGAAATTAAAAAAGACTGTCTACTTGAACTGCACCCCGCTTATTGGATCGTATGATATACCAGCCAATAAGCGGGGTGCAGTTCGCAATAAATCTTTACATATTGATGATTACTTCGTCATTACATCTGATTAAATTAAAAGAATCTTCATAAGTGATTGTGTGTGAAAGAATACTTTCAGCTAAAAGTAATAAATTTTTAGAACTGATAACGCTTCCGTCATAATTTGTCCTATTTTTGATATGCTGAATCTTTTCTCTAAATTGACCTACAAATTCTGAGGAGACAAACAAATAACTATAAGAATCAATATTATTGTCAAAATGTGTCCACCATAAATTAGGATTCAGATTTCCCCTATCCCTATTTTCTTCTATATATCTGATCATTTCATCAGCCTGAGAGATGGGAAGGCTATATCCTGCTGAATACGCTTTCGTATCAACAATAACACCCTTTCTGTCCATATAGAACAACCCATCAGGTCGGCGAGAACCTCCAAGATGTAGCCCTTGATATGCAAGTTCGTCTGTCAAAAGCGACATGGTTTCAATTTCAAATTCTCTGTTGGCAGTACCGTTATAAGATAAGTCGAGCAATGCCAGATATCTGTGATTAACGAAACGCAAACTATCCCTGAGGTGTTCTTTAATTGTTGATAGAGTGTCTTGGCGCGTGATTGCTACTGCTTCAACGGGAATTTCCAAACAAGAGATTTCATCTTTTATTAAGTATCCTGTTTGCGTTCTATCAACTTGCAAACCAATAGAAATGAAGTTGTCTATATCATCAATTATTGTTGCATCGTTAACTTCAAACGAATTTCGTGACAAATATGATTTTATTTGCTCAATTGTTTTCCTGCTTGACTTGATTGCTTGAATTGTATAGTATCTACGATTTCTTAAATAATTAGCATCCGGCGCTGCGGTTGCGAGCATATTCCAAAATACTCTCTTTGCTGATCTGCCATGTCTTGCCCCGCCACGGATTCTATTTAAATTTCTGTATCCTCTTTGTGTCAACATATAGCTTTGACCAATTTTAACGGTATAAAGACTACCTAGATAACTCTCCGTTACTTCTTTTCCAACTCTTGCCACCCAACCGATTTGGCAGAGCCAGCTGGCAATCATTCGTGCATATTTGTCACTGCTTCCCTCAAAATTCCGTCGAATTTTTTCTTTTTCAGTGGAGGTTGCAGCTGTGCTGATTCCACCAACATATAGAGCTTGGGATACAGAAGTAAATCCTGCTTCACCGATAAATCCCAATTGCCGGCCAATCTCAAATTTAGTTAAATGGTTTTGCTGCGAGAGCAATTCAAGGACTCTACAAGCGGGTGGGTACGAAATCAACGCTTCACCAATAATCTCTTTTTCTTCATCGCTGTTATTGTCGGATTCAGCAAATCGGATACCTAAGTTGGATACCTTACAGGTATCGTTTCGGGGATCATAATCAATAAAACCAAGGGAAACGCCCCACCGAATAAAACTTTCAGCTTGCCAATCTCCTTGATAGGGCTTGGCTTGACCATTGGGCAGTCTCTTCTGAGCAGGGATTGCAATTTGCGCAATTCCTGTGCACGCAGCATTTCCCCGGCCACCTCTTTCAACTATACGCTGAGCTTGTTCTATGCGGTATCCAAACATAGATATATTTTCTTCTATATTAAGTTGTTTGCTACTGCCATATCCTTTAAATAAATCATAGGGAACGCAATTGCACCGGTTGTCTGTTATTGCCTCGATGAGTTCTGCCTGTCCAAATCTTTCGGGAACAAACCGAGGAATCATAGTCTCCCTAAGCTCACGATTAAGATGTGAGTCTGGAATAATCGCATTTATAACCCGCTTTAGATTTGCGAAAGAGCCACCATCTTGAATCCAGCCAAAGGTTCTACTCATTTGTGATCAATACCTCCTTAGTCTCGGATTTTTCTGTTAAATGATAGCTACTATTATTGTAGTTGCTATTTAATTCATGAACTGTGTATTTTGACGACCAATCGATTAAAACATCATTGACTTTTCCCTTGTGCGATAGAACATTTGATAAGGCAAAACGAATGCCATGCCGCGATAAATCATCCAGTATTTCTATTAGTGCAAGGTCGTCCTGCGTTTGCCAGCCATTAAACCCTCTTTTTCCATCGTTATACGAGCCAATACTTATAGTATAAGGAGGATCACAATATATAAGATCACCTTTTTTTAAAATGGAAAAATCAAAATTTCTAAAATCCAAGCTAGAAAAATGGTATGATTTTATTCTCGAAATAAACGGCAGAAGTCTTGCTTTAATTGATTCGTTAAAACTGCTTCTGTTTTTCCCAAAAGAATTATTAAACTCGTGCTTAGAATTAAATCTTAGCTGGTAATTAAATCCATAATTCATAAGAATATACAAATCTAAGGGATCTTTTTTTGAATTATTATAATAATCTCTAAAATTCTTATAGGCCACTGAGTTGGTTTTACTTAAACCGTATTCTTTGATAGTAAATTCAATTCGAGCTACTAATTCGTCATACTCAATTTTTTGAAAAGCCTCATAAATTTCTATAAGATGATAGTTTATATCATTACAATAAACTGTGGTAGCTTTATGGTTTATCGCAACATCAAGTCCGCCAGAAAAAAGATCAACATAGCGCTCGGAAGATGGGAGGAGAGGAATAATCTGATCTAAAAGGCGATATTTATTTCCTATATAGTTCATCGGACTTTTTAAATAATGCATATTCTTATGCTCCGAAATCAATGAAATAAAGTTGTTCCTTCAAACCGCCTTCATTGCGCGGAAGTTTGCTTTTATATCGGCGATAGGGAAATTCAAATATTTTGACGGTTCCAAATTGCTCAAAAACGGATAGCATTTCTTCCGTGCTGAGAAGGCCCTCATTGCTGTAACTTACAACCGCATACTTCGCTCTAAGCGTCGAAAACAAATCCATGAAAGCGTTTTTTGCAGTAGCTTTTGAGCAAAAGCCAGATCGCTCATAATTACGCATTCCCGTTACACCTTTTATGTCGGGAGCATCATATCGGGCTATGGTTTCGAGTATATGATAATTAGGAATATACTCTCGCTGATTGTACGGTGTATCAATATAAGCCAAATCAAAACTTTTTAGTTCACAAAGTTTTTTCGCATCCAAATTGTATGATTCACAATTAAATTCACTGTGAATCACATCAAGCGGCACTATATTTAATTTGTTATAGGTTCGCTTATCCCAATGTTTAAGGTATGCAGCATAAACTCCGGCTATATTTGCAACATACGGAACGGCCGAGATAAGGCAGGCGAGCAAATAGAAATATTCACTTTCAAGAAGCTTTGCATCCGTATACCAAGATTCAATTTGTTGACGAATAGCATCAATTTTTTTCGCATTTTCAGGTTGAAAATACATCCTGTCACAATTTTTGTTGGGAGCATAATTAAGAGAGATAAATGCATTAGTCGGATTTAGCGGCTCTGTTAGGCTGTTTAGATATTCAAATACATTCAAATCTCCCAACGAGTCAAATGTCGGCATTGAGTTTAATTCGGTCATACCTCTGACAAGGACATAACTCATATACATCATGTCATTGCATATAACTTTTTTTCCTCTTTTCTTAAAATACTGCGCTACAACGCCTGAACCACTAAATAAATCACCTATAACTGTAATTTCCTCATTTATATTGTCTTGTATCACTTGCTCAATTTGCCCAAGCATTAGGCTCTTCCCACCAATAAAACGCATAGTAATTCTCCTTTATTTTTTTAGCCTTGACACATCTATTGTAAAGTCAATTTTATTAGAGACGCAAAAATCTCTAATGCGTTTTATGGTTTGAAAATTCGGGGTCACTTTATCATTTTCCCATCTATTAACTGTTGAGAAAGATACTCCAAGTGCTTTAGCAAATTCTACTTGACTTAGTAGACTGTTGAGTCGAATAGTCTTTATTTGATTCCCTATACTCATCAACTTGCCCCTTCCAAAAATGTGTATTTATTATTGCATAAATATAGCATCAAGTCAATATTTGTGTAAAGTTTGTTGATTATCTCCACAGCGAGTATTTGTCTTAGAATAAAAAAGAACTGATGTCGTAATGACAGCAGTTCTTCAAGCGTTCAACATACGCGCAATATCTCTACACACCATTATTTTTGAGGGCGGGGGCGTTTGCTATAAAATCATTTATTGCGTACTTACAGCCTGCACATTATGACCATCAGTACACCGCTTTTGAAGGAAAGCTGCGCCCGGTCTGCGCGCCACTCGTTGCTCACGCCGATGGGGAAGGAGTTTGTGACAGTGGCGTTATCAAGGGGGTATTTTACGCCGGAGATACACACGCCGGTGCACTCATCAGCCGCGGAGATAAGCGACAGTGAAAAGCCCTCACGCCGCACTATATCCAGAGCGCAGGGCGGGAGCACCATGATCTCGGTGTCCTCGTCCCGGAGCGTGACGGGCACGCCGCGCTTTGCTGCAAAGACGGCGGACTGGAGGTTGCCCAGCAGATGGTCAAGCCGCCCGCCCAGAGCGCAGAGAATGCTGATATGCTCCGCGCCGCTGTCGACAGCGTGGCGAACTGCGATCATAGTGTCCGTGTCGTCCTTCTCCGAGCGAAAGCGCTCCACAGGCACACCGGCCACGGGGGAGACGGAGCAGGAGTCAAAATCCCCGATGACAAGCTCCGGCTCGATGCCGCAGCGCAGGGCGTATTCATAGCCCTTATCACAGGCTATGATATGCTCTGCCTCCGGTAAGGGAGGGATAGGGGAGAAGTCTCCCCCAGTTATGATCGTGAAGCTGTTTTTCAATGAAATCACCGCTTTAGGTCATGATTTTGCTCTGTTTTTTCGCTTTCTCAAGGATATCGTTCAAAAGCTTTGCCGGACGATATATCAGCGCCGCCGCAGGGAAGGTACCAAGGGTGATACCCGCCAGCACAAGAATATTGTGAACGTAATAGCCCTGATACAGGCCGCTGACGGCCTCACGCATGGCGTTCATGCCAAACTTGAAGGGCATATAGGGGTAGATATAGCCAAACACCTTTGGCAGTACCTCCACAGGGAAGGTACCGCCGGCACCGGCTACCTGCACCAGCATCACGATGACGGACACAGCAAGTCCCGCCGCGCCGAGAGTATACACCAGCATGTAGTTAATGGTAACAAAGCAGATGCCAGCCACGACCGCTGCCAGCACAAAGAGCACCGGATGGGCACAGACAATATCCACATACAATATATCGCCCAGGGAGACTATGAGCGCCTGAGCCACGCCCACGAACAGGAACACCGCATACCGGCCCAGATAGTGCTGCACCACATTCATGCCCTCCGGCTCATCGCCGCGGACAGCATGGGTCTTGAGCAGCACCGCGCAGAAAAGCGCGCCCACCCATTGGGCAAGCATGGTGTAGAACGAGGCCATTTGGGAGCCGTAATGCTGTTCGGCGGGGAACATTATCTTGTCCTCCACCTTGATGGGAGAGGCCACGTGGCTGTCAAGCACATCTTCGCCCTGACGCAGAATATCAATGACCTCGGCCAAAAACCTGCTCTCTGACAACGCGTCAAGGAAATCCGCCAGTTCCACTATCTTTTCCCTGGCATCGTTAATGCTGTCGAGAGTCTGGTACAGGCCGGAGTTGAGCGTACCCAGTGCCCCGGACAGATTATACAGCGTCGCGCCTGCATTGTACACCCTTATTTCCAGCCCATCAAGGAGCTGGCTCAGATTTTCCATCGAGGCGCTTATCTGGTCAAAGTTATCCTTTATCGTAGGCAGAGAGGCCACGTTGCTGGCTTCCGCTGCCCGAAGCATCGATGCGTCCACCTGGGCGGCCTTTTCCGCCGCCTGCTGCATTTTGGGCTGAGCCAGCGCCCACTGGTCAGGGTCGTTGGGGTCGATGGGGGTCAGCTCCCCTGTCATCTGCGAAAGCTCGCCCATTTGGGCGGCGGCGGTGTTCAGCTCATTGGAGACAGAGGTGTAGCCCAGGGCACTGTTCAGCTCAGCTGCGGTCTGAGTGTCCTTTTGCAGGGTGTCAAGCGTCGTCTGGGTCTGGGCGGAGTTTTCCACAAATTTGTTGTACTCCTCCGGGCTTTGAGCGGCTGTCTGGTAATTTTGGGCGATGAGCTGAGTGTTGTGCCTGGTCAGGCCAAGATCCTTATTGATCTGATTTTGAATATCCTGAATTGAGGTGCCCATCTGGGCAAGGTTTTCACCCACACTGCCGGCCAGATCGCCGGAAAGACCCATGGAGTCAGACATGTTGATGACAAGCGAGCTGGAAGCCAGCATCATGCTCTGAGTAGCTCCTGTGAGATTGGCGAGGGACACCAGCATGGCTGAGCAGTCGTCCAGCTTCCCGGTAAGGTCTGTGGCGGCGTCGCTTAGGTTCTTGATGGCGGTCTCGGCGTCGATGCCGTTTGCATCCATAATGCTGATGACCTCTGACGCGGCGGAGACAAGGGTTTGCAGGAAGGTGGCGTTCACCTGCTGCTGCACGGCGGTTTTGGCCTGCCCGGTTATTTTGGGGGCGATAGCGTTTTTCTTGCCGTTTTCATAGTATACAAGCTCAGGGTGCACAAAATCAAGGCTCAGGAAGCTGACTATATTCTCGCTGAAATCCTCCGGCACCAGCAGCGCCGCGTAGCACTCGCTGCTGTATACCTTCTCCAGAGCTTCCTCCTCGCTGTCACAAAAGACCCAGCCTATCTGAGAGTTGGATTCAAGTGCGGAGATAACCTGGTCGCCCACATTGAGCTTTTTGCCCAAAATGGAGGCGCCTTTATCAACCGAGACGACGGAGACATTGATGCGCGAGGTGGCATCATTCCCGTAGGGCGCCCAGTTAGAGAAAATGTTGAACCAGGCATAGAGGCAGGGGACGATGCAAAGACCCATTATTGTGATGATGGCCACAACGCTGACGCGGATATGATGCGCATCAGTGCGGGAGAGAGCCTTAATCTTTTTCATTTTCCGCCTCCTTTCCCACACGCTCAGCAATGTGCTCCTTTATGGCCCGCTCAAGGCTTTGCTCGCGCTCGCGCAGCTCCATAAACTCATTATCCAGACGGAGCTTGTCAAGCTCTGTCTCCTCCACATAAGGGATCGCGCTTTGCAGGGTGTGCAGCCGCTCCTGAAGGTCGTTATCGGAATAGGCCACCATCAGCAGAAAGGCGGAGATGACGAACATTCCGAATATCCAGATAATGAGAAAGGCCACTTTGGAGCTGTCGGTCATGTTGCGGATAATGAGCAGCAGCACCGGCAGCAGAAAAAGCCAGATAACGCCGTTTCTCATGCGGCGGCGGTTTAGCTCATGGCTGCGCTCGGCAAACTCTACGATCTGCCGATTCACCGGGGCCACTATCCTCTGGCGGCTCTCCGCCGCCTCTTTTAATATTTTGTTTGGCCCGGTTATAAGCTCGCGGCGCTTCATTCTGGTTTTGGCCGTGCGCCGGTAGCGGCCCTCGTCATCGCGCAGGGCGGCCGAGGCGGGCGCACTCTGTCCGGACAGATGACGCGGCGCGTAGGGTCTGTTTTTTAACTTGCTGTCTGCCATCAGAGTATCCCCGTCCTTTCTATCTCCTCTTCGACAAAGAGCTTTACTCTCATAAAGGAGCGCCTGACAAAGAGCCCGATAAGCAGACCCAGCACGGCAAAGACCATCAGCTCAAGCAGATACATATATATGTCCCAGCCATACATGCCGAACATGGCCTCGCGCATGGCGTTTATTGCGTAGGGGAAGGGGAAGAACAGGTATATGGCGCTAAAAATCGGCGGAAGGATCTCTATTGGATAGGTGCCGCTGGAGCCGGCGATCTGGGTGATCATGATGACCACTACAATGGCCTTGCCCACATCACCGAAGGCAAGCACCAGCGAGAAGATGAGTGAGGTGAACACAAAGGAGGTCAAAGCGCCGCAAAGGTAGAACAGCGGGGGCTCAAGACATTGGCAGTGCAGCAGGTGCAGATCGCCCCATACGATGATAAAGGACTGGAGCAGGCTGAGAAAGAAGAAGGTGGTAAAACGACCCCAGAAAAGCTGCCGCTGCTTCATTCGCCGCGGGAGATAGTCCTCCGGCGCGGCCTCGGTTTTGAATATGGCGGCGATCACAACGCCGCCAACCCATATGGCAAGGGTTGAGTAGAAGGGCGCCACGGCGGAGCCGTAGTTTTCCACCGGGTACACAGACTCCGTGACCACCTGTACCGGCTGGGACAGAAAGTCCGCAAATTCCTCCGGATCACCGTCAAGGAGCATGATAAGCTCGTCCAGCTTCCCGCTGTCGCGCAGTTCAATGACTCTGTCCAGCAGCTTGTCCGCTGTGACCGCCGCGCCGCTGAGGACATTTTGCAGATAATTTATGGAGTCCCCCAGAGAGATGAGGGCGGCCTTGGAGGAGCCAAGCACAGCGGGAATGTTGGCCATTGTGGTATCAACACTGTTGAGCAGCGCATAGAGAGTCTGGGTATCTTTGGCCATACCGTTAAATAAAAGCTCGATAGCCGGTCGGAGCTGATTCTGGTTCAGAGAGCGCAGATTATCAATGTGCTCCTGCCAATTGCCCAGAATATTCGTGATCGGCACGCCGCTGACGCCGTTATCAAGAGCTGTTCTTACCTGCTCCTCCATCTGGGTCAGCTGGGCGATCATTCTGTCGGCGGCGTTTGCCGCGGCGGAGCCGGTGGGCAGGGCGTCCCTGATGCTCTGCATATCGGACTTGGTAGAGGAGATGCTGGTGAGCAGAGCCGATAAGGCGTCCTCCGATACCGCGCCGCCGTCCATGCCGTTGAGGGCGTCCTCGATTTCTTTGAGCCGGGCATCAAAGCTGTCCAGCCGCCCGAGGACGGCACCCTTGATGTTGATGATGGCGGCCTCGGCATTTGCAATATTGTCTATTGCCCCCTGAGACACGCCGTAATCATGCTTGAGCGCTTCGTCAATAGCGCCGACGAGGTTCGTATCCAGCGCCCGGAGGCTGCTGACGGCGCTGCTGTATTCGTAGAGGTTATCCCGAAGCCCCGTAAGCATGTCAACCAGCGCGTCCATGCGCTCCTCAGCGTCCACCTTGTCGAGAACTTCGTTCACATTCTCAAATAGAGTCTCGATCAATATGCTCAGGTACTTTACCTGAATGTTGTGCTCAGCGGTTGTGGCGGCGGTGGTGGTTATTTTGTTGGCTATGGCATTCACCTTGGCGTTTTGGTAAAAGGTGATGGAGGCGTTTTTATCCCGCAGAGCCTCGGTGATATTATACATGTTCCTGGAGAGGTTTTCTTCCATTATGAGCGCCGCGTAATATTCCCCGGAGCGCACCTTGTTTATTGCCTCGTCAGGGTCGTCGACCGGAGTCCAGTCAATGGCTTCGGACTTGCATATATCCTCAATGATCTCCTGCCCCGCGTTTATGTACACCCCGTCCTCGTCGGTATAGCCGAGATCGTAGGAAGCCAGGGCGATTTTGATGTTACCCGTGTTGCCGTAAGGATCCCAGTTGGCGTAGATATTGACCCAGGCGTACAGCGCCGGGATCAGCAGCACGGAGAGCGCGATCACCAGCGAAAAAAAGTGTGCCCCGATATTGCGGAGGTCGGAGAAAAATATTCTTAAAACATTTCCCATAACAAAACTCCAAAAAGCGGATATAAATAATTATAGTATAAATTGAATAAATTGACAACACAACAAATATGCCGATTTGTCTATTCACCTGCTAAAAACCACAAAATATGCCTTTTTATCACGATAACACTAAAATCTAAGAAAACATTAAAACAGCCTGAACGCGTTTTGAGCGTTCAGGCTGTTCAGTTAAATCCCTGTGCGTTCTTGCTGAAGAGCAGCTCCACGCGCTCCCGCAGGGCGGTATGCTCCGGGAAAGTCAGCCCCGGGTCAGAGGCAAGCAGAGCGGCAGCCTCGGTCTGAGCCTGCTGCATAAGCTGTGCATCCGCGCCAAGCTCGGCCATGTGCAGCTCCGGCAGGCCGTGCTGCCGGGAACCGAAAAAGTCCCCCGGCCCGCGCAGCCGCAGATCCTCCTCGGAGATCCTGAAGCCGTCATTGGTGCGGGTCATTATCCTGAGCCTGCGGCGCACGTCCTCTCCGTCGCTGTCGGATACCAGCACACAGTAGCTCTTGTGCTGCCCGCGCCCTACGCGGCCGCGCAGCTGGTGCAGCTGGCTCAGGCCGAAGCGCTCGGCGTTTTCAACCACGATAAGAGAGGCGTTCGGCACATCAACGCCCACCTCGATAACCGTTGTGGACACTAAAATATCAATTTCACCATGCACGAAGGCCGCCATGACCGCGTCCTTATCCTTGGGCTTGAGCCTGCCGTGGATACAGCCCACTTTAAGCTCCGGGAATACCTGCGCAAGCTCCTTCGCGTGCTCCTCGGCGGATTTGAGCTTCTGCGGCAGCTCATCATTTTCCTCCACCATCGGACAGACCACAAACACCTGCCGCCCCTCGCCGATCTGCTTGCGGATAAAGCCGTTGAGCCGTGCCCGATAGCTCTCGTCCACGGCGAAGGTGTCCACCTTCTGCCGCCCGGGAGGCAACTCGTCGATTATTGACACATCAAGCTCCCCATATATTATCAGCGCCAGTGTGCGGGGAATAGGCGTCGCGGACATGACCAGCACATGGGGGTTTTCACCCTTGCCCACAAGCCGGGCGCGCTGTTCCACACCGAAGCGGTGCTGCTCGTCCGTTACAACAAGACCCAGCCGCTTTGGCTCCACACCCTCGCTCAGTATGGCGTGGGTGCCCACAACAAGGTCAAATTCACCATTGGCCAGCAGTTCCCGGGCTTTGCGCTTTTCAGCTGCCGTCATGGAGCCTGTGAGCCTGACTATGCGCAGGCCGAGAGGAGAGAGCAGCTTTGTCAGCGTATCAAAATGCTGCTCGGCCAAAATCTCCGTGGGCGCCATGAAAGCGGAGGTGCGCCCGTTTTTAAAAGCATACCACACAAGCGCAGCGGCGACCAGCGTTTTGCCGCTGCCCACATCGCCCTGCACAAGACGGTTCATCTCCGCCCCGGAGCACATGTCATTCAGCGCCTCATCAACACAGCGGCGCTGGGCACCAGTGGGCACAAATGGCATGGCTCGCCAAAATTCTTCAATATCACCGAGGGGCATGACAATGCCGCCGGAGCGGCTGCGCTGGCCGCGCATACGGCCCAAAGCGCAGGCGAGGACAAAAAGCTCCTCAAATACCAGCCTCTGCCGGGCGGCCTCCAGCGTCTTTTCATCGGCGGGAAAGTGAATATTTTTGTAGGCAAGCTCTACCGGCGCAAGGCGCAGCCTTTCACGCAGGCTTTCAGGCATCAGCTCCGGTATACTGTCTATACATTGAGCAAGCGCCTGTTCAATGGCGCCGCTTATATCCTTGGCGGACAGACCTGCGCTGAGTCTGTACACAGGGACTATCTTTCCCGTGACTCGGCGGGGGCTGTTCTCCGGCTCAAAAACCGGGTTTGTCATGCTCCTGTGGCTGCCGCTGACCTGGATCTTGCCGTAAAAATAATAGCTCTCGCCCCGGTGAAATTTGTCCTTCAAATAGGACTGATTAAAATAGCTGATGTCCACCGCACCGCTGCCGTCAACAGCCCGAAAGCGGACGATATCCAGCCCGCGGCGTATCCGGCTGAGCCGTGGAGTGTCCGCCACCAGCGCGCAGACGCACACGCTCTCACCGTCAAGAGTCAGCGCGATGTGGCTCAGGCGGCTCCTATCCTCATACCTGCGCGGAAAATATGAGATCAGGTCAAACAGGGAAAAGACGCCCAGCTTATTAAACGCCTGCGCCTTTTTCTCACCTATCCCTCTCAGACCGCGGATGTTCGCATTAATGTCGCCCATCATTCAGAGAAACGGAGCGCATAGCTGTCGTTGGAGAGAGTGAATTTCTCTATGAGCCCCTTGGTGCATATGACCTCATTGGAGTTGTTTACCATTATCATCTCAAAGCCGCCGTAGGTGCGCCAGTAGTCGAGCGCGCGGTTTTCGCCCAGTACGAACATGGCAGTGGAAAGGCAGTCGGCCATGGTTCCGTCAGTGCAGATAATGGTGACGGAAACAAGGCTGTTTGCCGTGGGGTAGCCGGTGGAGGGATTGAGGATGTGGTGATAGCTGTGGTTTCGCATGTCGGTAAAGCTGCGCTGGTATGAGCCGCTGGTGATGACCGCCGTCTCACCCACGCTCAGCACGCCGAGATAACTGTCTGTGTAGTTGGGATCCTGCACAGCGACAGTCCAGTTTGTCCCATCGGGCTTTAGACCCAAAGTCTGCACATTGCCGCCCAGGGAGACGATGCCGCTTTTGACCCCGGCCTGACGCATAGCGTCGATGGCGGAGGCGGAGGCGTTGCCCTTAGCCACCGCGCCGAGACCGAGCTCACCGCCGGCCGGAATAGAAACAGAGTAGCCCCCGGAGCTTGGGAAGCTGTTGATCATAAGCTTATCAAAGCAGCGCAGGGAGAGAGCGGCGCTTATCTCCTCGGCAGTGGGCACATAGTATTTCCCGTCAATAAAGCCCCAGAGCTTAATGAGCGGGTAGATACTGGGGTCGAGCGCTCCGCCGGAGCGCTGATACACCAGCTGAGCCGTACCGAGCATACTGGCTATCTGACCGGAGACGGCGGTATTTGCGCCTTCCGCGTGGTTTATGGCGTAGATGGTGCCGCCGGGGTTTTCCGGGTCAAGGGCAGTATCCATGGCGTTTATGACAGAAACCGCCGCGTCAAGCCCGGCCTCGGCGTTCTTGCCGTAGGCGGTCAGCGTCATGGTGGTATCCATGGCGAAAAGCTGTTTTTGCACCTGTGTGCCCTCGCCGCACGCGGTGAGAGCCAGGAGCATACCCAGACACAGCATAAGCGCCGCGAAACGCCGTATTGTTCTATGACAATTAAAGTTCATCTTTGTGGGCCTCATAAAACTCCCTGTAATCCTTCAGCATATACTTGAGAAGATTGGGCGTGTCCAGCTCATAGGGGCACTTGCTGCTGCAGGAGCGGCAGCCGATGCAATCGTTTATCTTCTCCATTTTCTGGCGCCATTCCTCGGTCATGTACTGCTGCCACGGCGAGCGGCGCAGCAGCATGTCCATGCGGGCGCAGTTGCGTATCTCAATGCCCACAGGGCAGGGCATGCAGTACCCGCAGCTGCGGCAAAAGCTTCCGGACAACTCCTGCCGCTCTTTTTTTATAAAAGCGTCAAGCTCTGCGTCCATCTGCGGCTCCTCCTCGGATAGCCTGAGCCACTGGTTAAGCTCGTCCATGCTCTGTATGCCCCAGATGGGAGCCACATTGTCATACATGTTCATGAACGCGGCGCAGGCGCGGGCATTGGTCAGCATACCTCCGGCAAGCCCCTTCATGGCGATAAAGCCAAGCCCTGCCGCTTTGCACTTTTCCGCCAGCGCCAGGTCGCGCTCGGAGGATATGTAGCTGAAGGGAAACTGGATGGTCTCAAAGCTGCCGTCGGCTATGCAGGCCTCCGCCACATCCACCCTATGGCTCGTGATGCCAATATGGCCTATAAGCCCCCGGGCTTTGGCTTCCAGCGCTCCGGCGTAGGGGCCGTTTGGATCCTCTTTATCCGGCACAGCGGGAACCTGATGGAACTGAAACAGGTCGATATAATCGGTTTTCATCATGCGCAGGCTGTTTTCGATGTGGGCGATGACCCCGGCCTTATCCGTCGCGGCGCTCTTGGTGGAGATGACGATCCTGTCGCGCACATCTGAAAGCGCAAGGCCGATCTTCTCCTCGCTGTCGGTATAGGCGTTGGCTGTGTCAAAATAATTGATGCCGCCCTCGTATGCCGCGCGCAGCAGCTTCACCGCCGTTGTCTTGTCGCAGCGCTGCACGGGCAGGCAGCCCATGGCGGGCTTGGTGACCACAAGGCCGGTCTTGCCAAGAGTGAGAGTTTGCATGTTTACCACTCCAATTCGCTTTTTAGAAAAAATCAAAACCACACTTTACAACTCAAGCTGACTTTGCTATAATATTGCGTGGCCTAAGTTTGAAACATTATACCAAAAAAAGACCGCAATGTAAATATGTGCCCGTAGCTCAGCTGGATAGAGTGTCAGACTCCGACTCTGAAGGTCGCAAGTTCGAATCTTGTCGGGCATACCAAAAGGGACATCACCCGATGGGTGGTGTCCCTTTTGGTAAGTTTGGGAGGAAGGAACTTGCGACCTTCAGGCGCGAAGCGCGTTTGATCCGCCGGAGGCTGACCGATGCGAAGCATCGAGTCAGGTCGCAAGTTCGAATCTTGTCGGGCAAGGTCAACTGAGAAAAAGCCTTTATACAAAGTGAATACTGTGTGAAAGATACAGGTATTTGCATGATGTGAAAATTAAGGGCATAGCAAAAGCACTAAAAATACTATCGATAATTTGTGCAGTTTGTGGACTTGCTTTTTATACACAAACTGATATACTTGTATACAAGACAGAAAGCAGAGGATCATATGAATATTTTCAAAGGAAAAGCTCTGCCGTGTGAAAACAATCAGAGCTATGTCTATCGAACAATAAAACAGAATATTGTCTCTTTGGGGCTGGAGCCGGGAGAGAGCATAAGCGAAACGGAACTCACCACCGCTTTCGAAATAAGCCGCAGCCCGGTCAGAAGCGCTTTGTCGCGTTTGAATGAAGAGGGGCTTGTAGTCATTGAGCCACAGCGCCGAACGGTTATCTCAAAGCTGGATGCGGACTATATTTTGCAGGCAAGCTTTACAAGAAATTTGATAGAAGCGGAGCTTGTGGAAGAGTGCATAAGAGAGGGGAAGGCCGATTATCTCAGTGCACTATTGACGGGGACTTTGAATTCCGTTGCTCTTACGCTGCAAAACAATAAGACGGTGATAACGGCGAGCGAATTATATGAGCTGCTGTGCAAGGACATTCAGTTCCACGGCCATATTTATGAGGCTGCTGGGAGAAGGAAACTTTTAGATTGTCTCCGCTTACCCTATCAGCATTACAACCGCTTTCAGAGCCTGCACCTGCGCAGTGAAATAGAAAATGGCACATTCATACCCAATCACATGAGTTTGATTGATTTGGTGAATCGGCGGGATGTGGATGGCATTATGGCGCGAAAAGAACAAAATATAGAGCGAGTGAAGGCCGTATTGGAGCGGTCTGTTGTATCCTACCCAGAGTATTTTTAATTTCTTGCAGACTAACTTGTATACAAGAATACAAGTTGGAAATAATAAAAAATTTAGAACAGGAGAAAGCGAAATGAAAAAAAGAGTTCGAGTGATCGCATTGTTGATGACACTGGTAATGCTTCTGACCCTCTGCGCCTGCGGGAACACCAAACCGGCAGAGCCTGCCCCGGAAAAAAACACAGTCTCCACTGCGCCCGAAGGAGAGAACACAAGCGCTGAAAACGCAATTGTGTGCAAGCTCCAGCCGGGCATCTACTCAGCTGGTTCTCCTCTTGACCATTTTTATATTGCCCTTGAGAATGCGGTAGAGGAAGCTTTTGAGGGACGGCTTGACCTGGTCATTTTGCCCCAAGACTCTATTGGAGATGCAGAAATCGTGGAGCAGTGCATGATGGGTACCGCCGACATGATCAACATCGGAGATTTGTCGTTTGATATTATCAGCGGCAATTTAGGCTGGGCATTTCTCCCCATGATGTACGATGATTATGACGATGTTGACGCGAATTACTTTGGCGGATGGGTTTCTGAGGAAATAAGCAATAGCCTTGCAGAAATGGGACTTGTCCGTGTTGGTTATTCTGAGGCTGGCTTCCGTCAGGTGTGCAACAATAAACATGCTATTGAGAACATGGAGGATTTCAGCGGGATCAAACTGCGTGTGGCACAGCTGTCCTATCTTGTGGATTTCTACACGGCTTGCGGTGCGCTGCCTGTGGCGCTGTCAAACTCTGAGGTTGCCAGCGGAATTGAACAGGGCACGATCGATGGGCAGGATAACTATATAACAGCCTTTTATAACCTCGGAACATTGGAAATGACCCCGTATATCACCATGCTGAATTACCTCTATTGTGCCAACTCCCTGTGTGTTTCCCAAGACTTCTGGAATAGCCTTTCTGCAGAAGATCAGGCCCTTCTGCAGGAAACCTGCATGGCTGTCAGTGCCTCTGAACTCAGCTTTGCCCGTGACTACGAGCAGCAGCTGCTGGACGATGCTGTGTCTAACGGCAGCATCGAGGTGAGCTACCCGGATGAGGCGTTCAAGAAAGAACTGAAGGAAGCAGCTATGAGCGTGTGGGAAACCGAGGGTAAAAAGTACGATAGCGATCTCATGGCGAGAATCCATCAGGATTTTGGAATTTAAGCAGCCGACACGGTTTAGATTTCCATCAGGCTAATTTGCTCGTGTCAATGCAGAGGTTCGCTTACGGGCCTCTGCATTGACAAAATCTCAAGAGAAAAACTCCCCCCCATTTTAAAGCGGCTATGAGGTGAAATTACACCTGCACTTAACGCGCTTATGTTCAATAGGAGGATGCAATGGAAAAAAATCTGACGAAGGTCATACGCACTGTAATGGGCGTTTTTATGAAAATTGAAAGTGTGTTTATGGTGTTTGGCAGCGCGCTGCTGGTCATATCCGTACTCATAGCCGTTATATGCAGGTATTGGCTGTATATAGCTACACCATGGGCGGACGAATTATCCCGATATGCGTTTTTGTGGTTCGTTTTTATTAGCATGGGTTATGTTACTCAGATCGGCGGACATATCGATGTGCAGCTTATTGACGCGATTTTGAACAAAGTGGCCAAAAATCCCCAGAGAGCGTTGAAAGTGATTATTCGTCTTGCTCAGGTGATGAGCATAGCTGTGCTTGTTATATCAACTGTACTCTACGGTCAATTCATGTTAGCCAGATATCCGGCATTGTCAACATCACTGAGGATACCCATGAGAATACCGTATATGTCTACCTTCGTAGGGCTGCTGCTGATGTGTATACATGAGACGGCGCTTCTGTTTCTCCCTGCCGTTGACCCCATGGGACTGAACGAAGCTTGAGGAAAAATAGGGTCACGGGAGACCATGACGATCATTTTATAACTGTATGCCGCTGCCGCCGATAAGCGACAAGCGTTATGCGTACAGAAGATCCTGTCACAGAAAGGGGACTAGCATGTCAGCTATTCTTATCATCATATTTTTTATTCTTATTTTTGTTTTATTAGCCTGTGCATTCCGGGTGCCGATAGCTTTTGCCATGGGAGGTACCGCACTCCTTATGTTTTTCCTTGTCGGCATCAAGTTCCCATATTTTGCTCAAGGCCTGTATACGACATTAGATAGCTTTGCCTATCTTGCGATTCCCTTTTTCGTCCTTGCGGGTGGTATCATGCAATACAGCGGCATTTCGGAGCAGCTGATCAAACTCATAGATGCCATCGCCGGCAGGGCAAAGGCCAGCCTTGGAGCGGTTACAATCCTGGCTTCTTTGGCTTTCGGTGTACTTACCGGGTCCAATATGGCAACTATGGCTACAATCGGGGGTATCATGATCCCCGAAATGACCAAGAAAGGCTATAAAAAGAGTTACAGCGGCGCGCTCGTCTCTGCGTGTTCATATCTTGGAACGCTTATTCCGCCCAGTGTCCCCGGAATTATGTTTGCACTCTGTGCGGGCTGCAAGGTATCGGAGGTCTGGCTTTCCACCATTATTCCAGGGATCATGTTTGCCGCCGGGTATCTTGTTTGGAACCGTATCTCTCAAAAAAACACGGAACCGGCGCGCGGGGATGAGTTTAAATTCTCAGTATATTCCAAAAATGTGGGTAAAAATCTTGTCAACTCATTTGGCGCCCTGCTTATGCCAATCATTATCTTCGGTGGCATATACGGCGGCATTTTTACTGCGACAGAAGCCGGCGCGGTGAGCGTCGCTTACGGGATCATATACTATTTCCTGAAGTTTATACGCAGACGGATCCAAGGCAAGAAAATGGACAGCAGCCTGTATTGTGTTTTTAGGGACAGTATGGCGACCACCGCCATGATCTGCTGTCTGCTGTGCTTTGCTCGATCCGCCGGCTATGTGTTTACGCTCTCAGGCGTGGCAGATTCCCTCGCAGAATTTATAGTAGAGAATTTCAAGAACAAGTATGTATTTCTTTTTGTCCTCAATATCGTTTTTTTGATTCAGGGCACATTTATTGATCTTAACTCAGGCATCCTGATCATGACGCCGCTGCTTTTACCTTCCGTACAGGCTATGGGCATTGACCCCATCCATTTCGGCGCTATTATGCTTTGCAACCTGAATATTGGCTCAATTACTCCGCCGCTGGCCGGTTCTCTGTATTTTGGTGCGAAGCTGGCAGGTGCAAATACGGTGGATACCATAAGAGAAGCAATTCCATTCATGTTGATAGGCATTGTATGTGTTCTAATTGTTACCTATGTACCGTTTACGGCACTGGCACTTTTATGAGAGAAGGAGCGGCAAAATGAACGAGAGCTTTCTTAAGGGCTTTATAACTCGGGCTGACAAGGCAAGGCTGCGCATGAGAGGTGTGGGTGTTTTTCACAATGGCAGTTTTCTTGCTGAGCATAACTGGATTTTTGACGAACGAAGGAATATTCATTCTATTAGCAAAAGCTTTACATCCGTGGCGGTTGGGCTTGCAATTGACAGAGGATATTTCCGGCTGAATGACAAGATCGCGCCCTTCTTCGAGGATAAGCTGCCTGCGGCTCCAGATGAGCGCCTTCTACAGATACGGGTTGAAGATTTGCTGACCATGAGGGTCGGAATGAAGGACGCCATGAACGGAGAATTCCGCACCTGCGACATACCGGATGTGGAACAGTATTATCTCTCCAGAGATATGAAAAATCAGCCCGGCACTGTTTTTGATTATGATACAGGGGCATCTTATATGCTGGCGGCTTTGGTACAGCGAACTATGGGAATAAGCGTGAGAGAGCTTCTGCAAAAGGAACTTTTTTGCCCATTAGAAATTGAAAATGTGACATGGCCGAGCTGCTATCGCGGAATAACTATCGGCGGAAGTGGTTTGATGCTGTCCACATCGGAGATGGCAAGATTTGGGCAATTTTTGCTTCAGCGGGGCGAATGGAACGGGAGGCAAATCGTTCCGGCTGAGTATATAGATACAGCAAGTTCCGGCATAACCCATACCCCCCCAGAGTACATGGGCGACTATGGCACCGGGGAAGGGCGGTTTGAAGATGCTCTTGTGGTATTCCCGGACGTGTCGGCAGCCAGACCCAGCAGGGGCTATGGATATCAATTCTGGACAGATATATATCCGGATAAATATCCCGGGGCTTACTACTGCTCCGGGTCTTGGGGAAAATGGATAATAGTTGTTCCTGAGAAGAATGCTGCGGTTTCCGTGTGCGCGCATGAGCAGACAAACCACGGGCAGATGATCATAGAAAAGCTCGTAGAAGAGGAAATACTGGAGAAACTTTAAGTTGAGTGAGGCAGGTGAACCTTGTGAAAGCGTTAGAAGGCGTCAGAGTTTTAGACTTGACACGGGTCTATTCCGGACCTTTTTCCACCATGCTTATGGCGGATATGGGCGCTGAAGTTATCAAGATCGAAATTCCGGGAAAGGGCGATGACACAAGAGGTTACGGTCCATTTCTAAATGGTGGGAGCCTATATTTTGCGAACGTGAACCGCAATAAAATGGGAATCACCCTTAATCTCAAATCTGACGAGGGAAAGAAGCTGTTTTTTGAGCTGGTGGCAAAGGCGGATATCGTTGTAGAAAACTACAGACCCGGGGTTATGAAAAAACTGGGGATCGACTATGACCAGCTGGTGAAGGTCAACCCCCAAATCATTCTTGGATCTATATCCGCTTTTGGACAGGAAGGAGAATATGCTTCCAGACCAGGATACGATATTATTTCTCAAGCTATGGGCGGATTAATGAGCATTACCGGCTGGCCCGAAGACGGCCCCACCCGATCTGGAAATGCCATTGGAGATGTGTTGGCTGGAATCTCAATGACAGTCGGGCTGCTGGCGGCCCTCCGGGCGAGAGATCGTACCGGAGTTGGTCAGCACGTGGATGTGTCTCTGGCGGACTCTGTGATAATGAGCCTGGAAAATGCCACCATGCGCTACTTTGCCACAGGGAAGGAACCGGCGCGGATGGGCAATCGATATGCGGCAGCTTCACCCTATGACTCATTTCGTGCAAAGGACGGCTATCTGGTAATAGGATGCGCCAATCAAAAACTGTATGAGCTGTTTTGCACTTCTGCAATAAAGAGGCCGGAGCTGATCTGCGATCCCCGTTTTGAGACAATGGAGCTGCGGCTCAAGAATCAACAGCAACTGCACGATATCATACAGGAGTGGACAGCCAGCCAGTCCACTGAAGAGGTCGTCAAGCTGGTTTTGGATGCCGGTGTCCCTGCGGCTCCGGTTATGACTGTGGCGCAGGTAGCAAACGACCCTTATTACATAAACGAGAGAAACATGTTTCCTGTGGTCAGGCATCCGGTTATTGGGGATATGCATGTGAATGGATGCCATATAAAAATGTCGAAAACCATGCCGGAAGTTCGAAAATGTGCTCCAGAGCTTGGAGAACATAATGAAGAAATCTATGGCGGGATGCTGGGGCTCTCTCGAGAGGAAGTCGTGAATTTGAGGGATAGAGGGGTGATTTGATTGCATGTTCCTGCATATGTGGAGATAACAGATGTCGGACTGCGGGACGGGATACAGAATGTAAATGATGTGATCCCGACCGACACAAAGGCGGCACTTGCCAGAAAGATCATGGATACAGGAGTTTCCAGCATGGAACTGGTATCCTTTGTCAGTCCAAAATGGATCCCCCAGATGGCCGATGCCGCTGAGCTTATTCGGAAAGTTAAACCATGGGCTGAGAAAAGAAATATTAAAATGATTGGGCTTGTCCCTAACTTAAAGGGAATGGAACGAGCGGTTGAATCAGGACTAAATGGGGTGACATATGTTGTCTCCGTGAGCGAAAAACATAACTTAAACAATGTCAACCGCACGACGTGGGAATCTTTTCAGCAAATGGATGAGCTGAAAAGTATCCAGCCGACGGGTATGACCTTTTGTCTGGCATTAGCCACGGCATTCGGTTGTCCGTTCGGGGAAGAGATCACCGCGGAAAAAGTTGTGAATGCAGTAAAGGTGGGTATTGACAATGGGGCCGATGAAATTATTCTTGCTGACACAATAGGTACCGCTAACCCTGTGCTTATAGAAAAGATTACAGGGGCGGTTTTAAGGATTGTACCGGCTGGCAAGATAAAGCTTCATCTGCATGACACCATGGGCATGGCTTTAGCAAACACGGTAACAGCCATGCAGATGGGTATATATCGGTTCGAGGCATCGGCCGGAGGGTTGGGTGGCTGTCCCTATGCGCCGGGTGCCTCGGGAAACTCCGCTACTGAGGATCTCAACGGTATGCTCACTTCTATGGGTGTAAAAACCGGAATCTCTCAGGAAAAGTTGATCGATGCTGTAAAATACATCAAGGAAAATATTCCGTCCCGCATCAACAGCCATGTCTGGTCCAAGAAGCAAGGAAGCTGCAAGGATGGATAATGACCCTGTATTCTCCGACAGGGAGTATACGGGGAGAGAGATAACAAACATAGTTATTAAGAGAGGCGTAGCTAAAACGGCACCTTGGAGAAAAATAAGCCCCGTCATCTGGCGGCACTGGCAGATGTTGCATAGTTGGTCATTGCCGGAGCTTGATGTGGTGCTTTGCAGCAGGGCGGATGACCAATGCTTGTCCCATAACAGAATATAAGAAGGTAGAAACAATTTTGTCCATGATGCTGTATTCTTAGTGTAAAGCATACCAAAAGGACACCGCCCGAAAGGCGCGGTGTCCTTTTTGCCAAGTCTGGTAGTAGAGAACTGCGGCCTTCGGGCGCAAAGCGCGTTTGATCCGATCAAAGAGCGAATGAAGAGACTTATATTCTGACCGGCTTAAACGATGCCGTATACAAATTGAAATTGTGAATATCAAGTGGTTTTTCCTCCTTAAAAACCGTGTACAAAATATCCTGCCGTATGTTATACTCAATTATCATGCCGCGAAGCATTTCACGGGCGGCGTATCGTTTGCCTGAAAGGAGAAAGAACATGGCGGTAAACACTTCGAAAACTTATCGGAACATGGTGATGTACTCCGTATTCGTGCGCAATTTCAGCGAGGAGGGGACATTCCGGCAGGTGCGGGACGAGCTTTCACGCATCAAGGCTCTCGGCGTGGACATTATATGGCTGATGCCAATCCATCCTATCGGAGAAACTGCCCGCAAAGGTACGCTCGGCAGCCCCTATGCGATAAAGGATTACAGGACGATAGACCCCGCGCTGGGGACGATGGACGATTTCAGGGATTTGGTTGACGCTATCCACGCGCTGGATATGCGCTGCATCATAGATGTGGTCTACAACCACACCTCGCCCGATTCTTGGCTTGCCGAGCACCACCCGGATTGGTTTTACCACAGGCCGGACGGGAGCTTCGGCAACAGAATAGGTGACTGGACGGATGTTATAGATCTTGATTACTCCAACGCCGCGCTGTGGGACTATCAGATAGAGACGCTCAAAATGTGGGCGGGGATAGTCGACGGCTTTCGCTGCGATGTGGCGCCGCTTATCCCGCTGGATTTTTGGCTGCGCGCCCGGCGAGAGGTCGAGCGGGTGCGTCCCGGCTGCCTGTGGCTCAGCGAGTCGGTCGAGCCGGAATTTATCGTTGACAATCGCTCGCGCGGTGTGGCGAGCCTATCCGACAGCGAGCTTTTTCATGCCTTTGACGTGTCCTATGAGTATGACATTTTTTCATATTTCAAGGATTATCTCACCGGAAAGCTCCCTCTGAGCGAATACGCCGCCGCCATCAACCGGCAGGAGGCGATATACCCAGATAACTTCGTGAAGCTCCGCTTCCTTGAAAACCATGACCGGGCCCGCGCCGGGCTGATGATCGGCGATGAGCGAAAGCTCAGAAACTGGACGGCGTTTTTGTATTTCCAGAAGGGAATGACGCTGCTCTACGCCGGACAGGAGCGGGAGGTAAGGCACAGACCCAGCCTTTTTGAAAAAGACCCTGTGGACTGGCAGACGGGAAAAGACCTCTCAAGGCTGCTCGCGCGGCTGTATAAGATAAAAAAAGACCCGCTGCTCGCCGACAGCAGATACGAGGTGAAGGCCGCGGCGCGGGATGTGCTGCTCGCAGCGCACAGCAAGGGCGAGCGGCAGATGCTCGGCGTTTTCAGCCTGCGGGGAGAGAGCGCCCTTGTGCCTGTCGATGCGCCGGACGGGGTCTATACCAATTTGATCGACGACAGGGACATCGAGGTTTACGGCGGCGTGCTGCGCACTGACGGAGAGCCGGTGATCATTGAGATTAAATAGCTCAAGGCAAAAGCGAGGCTTCAATAAGCCTCGCTTTTGCTATTTTCGCTCTATACCGTGCATGAAGCCGTTTATTGAGGCAGTGTGTACATCACCGGCGATGAGCTGGCGGCCCTGAACATACAAAGTTATGTAAACCGTTGCGCTGTCGGGGTAGTTTGTCAGCACATAGCTGTACTGCTCGCAGCGCTCGCCGAGATGCCGGTTCAGATCATAGCCCTGCTCAAGCTGCATGGCGTTATACTCCGCCATAACGCCGTCGAGCGTATCCGGGATAAGCACGCCCTGATGCGTTTCGCTTGCCGCGTCCGCCTCCCAGCCAAGCTCCGAGATGAACTTGAGCCGACCCTCAAGCGTGGACAGGTCATCCCGACCCGCGTTCCAGCGCAGGGCGATAAGCCCCACAATGACCACAGCGCTGAGAAGCACACACAGCAGCGCCCGTCTCTTCGTTAATTTACCCCCGATCACCATTGCCGCAATACCCCTTTTTAGCTGATTTGTATTAGGGTATTCACAAAGCTGTAAAAGTATGTTATAATATAACCAAATTGCAATAATTTTCCTGAATTACGGGGTGCACAATGAGGCTGGATAAACTGCTCAACGATGCTGGGCTGGGCTCTCGCAAGGAACTGAAAAAGCTGATAAAAAGCGGCAGAGTAACTATTAACGGCGGCGCCGCCGTGCGCCCGGAGACGCAGGTGGAACCTGAAACAGACCGGGTATGCCTCGACGGGAAACAGGTGCGATACAGCCGATTTCATTATTATATGATGGATAAGCCCGCCGGCGTTTTGACCGCCACGAGGGACTCAAAGCAGCGCACGGTGCTTGACCTGCTGCCGGAGCGGCTGCGGCGCATGGGCCTTTTTCCGGTGGGGCGGCTTGATAAGGACACCAGCGGCCTTCTGCTGCTGACGGACGACGGAGATTTTGCCCATCGGGTCATTTCGCCAAAATTTTGTGTAGAAAAAATGTATTATGCAAGGGTAGAAGGAGAGCTTGGGCAGAAAGACGCGGAAGCCTTCGCGCAGGGGCTCACTCTCAGGGACGGAACACGCTGCCTGCCCGCGAAGCTGGAGCTTCTCGGAAAGGACGAATGTTATGTCACCGTGCGGGAAGGGAAGTACCACCAGGTACGCCGAATGCTTGCCTCAAGGGGCACGCCGGTTCTTGAGCTGCGCCGTCTGACTGTGGGAGGGCTTACCCTTGACGAGAGCTCCGCAGCCGGAAAAATTCGGGAGCTTGACAAAAATGATTTGTGCATAGTGTTCAAAAACAAAAATGCGGAAAAATAGTCAAAAAATATCAGAGTTTCCAGCGTTTTTTTGCACGAATGATATACGATTACAAAAAAGTTCACAAAATTTCTTGCCGTTTTCTGTTGAAAATCACATAAAATGGGGTTATTATGTAGAAAGAGAAATGCGGGGTTGCGGTAATGATACGGCATTTTGCCATATTTTATAAACTTATAAACCGCAATTGAAACAGGAGAAGCCATATCCGCACAGTTTGGGAGGATGAGCTATGTCCAGCAGAATATTCCAGAATGTGATAATTCAGATGAAAGACGCCATTGACAGGACGGTCGGCGTTGTTGATGAACAGGGCTTTGTTGTGGCCAGCAGTGAGCTTGCGATGATCGGCTCCAGACTGGATGACTTCCATGCGTATGACTTCCCGGCGGGGGAGCATGTTGTGACGACGGCGGCGCGGACTTACTGCTCCCTGTCCTCCAGCAGTGCCCGCCTGGATTACGCCGCCTTTGTGGATGGGTCTGACGCTGAGGCGAGGACTGTCTGCGCCGTGGCGGCGGTTGCCTTTAATGAGGCCAAGAGCAGCTATGAGGAGAAGCACAACAAGGCTGCTTTTGTAAAGAATATCATTTCAGACAATATCCTGCCCGGCGATGTATATGTTAGGGCCAAAGAGCTGCATTTTGTCACTGATGAGCCGCGCTGTGTGCTTCTGGCGCGCCAGATGGAGAACAGCGACATTGCCGCTGTTGAGGTAATCCAGCGCCTCTTCCCCGATAAGCAGCGGGATTTTGTGCTGAGCATCAATGAAAGCGATGTCGTCGTCGTCAAGGCGCTCAACTCCCCGGACGACCATGAGGAAGTGATGAAGGCCGCGCGCAGCATTGAAAACGTGCTCCATGAGGAGCTGGGTGTAAAGAGCGTTATAGGCATAAGCACCAATGCCCGCCATCTGCGCGAGCTTGCCGACCGCTATAAGGAGGCTCAGGTCGCCATCGAGGTTGGCCGGGTCTTTGAGAGCGAAAAGACCATCATAAATTATGAGACCCTGGGTCTGGGCCGCATCATCTATCAGCTGCCCACCACCCTTTGCGAGATGTTTTTGAACGAAGTGTTCAAGAAAAGCCCCATCGAGACGCTGGACGAGGACACTTTGGAGACTATAAACAAGTTCTTTGAGAACAACCTTAACGTATCGGAAACCTCCCGTAAGCTCTATGTACATAGAAACACTCTTGTGTACAGGCTTGAGAAGATCAAAAAAATAACCGGCCTTGACCTGCGGGAGTTTGACCATGCCATCGTGTTCAAAGTTGCCATGATGGTGAAGATGTATCTTGATTCCCTCAACGGGAGCAAGAACTGAATAAAAGGGCAGATAGGCTTATCCACGTTCGCCTGTCAGCCCGAGACATTCGGAGGATTTTCTATGGTTCGTATGAACGGCGTAACAAAGGTTTACGAGAGCAGCGGGACAGTTGCCCTGGACGGGATCGACCTGAGCATAAACGAGGGCGAATTCGTCTTTCTGGTGGGTCCCTCCGGCTCCGGTAAAACCACCATTATGAAGCTCATCACCGGCGAGATAGCCGCCACTTCCGGCAGCATCACGGTGAATGACTTCGATATGGCGAAAATCAAGCGGCGCAAGCTGCCAAAGGTGAGGAGAACGCTGGGAGTCATCTTTCAGGACTACCGCCTCATCGAGAATATGACGGTGTACGACAACGTGGCTTTTGCCATGCGTGTTGTGGGCGCCTCCAATAAGGAGATCGGCCGCCGTGTGCCATATGTGCTGGAGCTTGTGGGGCTTGAGGGCCGCGAAAAGCGCATGCCCGGAGAGTTGTCCGGCGGTGAGCAGCAGCGTGTGGCCATTGCCCGGGCGCTTGTCAACAGCCCCCGCATGATAGTGGCGGACGAGCCTACCGGCAACCTTGACCCGGTGCGCAGTCTGGAGCTTATGCTCCTGTTTGAAAAGATAAACGAGATGGGCACCACGATCCTTGTGGTGACTCATGAGAAGGAGCTGGTCAACGCTTTTTCAAAGCGCGTTATCACCATTGACGGCGGCCATGTGATCAGCGACGGAATGGACGGGTATTACAGCTATGAGATTGAGTAGATGCGGTTATCTTATACGCGAGGGCTTTCGCAGCATTTCCACCCACGGGTTTATGTCCTTCGCGTCGGTCACGATCATTATGGCCTGCCTTATCATCATGGGCACCATGTCCCTACTTTCGGTCAATATCGACTCGCTGATAAAAGACCTTGAGCAGCAGAATGAGATCGTCGCCTTTGTGGACGAGAGCATGGACGAGGAGCAGGCAAAGACGCTGGAGGGTCAGCTTCTGGCGATAGACAATATAAGCTCGGTGGAGTTCGTCTCCCGCGGGGACGCTATGGATAACTTCATGAGCAAGTATGACGAGAGCCTGAGAGAGGGCATCGACGAGACGGTGTTCCGCCACCGCTATGTCATCAAGCTCGCGGATATCGCGCTCATGGCCCAGACCAAGGCGGAGATGGAGGCCATCCCCGGTGTGGCCAAGGTCAACGCTCATCTTGAGTACGCAAACACCATGGTCACGGTGCGCAACATCGTGAGCATAGTGTCGCTGGTGCTGATAGTTATTCTGGTGTTCGTGTCCGTGTTCATCATGTCCAACACCATTAAGCTTGCTACCTTCGGCCGGCGAGAGGAGATCGCCATCATGAAGATGGTGGGCGCGAACAACGGCTTTATCCGGCTGCCCTTCGTGGTGGAGGGGCTGGCGCTGGGCCTGCTCGGCGGCGGGCTCGCCTTTGCGGCGGAGTGGGGAATATATGAGCTGCTCACCGGTAAGCTCCTTTCCTCTCTGGCCGGCAGCTTTATCGAGGTCGTGCCCTTCAGCTCTGTCGCGCTGGAAGTGCTCATCGTGTTTTTGGGTACCGGCGTGCTGGTCGGCGCTTTCGGCGGCGTGAACGCGATAAGAAATTACCTGAAGGTTTAAGAAGTAAGCGCTGAATAAACCGCCTGCGGCATCTTGTGGACGATTTGTGTCCTGCCTTCGCCACTTTTTCCCCAATACACAAAGTATGTCTGCAAAAAGTGCCTTCACCAGAACACAAATTTTCTCACAATCTGCTCTTGACGATTTATTCATCACTTACTTGTGTAATCCTTGTATTAAACGAGCGATAATCTGGAGAATTTTACTTATGAGAAGAAAACGCATGACGGCCATAATCGCTTTGGCGCTGGCCGTCCTGATGGTCGTCACGCTTATGGCGAGCCTCATACCAATGTCGGCCTCGGCTGTGAACCAGAGCGATATTGACAACCTTCAGAATCAGAAAAACGAAATATCAAACCGCGTGCAGGACGCGAAAGCCAGAGTAGAGGCTCTCAAGGCTGATAAAGCCAATGTCCTCGAGCAGAAGCTTGCCCTGGAAGAACAGGGCAGGGCTGCGCAGGAGCAACTCGATTTGGTCGCCCAGGAGATCGCCTTGTATGACGGCATGATCGAAGAGAAGGCGCAGGAGCTTGAGCAGGCCAGAACCCGCGAGGCTGACCAGCGCCAGCGCTACCGCGCCAGAGTACGTGCCATGGAGGAGAGCGGGGGCTACAATATCCTTGCCCTTTTTGCCGGGGCGGAGAGCTTCGGTGAGCTTCTGACCGCCATTGACGACATGGGCGAGATAATGGAGAGCGACAAGCGCCTTGAAAAGGAGTATGTCGCCGCCCGTGAGGAGACCGAGGATATAAAGGCGGAGTATGAGCAGGTACGCGAAGAATACGGCGAAAAGCAAGATGAGCTACGCGTGGAGCAGGCCCGCATAGAAGAAGATATTCAGGAGGCTCAGGAGACGCTGAACTCTCTGGAGAGCGAGATCCAAAAGGCCATAGAAGCTTACGAGGCTGCCGAGGCGGAGGAAGCCGCTGCGGCGTCCACGATACTTGCAATGATACAGCAGTATAACGAGCAGAAGCGTCAGGAAGCTGCCAACAATCCCTCCGGCGGTGGAGACAATGGAGGTGGAAACAGCGGCGGGGACAACGGCGGCGGCAATACCGGCGGGCTGAACCCCGGCGGCGCTTCCGGGACAGGCTCATTCATCTGGCCGGTTCCGTGCAGCACAAGAGTAACAAGCCGATTTGGCAACCGTATAGACCCATTTACCGGTGAGACGCGCTATCACAGCGGCATCGATATCGACGGCTTCGGCAACGCTGGCAACAGCATAGTCGCCGCAGACGGAGGTCAGGTAATAACTGCTTCTTATGACGGTGGCTACGGGAACTATGTGGTTATAGACCACGGCAACTCTACCCAGACCCTCTATGCCCATATGTCCGGCATGGCTGTGAGTAAGGGAGATTGGGTCGAGCAGGGACAGGTCGTCGGGTATCTTGGAGATACTGGCCGGGCCACCGGTGTGCACTGCCACTTTGAGGTATTTGTAAACGGCGGCAGAACCGACCCCACGGCCTATTTCTCCGGGCTTACATACTGGAACTGCTGAGCAGAGATATAAAGCTGAGCAGAGATATAAAGCATGGACAGGTAAGCGCCGAGGCGATTCGTTCGGAGCTTACCTAAGAAAAAGGGATAAGATATGAAAATAAAGAGAAGCAAAACCCTCCTGTCTATGGTGCTTGCCATGTCATTGCTGCTGTCAGCGGCGCCGGTTTCGTCCTTTGCCGTAACTCAGGACGAGATAGACGCGCTAAAATCCCAGCGTGACGAGATAACCGCCCAGCGGCAGGAAAAGCAGGCGGTGGTGGATCAGCTTGAAGGCGAACACGCCACCGTGCTTGAGCGAAAGCTGGCCATGGATGAACGCAACATGTATACAATACAGCAGATACAGCTCAACGCCCAGGAAATCGCTCTTTACGATGAGATGATCGCGGACAAGCTCAAGGAGCTGGAACAGGCCAGAGCGCTTGAACAGATGCAGCTTGAGCGTTACCGGGAGCGTGTGCGCGCCATGGAGGAAAACGGGAACTACGGCTTCCTCGCCATGGTGCTCAACACTACCAATCTCGGTGAGCTGCTCACCGCGATGGACGATATCGGCGAAATTATGGAGAGCGACCGGGAGCTGGAGGACGAGTACATAGCCGCCAGAGAGAACACCGAGCAGGTAAAGGCGGAATATGAGGCTGTAAAAACCGAGCTTGAGGCCAGACAGGCGGAGCTTCGTGCCGAGCAGGAAGCCCTTGAAAAGGACATTGAGGAGGCAACACAGCTTATCCTCAGCCTTGAGGAGGATATTGCCAACCGTCAGGCGGAGTATGACGCTATTCTTGCCGCCGAGGACGCGGCCAACGCCAGGATAGATGAGCTTGTGGCTGAGCTTGAGCGGCAGCACGCTGCGGAAGCGGCCGCCAACAACCCGGGCGGCGGCGGAGGCGGTGGCGCCGTAGGCAACGGCAATTTCATCTGGCCTTGCCCCTCCTGCACATATATCACCAGCCGCTTTGGGCCCAGGATCCATCCTGTAACCGGCGCCTATAAGAACCATACTGGCCTTGATATCGGCGCGGGCTACGGCGCGGCCATTGTCGCGGCGGACGGCGGCACGGTCATCCTTGCCGATGTCAACGGCGGATATGGCAACTGCGTTATGATAGACCACGGCAACGGGTATGTAACGCTCTATGGGCATATGTCCTCCTATGCAGTCTCCGAGGGGCAGAGCGTCTCTCAGGGGGATACTGTCGGCTATGTGGGCAGCACAGGCGTGTCCACTGGGCCGCACCTGCATTTTGAGGTGCGCAGCGGCGGCAGCCGCATTGATCCGGAGCAGTTTTTCTCCGGGCTCACCTTCTCGCCGGACTGCGGCGTTTAACATCTGAAAATCATCTGCCGGGCAGCCCGCGGTTTGGCTGTCCGGTAAAGTCAGTCCTGCTTAAGCTGACGGGAATCGAACCCATGTCGCCCGTCGGCGGCTAATTTAGCCACTTTTTCCTCTTTTCGCCTTGGCGGGCGACAGCTCGTCAGATAACGCTGATTCCATTCCGCTTACGCTGAGAGCGAAAGCTGCATATCCATCAGCGCCATCTTCCTCTCCTAATCGAACCCGCTACGCTGGGCTTCGATTAGGGATAAGATAAAAAGAAAAAATCAACCAAAATTAACTCGCCGGCGGGTGCTTCACAGTTTAAACAGAACAAATTTTTCCCAAGACGAGGCAAGTGGCGCAGAGAATATCTGTTGATATTGTCAAGCCGCTTAACGCTGTATTGGGGAAAATTTGCCTGTTAAAACCGGCATGGTTCAACTTCCGTAAGCTTTAGGAGGAAGTAAAATGAAAACTTTTGGCAAAAATATATTAGCCGCTCTGGGCAGGATATTTTCGGCCTTTTTCAACATAAGGCTGAAGCTGAAATATGTTATTATCTTCTGCGTGCTGCTGGGGGGCGGCACATATTGGCTGACCTACTCCGATATGTTAAGCAAGGTCGGCGGTAAGGACGATTTCGCTGAGGCCAAGCGCTATATCGAGATTAAGGACATGGTGGACGAGAGATATATCGACCCCGTGGACAGGTCAAGCCTTGGCTATTACGCCGCGGCGGCCATGGTTTCCGGCCTTGGCGACAGCTGGAGCGTGTTTTTGACGCCGGACGAGTACCGCGCGTATCAGCTCACCTCGGCAAACGATTATGCCGACATCGGTATGACCCTTATCAAGGACGAAAATAACGGCGGATTTCAGGTGCTCTCTGTCAGTCCTGATTCTCCCGCCGCCAAGGCCACGCCCAGCGCCCTTGCCGTGGGCATGGTCATCACCGCCGTGGATGGGGAAAGCGTGGCAAATTACAGCCTTGACGAAGTGCGCACGCTTATCCGCTCCAAGCTCAGCGGCAAGTTCGTGCTGGATATCAGCAATGGCACCCAGTACCTGACGGTGGACTGCACCGACCTGAGCACGGGCAGCGTTGTCAGCCGTATGGAAAAAACCGGCGCGGGCTATGTGCAGATAAAGAACTTTGAGGCCGGCAGCGGCCAGCTCGCCATGGACGCTATTGAGTCGCTTCTGGCTCAGGGAGCCACGGCGCTGGTCATAGACCTGCGCAACAACTCCGGCGGACTTACCGCGGAGATAGCCTCCCTGCTTGACTATCTGCTCCCCAAGGGCCGCATCTTCTCTGAGGCGGATAAAAACGGCGACCAGACCGTCACCGAGTCTGACGGCATGTGTATCCAGCTTCCCATGTGCGTGCTGGTGAACAGCCAGACCTTCCGTGAGGCGGAGCTTTGCGCGGCAGTGCTTCAGGAGTTTGGCTGGGCAAGCATACTGGGCGAGCCCACCACCGGCAACACAAGAACGCAGGAGGTCATCCCGCTTGAAGACGGCAGCGCCCTGCGCCTTTCCACCCGCAGCTATCTCACCGCAAACGGCGTGGATATCGCCAAAAAGGGCGGCGTTGTGCCGGATATGATCGTTTTCAATACCGATGAATCCACCACCGGTACCACCGAGGGCACCACCGGCGGCGCGGACGGCACCGCCAGCACATCAGGCGATGAGCAGCTTATGACCGCGCTGCGTATGCTCAGCTAAAGTCTACAACACCTGCGCTGCGGCGCGATGATAAAATAAATTTAAGGAGAACTGCTTTATGGCAAATTTGAGCAGATTTAAGATGAGCCAGGAGCGCCTTGACGCTATCAAGGAAGAGCTGAACTATCTGGAGACCGTCAGGGAGAAAGAAGTGGCCGAGCTTATAAAAGAGGCTCGCAGCTTTGGCGACCTGTCTGAAAACAGCGAGTATGACGAGGCTAAAACAGAGCAGGGCAAGCTCTATTCCAAGATTGCGGAGCTGAAGGTGCTCATTGAGAACGCCGAGATCGTGGATAATATAGAAGCGGACACACCCAAGGATGCTGTGACGCTCGGCAGCATCGTGAAGGTTCGCGATGTGGACGAGGATTTTGAGGAGACCTATGAGATCGTCGGCTCTCAGGAGGCCAATCCCCGCATGGGCAGGATATCCGACGACTCCCCTCTGGGTCAGGGGCTGCACGGCCATCGCGCCGGGGAGACTGTCATCGTCTCCGCGCCTGCGGGCGAGCTTAAGTTTGAGATAATCACTGTGGAGAACAAGTAAGGGGTAGGGGACACATGAGCCAGGAAAACAACAGACAGCCCGAAGAGCTTGAGCTGTCGGAGATACTTCAGGTTCGGCGCGATAAGCTGGCCGGATTGCAGGCAGAGGGCAGAGACCCCTTCCAGATAACTAAGTTTGAAAGAAGCGCCTATTCCGCCGAGATAACCGGCGATTATGAGGCATTTGAGGGCAAAACTGTGGCTGTCGCCGGGCGCATAATGTCCAAGCGCGGCATGGGCAAGGCCATCTTCTGCCACATCAAGGACGACCGGGGGCAGATCCAGATCTATATCCGGGCGGACGCTGTATCCGAACAGGAGTTCGCGGATTTCCGCAAGTATGATATCGGCGATATAATCGGCATCACGGGCTATGTGTTCAAGACCAAAACCGAGGAGATAAGCGTTCATGCCGAGAGCGCGGTGCTGCTATCCAAGTCCCTGCGCCCCCTGCCGGAGAAGTTCCACGGCATGACCAATACCGAGCTTAAATACCGTCAACGCTATGTTGACCTTATCGTCAACAGCGACAGCCGCCGCAATTTTGAGATTCGCTCCAAGTTTGTAAGCTTCGTGCGCCGTTTTCTTGAAAACCGGGGCTATATCGAGGTGGAAACTCCCGTTCTCAACACCATTTCCGGCGGCGCCACCGCCAGACCCTTTATCACCCATCACAATACTCTGGATATTGACATGTACCTGCGCATTGCGACTGAGCTTAACCTCAAAAGGCTTATCGTGGGCGGCATCGAGCGGGTGTATGAGATAGGGCGCATCTTCCGCAACGAGGGCATGGACACCCGGCACAACCCGGAGTTTACCACTGTCGAGCTGTATCAGGCCTACGCGGATTTTAATGACATGATGGATCTCTTTGAGGATCTCCTCTCCGGCGCTGCCATGGAGCTGCTGGGCACTTATGATGTGCGCTGGCAGGAGCAAGATGTCTCCCTCGCTCCCGGCTTCAGACGCATGACCATGGCGGAAGCCGTCAAGGAGCAGCTGGGCATCGACTTTATGAGCATCGAAGGTGACGAGGCGGCTGTTGCCGCGGCTGTCGCCGCCGGTGTTGACATGAGCAAGAAGGAAAAGACCTGGGGCAACGCTCTCTACGAGTGCTTTGACCAGAAGGTGGAGGAGACGCTTATTCAGCCCACCTTCATCACCATGCA
>DKYJ01000023.1 GCA_002493305.1 Clostridiales bacterium UBA7103 | reverse complement strand
CCCTTGTTGCCGTGGCGGCCGGCCATCTTATCTCCCACGGAGATCTTGCGCTTCTGGGCAATGTAGACTCTGACTACCTGATTCACGCCGGGGTTCATCTCATCGCCGTTTTCACGGGTAAAGACCTTGACATCGACAATGATGCCGCTCTCGCCGTGGGGAACCTTAAGCGAGGTATCGCGCACCTCGCGCGCCTTCTCGCCGAAGATGGCGCGCAGCAGGCGCTCCTCGGCGGTGAGGTCAGTCTCGCCCTTGGGAGTGACCTTGCCGACCAGAATGTCTCCGGCAGTGACCTCCGCGCCGACCATGATGATGCCGCGCTCGTCGAGATACTTGAGCGCATCGTCACCCACGCCGGGTATATCGCGGGTGATCTCCTCAGGGCCGAGCTTTGTATCGCGGGAGTCGCACTCATATTCCTCCACATGGATGGAGGTGAACACATCTTCCATAACGAGGCGCTCATTGAGCAGGATAGCGTCCTCGTAGTTGTAGCCCTCCCAGTTCATATAACCGACGAGAATGTTCTTGCCGAGGGATATCTCGCCGTTGGAGGTGCTGGGGCCGTCAGCCAGAACATCGCCCTTGCACACCCGCTCATTGACGGAGACGATGGGGCGCTGGTTGACGCAGGTGCCCTGGTTGGAGCGGGCAAACTTGATGAGCTTGTAATCCTTGGTCTCACCGGCGTCATAACGCACGGTGACATAGTTTGCGTCCACTCTGGTAACAACGCCGTCGCCCTCCGCTACGACGCACACGCCGGAGTCCACCGCGCACTTGTGCTCGATACCGGTGGCGACGATGGGAGCCTGAGTGGTCATAAGCGGCACGGCCTGACGCTGCATGTTCGCGCCCATCAGAGCACGGTTAGCGTCGTCGTTCTCGAGGAAGGGGATCATAGCCGTGGCTATGGAGACCATCATCTTCGGGCTTATATCGACATAGTCCACCTCTTCACGGTTGACTTCGACCGTATCGTTGCGGTGGCGGCAGGTGATGCGCTTGTTGATGAAAACGCCGTTCTCGTCCACGGGCTCGGAGGCTTGAGCCACAATGAACTGATCCTCCTGATCGGCTGTCATGTACTCCACCTCATCGGTGACGCGGCAGGCGCCCTTTTCCACCTTGCGGAAGGGGGCGGCCAGGAAGCCGTACTTGTTGGCTCTGGCGTAGGAGGCCAGATAGCTTATAAGGCCGATGTTGGGGCCTTCAGGAGTCTCGATGGGGCAGAGGCGGCCATAGTGAGTGTAATGGACGTCTCGCACATCGAAGCTGGCGCGCTCTCTTGAAAGGCCGCCGGGGCCGAGGGCCGACATACGGCGCTTGTGAGTAAGCTCTGCCAGGGGGTTTGTCTGATCCATGAACTGGCTCAGCGGGGAGGAGCCGAAGAACTCCTTTATTGCCGCCGTGACCGGGCGGATATTGATAAGGCTCTGGGGGGTGACTATATCCAGGTCCTGAAGGGTCATGCGCTCGCGGATGACGCGCTCCATACGGCTGAAGCCGATGCGGAACTGGTTTTGCAGCAGCTCGCCCACGCAGCGGACGCGGCGGTTGCCCAGATGGTCGATATCGTCAGCCTCGCCGATGCCATGGGCAAGGCAGTTGAGATAGTTGACGGAGGCAAAGATATCGTCCGCCACAATGTGCTTGGGTATTAGCACATCAATATTCTCGCGGATAGCGTCCTTCAGAGCCTCGCCCTGATACTGCTCCACAAGCTGCTTCATGACGATGCCGCGCACGCGCTCGGTAACACCCAGCTCCTCCGCGTCAAAGTCCACGAACCTTTTAATATCCACCATGCCGTTGGAGAACACGCGCACCGTCTTATCCTCGTCCTTGAGCAGCACAGAGATAACGCCGGCGTCGGAGATCTCACGGGCCTTATCGCGGGTGATGACCTCGCCCGCCTCGCAGAGGATCTCACCGGTGAAGGGGTCAGCCACAGTTTCCGCCAGCTCAAAGCCCGCTATGCGCGGGAAGAGATCCAGCTTCTTGTTGAACTTGTAGCGGCCCACATTGGAAACCTCGTAGCGGCGGCGGTCATAGAACAGCCCGTCCAGCAGAGTCTCGGCAGACTCCACCGTGGGAGGATCGCCGGGGCGCAGCTTGCGGTAAATCTCAAGCAGGCACTCGTCCCTGCCGGAGGTGGTGTCCCTGTCGATGGTGGCGACTATGCGCTCATCATTGCCAAAGACCTCCTTCAAACGCTCGTTTGTGATGCAGCCCACAGCCGTATCATCAATGCAGCTGAGCCAGGTGGCGGGGCGGCTCTCATCGTAAGCGCCCATGGCCTTGAGGAACCATGTGATGGGCAGCTTCCGGTTTTTATCAATGCGCACATTGAACATGTCCGAGGCGTCAGTCTCATACTCCAGCCATGCCCCATGATAGGGGATGACCGTGGAGGTATAGATATTCTCCATGGACTTGTCAGTAGTCTTATCAAAATACACGCCGGGGGAACGGATGATCTGAGACACGATAACGCGCTCAGCGCCGTTTATGACAAAGGTGCCGCCGGGGGTCATTATGGGGAAATCACCCATAAAGATCTCCTGCTCCTTGATTTCCTCTGTCTCCTTATTGCGCAGGCGGACGCGCACCTTCAGGGGCGCGGCGTATGTTGCGTCTCTGGCCTTGCACTCCTCCTCGGTGTACTTGGGCTTCTCGTTCATGGAATAATCAATGAAGCTCAGCTCAAGATTGCCGGAGTAGTCCGTGACGGAATCCACATCGCGGAAAACCTCGCGCAGACCGGTTTTCAGGAACCACTCATAGGAGCTCTTCTGGATTTCCAGAAGGTTTGGCATGTCCATGATCTCCTGCGTGCGGGCGAAGCTCTTGCGCAGGGTCTTGCCATAGAGAACATCTTTTGGCATTGGCGTACTCTCCTTATCAGTTTTACAAACGCCCGCTTGCGTTGTCAGTTTCGCAAGCTGAGTGTTGACTTTGCATGCAGTGAATGTTATACTCTGTGTGTAGGTAGTGAGAGGTGTTTCCTCTCCCGTCTTTGCGCACAAAGCAAGCTATTTTACCATTGCCCGGCTATATAAGTCAAGGGTTTTTTTGTTAATTTCGGCGGGAGTTTTGCTCCCGCCTGTTTTTTTAGCAAACGGGAGCTGATCCGTGCAGGTTCTTCTCCCGTCTGCTTCATTCTTTTTCCCGGAGGCAGCGCTGCTTATGGATATCTCCGCTGTGATAATTTTGCTGCTTGAGGGGCTGTTCGCCCTGGCTCTTTTATATCGGGACGGGCTTCTGAAAAGGCCCGCGCCTGTCGTGGTTTCCGCTCTGCTGGTGGCTCTGGCCATGGGTCTGCGCCTGATGGTTTTTGACTATGAGACCGGCGATTACCGGAATTTTTTGACAGTGTGGGTGGATTTTTTCCGTGAGCACGGCGGCTTTGCGGCTCTTTCCCGGCCTGTTGGGAATTATAATATACCCTATTTGTATTTTCTTGCTCTGTTTTCGTATTTTGACATTAAAGACCTGTATCTGATAAAGCTGCTGAGCGTGTTTTTTGATATTGTACTGGCGTGGTCTGCAATGAAGCTCGTCAGTCTCGTGACGGGCAGTCCCCGCCGCGCCTTTGCCGTATTCTTTGTAACGCTGTTTCTGCCAACCGTCTTTCTCAACGGCGCCCTCTGGGGTCAGTGCGACAGCTGCTACGCCGCTCTCGCACTGCTGGGGATCTATCTGGCTCTCGCAGACAGGCCCATACTCTCCATGGTCTGCGCGGCGCTGTCCTTTGGCTTCAAGTTGCAGGCTGTGTTCATTCTGCCCGTGTATGCGGTCGTCTGGATGATGGGTAAGTTCAGGTGGAAGCATTTTCTCATCTTCCCGCTCAGTTATGTGCTGCTCGTGCTGCCTGCCGTTGTCGCCGGCCGGCCCTTTGCGGATACTATTCTTTTGTATCTGGGGCAGACCGGCTCTATCGGCACGGGGCTTAATTATAACTCCTCGTCCATTTTTGCCCTTCTGACGGTCACCGGGGATCAGACACGAGCCGGAAATCTGGGGATACTGGCTGCCTTTCTCTTCATGTTCGCTGTGCTGGGGCTGTGCTTCTTCCGCCGCCGCTATATAAATGGTCGTGCAGTGGCTGCCGCGTCCCTGCTGCTCTCGGCTGGTATCCCATTTCTTCTGCCGCATATGCACGAGCGGTATTTCTTTGGGGCGGATGCGCTTTCGCTGGTGCTGGCTTTCGTTGACCCAATGTTCGCGGCTGCCGCGCTGCTCATGCAGTTTGCTTCTCTTCTTGGCTATCACGCGTATCTCAAAATGCGCTATCTCATGCCCATGAGCCGGGGCGCGTGGGCGGTGCTGCTGGTCATGGCGCTGGCTTTGTGGAGCCTCTGTGCCCAGCTTTTTCGGCCGGAACAGCATAAACGAAAAAATTTATCTTGACAAAAGCTGATAATCTGCTATAATAACCCATGCCTTAAATGAGGCGCGCCTTTCGCGGTGCAGGCAGCTTTGGATGGAGCTGAAGCACCCGGCGTTGTATGCGAGAGTGCTGGAACAGGTAGACAGGCACGTTTGAGGGGCGTGTGTCAACCGACGTGGGAGTTCAAGTCTCCTCTCTCGCACCAAAATAAAAATCCGTTCTCGTAAGAGAGCGGATTTTTATTTTGTATTATTCATTTTTCATTATTCACTAAATCGGATTTTCGTAATGACGAATGAAGCCGCTTCGATGACAAACAATGAATAATTGATTTGTCATCATCTGTCTGATATAATTTGTATAAACAGAATAAACGATATAGAGGTGATCCACTATGGAATACCGTGAAGAGCATGATTCGCTGGGGACAGTCCTTGTCCCGGCTGATAAACTCTGGGGTGCGCAGACACAGCGCAGCCTTGAAAATTTTCCCATCGGCAATGATAGGATGCCCCCGGAGCTTATCCGGGCCTTTGCCCTGCTGAAAAAAGCGGCGGCATTGGCAAACTTCAAGCTCGGCAAGCTGGACGAGCGGCGCTGCCGCCTTATCTGCCGGGTCTGTGACGAGATTTTGGACGGAAAGCTTGAAGGCAATTTCCCGCTCTCCGTCTGGCAGACCGGCAGCGGCACCCAAACCAACATGAACGTGAACGAGGTCATCGCGAACCGCGGCAATCAGCTTGCCGGGGAAAAGCTGCTGCACCCCAACGACACGGTGAACATGTCCCAGAGCTCCAACGATACCTTCCCCACCGCGATGCACATCGCGGCGGCGGAGAAGCTCCAGTTCTGCCTTATCCCCGCCGTCCGCTCCCTTATTGACAGCTGCAAGGCACTGGAAGCGAAGAACGCCGACATTATCAAAATAGGCCGCACCCACCTCCAGGACGCGACGCCTATTCGCTTCTCTCAGGAGATCTCCGGCTGGCGCGGTATGCTGGAAGCGGCTCTGGAACAGCTTTCCAGCTCATGCGCGGGGCTTTACAGGCTCGCCCTCGGCGGCACAGCGGTGGGCACCGGCATCAACGCTCCGGCAGGCTTTGCCGAACAGTCGGCGGCAGAGCTCGCCGCGCTGACGGGGCTTCCTTTTGTGACGGAGGATAACAAGTTCCATGCGCTCACCGCAAAGGACGCCCTTGTTTTCTCCCACGGGGCGGTGAAGGCGCTCGGGTGCAACATGATGAAGCTCGCAAACGATGTGCGCTGGCTTGCCAGCGGCCCGCGCTGCGGCATCGGCGAGATTCGCATCCCCGAAAACGAACCGGGTTCTTCAATCATGCCCGGAAAGGTCAACCCCACTCAATGCGAGGCGGTGACCATGGTGGCGGTGCAGGTCATGGCAAACGATCAGGCCATATCCATGGCGGCGTCTCAGGGCAACTTCCAGCTCAATGTCTTTATGCCGGTGCTTATCCACAATTATCTCCACTCCGTGCGCATACTCTCCGATGCGATAAGCTCCTTCAAGCTCCGCTGCTTTGACGGCATAGTCGCCGACCGGGAGGCCATGGAGGGCAATCTCCGCCGTTCTCTGATGCTGGTGACCTGTCTCACTCCCGCCATCGGCTATGAAAAGGCGGCACAGGCCGCGCTGCTGGCCCACCGCGAGGGCTTGAGCTTACGGGAGGCGGTTTTGAAGCTGGGGCTTCTCTCCGGGGAGGATTTTGATAAATTTGTCGACCCTGAAAGGATGGTATGAGCCATGAACTATACCGAGGAATCTTTGAAGCTCCACTATGAGCTGGCGGGAAAAATCGAGGTTCGCTCAAGAGTAGCGGTGGACAGCCGGGAAAAGCTGTCGCTGGCGTACACCCCCGGCGTTGCCCAGCCCTGCCTCGAGATACAAAAGGACATCAGCAAAAGCTATGAGCTGACCCGCCGCTGGAACACCGTCGCCGTTGTCACCGACGGTACGGCGGTGCTGGGTCTGGGCGATATCGGCCCGGAGGCGGGTATGCCCGTTATGGAGGGCAAATGCGTGCTGTTCAAGGAATTTGGCGGGGTCGACGCCATACCGCTCTGCATAAAGAGCAAAGAGGTCGACGATATCGTCAACACCGTGTACCTGCTCTCCGGCTCCTTCGGCGGGGTGAATTTAGAGGACATTTCCGCCCCACGCTGCTTTGAGATTGAGGAAAAGCTCAAGCAAAAGTGTGACATTCCCATTTTCCATGACGACCAGCACGGCACGGCGGTCATTGCTCTCGCCGGGCTTATGAACGCGCTGAAGGTAGTCGGGAAGAAGCCCGAAAATGTGAAGATCGTCACCTCCGGCGCGGGCGCTGCGGGCACGGCTATTGTGCGCCTGCTAATGGACGTAGGGCTTAAAAATATCATCATGTGCGACAGGCAGGGCGCTATCTATGACGGCAGGCCGGGGCTTAACAGCGCAAAGCAGCTTATCGCCCGCTCCACCAATCCCGAGGGGCTTCATGGGGCGCTCGGTGATGTGATAAAGGGCGCTGATGTGTTCATCGGCGTGTCCGCCCCCGGCCTTCTCACCGGGGATATGGTGCGCAGCATGGCCAAAGACCCCATCATATTCGCCTGCGCCAATCCCACGCCCGAAATTTTCCCCGACGAGGCCAAGGCCGCCGGTGCGGCCATCGTCTCCACCGGGCGCAGCGACTACCCCAATCAGGTGAACAATGTGCTGGCATTTCCCGGCATCTTCCGGGGCGCGCTGGATGTGCGCGCGCGGGAGATAAACACCGAAATGAAGCTCGCCGCAGCTAAAGCCCTTGCCGCCTTGGTTTCCGACGATGAGCTTGGCGTGGACAATATTCTGCCCGCCGCCTTTGACCCCCGGATAAAGGACGCGATAGCCTCCGCTGTGGCCGAGGCCGCCCGCAAAAGCGGCGCCGCGCGGATTTAAACCGAACGTAATTGCCATGTCGGCGCTCCGATCAGGAGCGCCGTTTTTTCACCCTGTTTATGTCTTGCGCATATAATGTTATAGCCGCTCTGCCTGTGCTTTTCCCGCTTGGCGGCGGCAATACAGATTTGGGGGATATATAACTCATGAAATATTATTCTCCCTCCGAGTTCTCGGAGAACACGGAAGATTTCAAGCGCGTCTCAGCCTCGCCCTGTGGCGGCGGCTGCGCGCCAAGCTGCTGCATTCCGCCCTGCCCGTCGGCTATCATCGGGCCGACCGGAGCAACAGGCGCAACAGGCGCAACAGGTGCAACAGGCGCTGCCGGGTCAATCGGCCCGACAGGAGCCACCGGGGCTAACGGCCCCGCCGGAGCGACAGGCGCAGTCGGCCCGACCGGGGCTGACGGCGTCCCCGGCCCGACGGGAGCAACCGGCGCTGCCGGAGTTACGGGAGCAACC
>DKYJ01000031.1:106081-106511 GCA_002493305.1 Clostridiales bacterium UBA7103 | reverse complement strand
TTCAATGAAATTCGTTCCTTCGGAGCGAGTAAAATATCTCCTATATGAAATATTTACTTTCCAAATGTAAAATATGCCTACGGCATATGAGGAAACAATTTCATTCGATTTTAGCGAGAGCTTGTACAGAATAATTACTATCTATTTGCCCTACTTCCGGCGGGCATTTTTGGCTCTTATGCGTTTAGAATAAAGTGCTGCTTCAGGGGCATAATAAAACCATGAAGCTGATGGATGAAAAAATGATTGAGTATTGGAACTCACTCCCGCCCAGAGTGCAGACGCTGATTGCTGAGAGCGGCGCGGAAATAAGCTCTCTCGGTATGCTCACAAAGCTGGGGGACTATTACAAAAACGATCCCAGTTTGGGAGAGAAAAGATCCGGCGTCACGGACTGAGCGGAACATAAAAACAGAGCAGGCGATTTTTC
>DKYJ01000031.1:91900-105822 GCA_002493305.1 Clostridiales bacterium UBA7103 | reverse complement strand
AGGCGATTTTTCGCCTGCTCTGTTTTTATATATAACAAAATATTGAAAACCGTACTTTGATGATATATAATTGCGCCAAATAATACTCCGGGATTTGAAAAATTCAAAAAAATTTGAAGTTCTGGTAGTTGTCAAGATAGGCCATGCAGAGATCGGGGGCTTTTTAATACTGGTGAGCTTTTATAGCAGCGGAACAGGGCTTATGCTGTTTATGTGTGGGTTCTGCGCCCTTAATGTGGATTATCTTTTCTGCTGCCGGTTTTTGGGACGATGCGATGCTGCCTTCGCCCGGAGATCCTTACAGGAACAGCATTGTATTTGACAGAGAAGGGATAAAGTACGAGCGCGGTATATGGCTGAACTGGGGAAAAGATAGGCCAATCGGAGGCTAAGGTGTAGACAATGAAGAAAAACTATAATTGCGCGCTGGGGATAATCACGCTCGGCCTGGCCGAATGGCTGTATTTTATGTGGCTGCCAAGCCCTAAATGTATGTTTCGCTCGCTCGGCCAGCCTTGGGCGTATCAGGACATTATAACCGGAGTAATATGCGCGCTGCTGGTTTCCTTTATACTCATAATGAGCGTGAAAAGCATAAAAAGACCCGGCGAAAAATTCAGGCTTTTTTCGCTCAAAAGCATTGGCATTATCGCCGCACTGTTTGCCGTGCAGCTTTTGCATGACTGGGTGCAGCTCTTGGCTGAGAAGCGGTTTCCCAATGGCGCTTTCGCCGTGGATTATGTGCTTATCCTTGCCGTGTGGCTTGTTTTCGCGCTGATTTTTCTGGCAATCACCGGGCATGGGGATTGGAAAAATTGGAAAACATGGCTGCCGCTTGCGGCTGTTGTGCTGATACTGGCGGTTTTCGTTCTGCTTGACCTCCGGGACGCTGGAATCAGGGAGGAGGTTTTGACGCGGTATAAGCCCACGGCGGAGCTGCCAAAAAACCGGCTTATGAACATGAGATTTGCCCATGAGATGCGCTGTATTGGTCTGGATTTTGCCTGCGGCGCGGCATATCTTATTCGCGTGGCGCTGAACACGGCGGCAGGCCCGGAGGAGGAAAAGGACAGGGGCAGAAAAGGGAGACTGGCGCTTAGGGCATACTGCCTGTTGACGGTTGCGTTCTTCCTGTATCTCGGAAAGGCCGCGCTGTTGCCAAGCAATGCCATTCAGCTTGGGTATATTTGGCACAATACGCAGATTTTGGATTTTGGCGACTTTACGGACACATTTACCGCTTCAAAATCCGACAGCCTGAAGATTGTACGAGGGGATATTAGCAGAGACGACTGGTATATAGATAAGATGCCTATATATCTAAAGTCAAAGAGAACCATGAGCTACAATGATAAAAAGGTTTGCTGCTTCAAGGTTGACGATTTAGACACATGCGTGGGTTTGCTGATAATAAGCGGCCGCGACGGAGCGATTATTGAAAATTCAAAGTGCGAAAAGGCTGTTGTGTGCAGGGAAGGGGTCATCGCATGGTTAGAGAACGGTAAGTTTAGGCATATACAGATTAAAGACTTGCCGCACACAAAACAGAATGACACACTGGCCGCAATTTGCGTTGAAATGCTCGCGCGAGGCGACTTGAGATTTTATGATTTCGGACTCGATTACATGATGAAGTGCAAGCCGGAGCTTATGGCATGGTATACAGAGCGCTATGCCGCCGGAGACTTCACCGAGCAGGAGAAAGCGGGGGACTATAACACGGAGTATATTCAGCGCCTCGCGCAAGCTGAGTTTGCACAAGGGGAGTAACAGACATGAGACTGCTGACAGATGAAGAAAACAATACAATATGGGAATATGTAGAGAGTGAATTTAGCTTCATTACCCGTAAAAGCAAACCAATTATACCGTTGTGGGAAAAGCCCCTGCATAAAGTTTTCCACCTGAAGAGCTGCTGGCAGGAGGAGCAGGAGAAAATAGTGGGCGAGCTTCTGCGGCGCTCTGGTGTGACCGAGATGTATGCGCTGGACTGGCAGCATGACTGTTTTCTGTTTTCAACAGAGGAGGACATTCCGTATTGGTTGCATTGGTATGACCTCGAAAGAGAAGTCATGGTGTATTTTCCGAGCTATTACCCGAACGGGGACTATCACTTTTTTCTCAGCACGGATCTGTCCGAAGGCTTTCTGGGGCATCCGTGGAGGCATGAGCTTTGCGTGTTTGGCAATAGATTGATACAGGCGTTTGATGAGCATAAGCAGGAACTGGATATGGAGGACTTACAGCCATAAATTACCGCTGCCGGTTTAATCATCTTTCTCTTGACTTCCTCTGTCTAATGGTGTAGACTAATTGCAGTCTACACCATTAGACAGAGGAGATTTTTAGTGTGATTTATCACACTAAAAGATTCAAAACGGCGTGCCGCTCGCCGCTGAAGCGGCAACCGCGGCACATACCGGAAAATCTCCGCCCTGCCGCATGTGGAGCTTTTCAATACTGCCTGTGCCGATAGTTTTGCGGCAGAATGGAGATTCTATGAGTACACCTAAAATTCACGAGAGCGAATATCGCTTTTGCCTCATCATGTGGGAGCATGAGCCGGTGACGGCGGCGGAGCTTGCGCGGCTGTGCAATGAGCAGCTTGAATGGAAGCGCACCACGACCTACACGGTGATAAAGCGCCTTGCCGAGCGGGGCGTGCTTAAAAACGAGAACGGGACGATAAGTTCCCTCGTCTCCAAGGACGAGGCGCAGGCCGGAGAGGTAGGGGAGCTGGTGGAGAAGCGCTTTGAAGGCTCTGTTCCCGCTTTCCTTGCCGCTTTTACGAGACAGCAAAAGCTCACCGACAAGGAGCTTGACGAGGTACAGCGGATGATCGACCGCATCCGCGAAGGAGGGCAGGGATGAACGCGCTGTTTTTGAAGCTTCTCAACATGAGCATATCCGCAATCTGGCTTATTTTGGCGGTGCTGCTGCTCCGTCTGGCGCTGAAAAGAGCGCCGAAGTGGGTCAGCCTCCTGCTGTGGGGAATAGTCGCTCTGCGCCTTACAGTGCCGATGTCCATCGAGAGCGCGTTCAGCCTTCTGCCGAGCGCGCAGACCGTCCCCGCAAATATCGAGATGACGCGCGCGCCCCTTATCGACAGCGGCATCGAGGCGGTCAACGCCGTGGCGAACCCCGTTATCAGCGGCGCGTTCACTCCAGCAGTCGGGGCAAGCGTAAACCCGCTGCAGATCGTCGTCACCATCTGCGCGTATATCTGGTTTGCGGGAGTGGCCGCGATGCTTATCTACACCGCCGTGAGCTATCTGCGCCTGCGGCATAGCCTCAGCACCGCGATACCAATGGAGAGTAATGTATATCAGAGCGAAAACGCGGGGACGCCTTTCGTGCTGGGTGTTTTTCGGCCGAGGATATATCTGCCCTTCGATCTGAGCGAGCAGGACACGGAGCAGGTTCTTGCCCACGAGCGGGCGCACATCAGCCGCCGCGACCACTGGTGGAAGCCGCTGGGCTTTCTGCTGCTGGCGGTGCATTGGTTCAACCCCGCCGTGTGGCTTGCGTATGCGCTTTTCTGCCGGGATATTGAGCTTGCCTGCGATGAGAAGGTCGTCAAAGCCCTCGGCGGTGAGCAGCGCGCGGATTACACTCAGGCGCTGCTTAAGTGCAGCGTCAGACCCCGCGCCGTCGCCCCCTGCCCGCTGGCGTTTGGGGAAGTCGGCATAAAGGAGAGGGTGAAAACCGTGATGAATTACAAAAAGCCCGGCTTTTGGATAATTCTTGCCGCCATTGTCGCCTGCGCGGTCTTGGCACTGTGCTTTCTCACAAATCCCGAGAGGGACAATTTTACCCTGCGCATTACCATTCCCGCCGGAAGTCAGGAGAAGATCGTCTATTCGGACACGGAGATAAGCCCCACAAAGGGACACATCATCGTAAACGCCGGGGAAGGACTTGGCGATACGCTGGTGCAGATCAAACCCGTGTACGCCCGGACGGAGACGGCCTACGATGAGCCGGAGTATCTGACGCCCGGCATGCCGGTGCGCATGGAGGCGGAGAAGGGCGCGTGGTTTCAAATCGGCGTGAGTGTGCAGAATCCGACTGACGAGGACATTGATGTCTATATAAATGTGGAAAATGTGCAGGTGCGCATAGCCTCCACCCTTGGGGAGAGCATGATGCAGTACAGGACTGAGTATATCGGCGACGCTGCAGCAGTGAGCAAGATAGCCCAGAGCCTGCCCTATCCGGGGGGCTATGCCTATTCCTCGATAAAGCTCCAGACCGAGCATGAGCCATACGAGCTGATGGTCTATCTCACCGGCGGCGGCAGTGGCGATGAAGCGGATTTTGACAGCTGCGCGGCCATGGCCTTCGACTGCATCGGCAACATGGGCAAAATCAGCTTTCATGGCGTGGATGGGGAAATTGCCGCCTTCACCCGCGAGGGCTATGAGCAGAATATGAAGTTTTTCATCACCATAGGCGCGGAGGGTGTGAGCCGGATAGAATATTCTCTGCCGGGCAGGAGCGGCGGCATGACGAATGCCGATGAGTCCCTCTTCAAGCCGGGGGAGCGGGCGCTGCTTTTTGACAAGAGCTTCGGCCTTACCGACCTGCGCGGGCTTGAAATCACCGCGCTGGACGAGGGCGGAAATATCGTCTGGTCTGCCGCTGTCCCCGACACAAAGGAAAACCGGGGCACAAGCTATCTCAAGCAGGACGGCTGGGTGATAACAAATGTGAAATGAGGAGCGCGGCAATGAGACAGGTGAAGATAAATGCAATCATCTATTGCGCGGTTTTGCTGAGCGTGATTTTCATCAACAATACGATTTATCGGGGCATGGCTGCTGTGGTGTTTGCCATGGTGGTCATGATAATTGGAAATGTTGAGAACACCCGCTTTGTCGATTTCATGCAGCAGCACTGCCCATTAGCATATCTTGAGATGAAAAAGTCCGGCTTTGAGCGCGGGTTTATATGGGACTTTGCAAAGCGGAACAGCGTAAAAGGCGCATGCGATGATAAAGCACTCTATGACAACAGCAGACGGTATGTGTTTGGATGCTATCTGTTCATCGCCGCAGCTTTCGGTATCCCTTTTACCGCAATTTACATGATCATACACAGCTGAGAAAATGACCGCTTTCGGGCGGTCATTTTTGCATATTTTAGGGCAAAATTTCACATACTTGGATTTGAATAAAACTTCCAAGGAGATATGACCATGATACATGACGACACAATAAAGCTGCTCAGAGAGTGCGACGCGGGGATAAAAATGGGTGTGAAGTCCATTGACGATGTGCTGGATAAGGCTCATTGCACCGACCTGCGCAGGCTGCTCAAAACCTGCAAGGACGAGCATCTGAGCCTCGATAGGGAGCTTCAGCGCCAGCTGCACCGCTATGGCGACGAGGGTAAACAGCCCAATTTTATCGCGGAGAAGATGGCGCAGCTCAAGACGGAGCTACGGCTCGGCATGGACGAGCAGGACAGCAGCATCGCGAGCCTTATGACCGACGGCTGCAACATGGGCGTGAAGTCCCTCAGCCGCTATCTCAACCAGTACGCTGCCGCCGACGAAAGCTCCAAGGGCATCGCAAAGCGCCTTATCAGCCTTGAAAGCGGCCTCGCACAGGATATGCGGCAGTTTTTGTGAGCTAAGAATCACACGTAACGCACTCGCTTGCACCCGCCCCTTGCCTCGCCTGCGGGCGCAGCACAGCTGCGCCCGCAGGCGCGTTTCGGATCACAGTCGCCGCGGACGGCTGTGAAATGCGTCTTGATAAGAAATTTGCCCCATGCTATAATGAAAAAAATCAGCACAGAGAGGTCGACAAAGCATGAATGGGACAGATAAGAAAGAAAAGCTCAGGCTCAGCGGCGGGGTCATATTCTGCATACTTATCATGGCGGCTATATTTGCTTTTGCAGTTGGCATGACAATTCGTAATTATAAACTTAACGAAGAGCAAAAGAGAATGGAGCAGGAGTTTGCCGCGGCGGAGGAGCTTTTCTTTACCGGGGACTATGAGGCCGCCACGAAGGCGATGAGACATATAGATATTCCTCGTGATGACCCTTTGTTTGATAAAGCAAATTGCTATTATACTTTTCGGTGGGGAACCCACGAGCTTGAGAAAAAAGAGTATTATTCGGCAATGCTCGAATTTAGGGACGCTATCAAGCGCGCGGATAGATGCGAGCTATTTAAGCTTGAAAAGCTTGCCAAAGACTATTATGAGCAGGCGGAGCGCCTGCAGGAGAAAGAGGAAAGACGGCTCAAAAGAGAGGAGAAAATACATAACAGCCTTCCCGATTTTGGCATGAGCGAGGAGCTTATCAAAGAAACGGCTCTCACATATAAATACGATTGCAAAATAGAAAAAAGCACCGTGCCGGGAGAGCTTTACGATGGCAGCGAGATCACGCTGACGGAATACGATTTTTACTGGACAGAGTCAAAATATCCCTATCCCGCTTTCATAGTCTACACCTATGACGGAATGGTAGTCGGAATAAAAAATGACCTGGATGACGCGGAGGATTACGCGAAACGCCACAGCTCGTCAAGCGGCAAAGGCTCGTCAAGCGGCAAAGGCTCGTCAAGCGGCAAAAAGCACGGCTATGACAGCACGCTTCCTGCTTCGGATTTTTACCACCCCGAGGATTTCTATGACTGGTATTATGACGATTTTTCAGACTATGAGGAGGCGGAGGAATACTGGGAGGAGCACTGCGATGAATGGTAGGGACAAAGCCTCGCCTTCCGCACAAAAAGCGGAGAGGCATTTGCGCGCCTTTCTGCCGCAATTGCTTAAGTTTTATTATCAAGTCTTGAAATCGCGCTGAAAAATGGTAAAATAAGATGTCAAACCATATGGGTGGGGGAGAATATGTCGAAGATAAAACGGCTGTGCGCGTTTTTTATAACGCTGTGCCTGCTGCTTGCGCTGACGGGCGCGGCCTTTGCCGAGGGCGAGAGCGATTTTGAGGGCAAGAGCTGGGACGATGTGGTGCAGGCGCTGCTGGATAAATACGGCGCGGGCGAAAACAGCGCTGCAATGGGCTACATAAACCTTGTCACCGGCGAGGAGCATTATTATAACGGCGATAAATACATGGTTGCCGGCAGCATGTACAAGGTGCCGCTGAATATGTATTACGCCCGCATGGTGAGCCGTGGCGAGATGGACTGGGACACCCCGGTCTACACCGTCGAGTATGAAGTCTTGATGGAGGACTCTATAATAAACTCCAACAACGACTTTGCCGAGGTGCTGTGGCGAAACCTCGGCGGCGGCAACTACAACAGCTATCGCCGCGCCATTGCCCCGCTCATGGGAGAGGACGCGGACACGGTGGACAGCAAATTCTACGAGAACAACTTCTTTACTCCCGAGCAGATGATATACTGCCTGCGCCTTCTCTATGACGAGCAGGAGCAGTTTCCCCGCATTATAGAGACGATGCAGCAGGCTGAGCCTGAAAATTACTTCAAGCTACACGAAAACCGCTATGACATTGCCCATAAATACGGTTATTTGCAGGAGGGCTATCATTTCTACCTCAACGACTGCGGAATAGCTTTTACAGATGACCCCATCGCCATAGTGATGTTTACGGACAATGCCCCCAACGCATATGAATTATTGACGGAGTACTGTACCCTTATGTGTGATTTTACCCAATACAACACGGCGCTGCGCCTTGAGGCGGAGAGCGCCGCCCCGGTGGAGACTGAGCCTGTGAGCGCGCCTCCTGTCGAGACGACGCAGACCGCGGCGGACAGCGCGGGTGTGAGTCTCGCCGGTATGAGCGGCGGGGCGCTGCTGCTGTGCGGCGTCATCGCGCTGCTGACCGTTGCGGCGGCGCTTGTCGCCCTGATAAGCGGCGGCAAAGGGCGCTTCAGCCGCCTGTGGGCTGCGCTGGGCGCTGCCTTTGCCGGTGCTGCGATGCTCGCGGCGGTGCTCGGCGTGAACCTCGGGACGGTCTATGTCACCACCGAGGGCGACCCCGCGCCGGTGGCTGTGGAGTTTATGGACGCGATATGCGACGCGGATTTTGGCACGGCCTGCGCCTGCCTTGACGGGTACAGCTCCCTCGGCCTTGAGACAGCGCCGGAGGACGCGGCGGCAAAGCGCCTGTATGACGCGCTGCTGGAGAGCTTCTCCTATGAGCTGACGGGCGCTTGTCATGCAGATAAGCTGGAGGCAAGTCAGTCCCTGCGCTTTACATATCTGGATCTGCCCTCCATAGAAGAGCAGGTCGGTGAGCGGACGATGGATGTTATTGAGGACTTTGTCAGCACCAGACCCCGCAAGGAGCTGTATGACGATAACAACAACTATCTCCCCGAGGTCGCTCAGGAGGCATATTTCGTGGCTCTTGAGGAGGTACTTGACGCGGCGGAGAACTATTATAAAACCGTGGATATTGACCTCAGCCTTGTGTATGATGACGGCTGGAAGGTCGAGCTGCCGCAGGAGCTTGTGAAGGCTCTTGCCGGCGGCGTGAGCTGAAAGGGGGTCGGGAGCTTTGAGCAGTAATCAGGATTTTAATTTTGATTTAGACTCCATTTTGGCGGATTTTCACGCAGAAGAGGCAAAGGAGGCCGCAAGACCCGCACCGGAGCCTGAGCCTGAGCGGATAGCTCCGCCCGCACCGGAGCCTGCACCTGAGCGGATAGCTCCGCCCGCGCCGGAACAGCCGGAAGCCGAGCCGGAGGAAGCAGCCCCCGAGCGGGAAGCAGCCCCGAAAAAGCAAAAAAGGCCGCGCCTCCCGGCGGAGCCGGCGCCGTCAATGCCGAAAAAGGAGCTTGCGCCGCTTACAAAGGGCGGACGCGCTGCGCGCGGTATTCTGGGCGCGGTGTTTGCCATCATCTCGGTCGTGATCCTGGCATGGGGGCTGACGAGCCTGCACCCCGCCACCGCGCGAGCCACCGATAAAAAAGCCAGCACGAGGCTTGATATAACGCAGAGGCTTTCAAACTACTCCAACAACGCCCAGAGCGACGCTTTGAGCGAGCTGACCTTTATCCCCAAGGTCTATACCATACCCGAGAGCGATCTTGTTGCCCCCGAGCCTGATCAGGCGAAGTTCGGCAGCACCACGAACCCAGCGGATATTCAGGCAGTCATTGACTCTGCCGCGGCGCTGCTTGATGGGCAGAGCGTAGCTTTTGACCCGAATGTGAACTTCGTCGCCGGGTCGGAGATCAAATATTATCTGGACGATACTATCCTTGCCATCGCCTGGCAGGAGGACATCGAGGGCTATTGCTGCACCGTTTCCGAGGTGAAAATTGCCCACTCCTCCCAGCTCAAGCGTAAGCTCGCCGGGGACAGCTATAATTCCGGGGTGCATCTGTTTGCAACCGTCATGAGCCAGCAGTGCAACGCGGTCGTCGCCATCAACGGCGACTATTATGACTACCGCCCCATAGGTGTCACCGCGCAGCAACGGGAGCTTTACCGCTTCGTGCCGGATAAAATGGACAGCTGCAGCTTCACCGCCTCCGGGGACATGATTTTCTCCTACGCTGGCTCACTCACGGACGAGGAGAGTACGCGGCAGTTTATTGCCGATAACGACATTATCTTCACCGTGTCCTTCGGCCCGGTGCTGGTGGATAACGGCGTGCTGCGCCCCTCGGAGGAGTACAGTGGATATGCTCCCGGCGAGGTCAACAGTCACCATTCCCGCGCCGCAATAGGGAAGCTCGATAACCTGCACTATCTGCTGATGACTGTGAACTACAACCCCAATGCCGGATACTCTGAGACGACCACGCTGTCCAAATTCGCGGGATTTGTGTACAGCAAGGGCGTCCAGCAGGCCTACGCTCTGGACGGCGGGCAGACCTCAGCCATTGTTATGAACGACCAGCTTGTAAACTATGTTGACTATGGCAAGGAGCGCTTTTCAAGCGATATAATCTATTTTGCCACCGCCATGCCGGAGAGGGAGGAGGACAGATGAGCGCCATAGCATTTTACAGCAGCAGCCTCACCATTTATTGGAGCGCCATTGTCATCGTGCTGGGCATCGCCGCGTGGTTTTGTATGAGCATGGCTCTCTACCGGGGCGACGGCGGCAGAGCCTCGGCCATGTGGCTGATGCTTGCGCTGGGGACGGTGCTTTCCGTCATCTTCTGCCGTTCCATTCACTGGTACTGTAACGCCGAGCAGTACGAGGGCTTCCTCTCCGCGCTTACGAACTATTCCATCGGGAGCTACTGCCTGCCGGGGATGTTCCTCGGCCTGCTGCTCGCCGGGCTTTTGGCGGCAAAGCTCCGCTTCGCGGACAGCGCCGCCGCGCTGTTTGACGCGCTGGCCCCCGGTGCCGCGCTGGGAATTGCGCTCTTTCGCCTGAGCGCGCTGTTTAACAGCTCCTGCCGTGGAAGCATCGCCATTACACCGGAGTTTTTGCACCGCCTGCCGTTTACCAGTGAGGTGGAGGTCGCCGCCGGGGTGACGGAATATAGATTTGCCACATTTTTTGTCCAGTTCATTCTGCTGCTTATCTTCACCGTGGTGCTGGTGGCCTTTTTCCTGCGCCATCGGGCGGACGAGAAAAAATGGGGCAGGCAGCGGGGCTATGTCGCCGGCCTGTTCCTGACGGTTTACAGCGCTATGGAGATAATCCTCGACAGCACCCGTTATGACTCCTGCGTCCTGCGCTCCAACGGCTTTGTGAGCGTTGTGCAGATAGTCAGTGCTCTGATCATTGTGGTTATCTTGGCGGTGTACTGCCGCCGCTCCGTAAAGGCAAACGGCCGCCGCTGGTATCACTTTGCCCTCTGGGGCGGCTATGTTCTGTCCCTCGCCGCAGTGGGCGGCAGCGAGTATTTTGTCCAGCGGCACAGGGACTGGTTCATCGGCTGTTACAGCGTCATGACCCTGGGGCTTATCCTCATGGTGACGGTGGTCGGCCTGATGTATAAAACGCTGCTGATAAAAGAAGAAGAATAGAACTTGCCGCCCCGCGTCTGCGGGGCGGCAATCATTTATTCAAACACCTCCGCTATGTACCGGCTTTGGATAAGGCGGAGGCTTGGAGCGTGGAGACGCGCGGCACTGAGGAAAAACAGGCCGGCCAGAGAGTATTGCTCCACAAGCTGAAGCTGGCGCTGCGTGTTTCTGACATCCTCAAACCACACCGCGTGACGTATCCCTATGGGGTCTGCGTATGTAAAAAAAGGCGAGGCAAAACCCCGGTCAAGTTTTATCTGAGCGCCGAGAGACACAGCCATATTTGCCGCCGCCGAGTGATAAACGGGGCTTGCGGTCTGCCCCTGCCGCCACGGAAGCCGCCAATTATAACCCCGGGCGGAGAGCGCCAGGAGGAGCTTGCCCAGAGGCAGCCGGCCCGCCGCGTAGTCGAGGGCGGCGCGTATCCTGTCCGGAGGGGCCACGGCCTGCGGTGCGCTGAGGGCGTTGCCCCAGTCGCAGCCGAGCAGCACGCAGCGGTCGGCATATTCTCCGTGGCAGGCATAGTCATGCCCGGCGCAGGCGAGGCTTTCACTGCTCTGCTCCTCCTTCGGCGCGAGGGCAGTGACAAGATATGCCCCAAGCGCGTGGAGCTTTTCGGACAGTTCCCGCAGCAGGCGGTTAAAAGGCTCCCTGTCGAAGGGATAAAGCCACAGAAGCTCCAGATATATCCCCCGGCAGCCACGGCTTAGGGCGGGGGATATCAGCTCCGCCAGCATATCCGCCGATGAAGACTCGGACAAAAAGCGGTGGGCGTTTGCCGCCGAATACCCGCCCTGCCCGTCGGCGTTTGACACCGCCAGCAGGGGAGCCGCCCCGCCGTGGCGGGTGAGAAGAGAAAGGGCACTCTCGTCAAGAGGCGGCAGCGCCCCATTGACGCCTATGCGGGTGCAGCAGGGGCATACAAGACTCATAGTATCGGCGAGAGCGGGGGCTATCCCGCCGGGCTCGGCAGAGTATACACCCAGCTCCAGAGAAGCCGAAGGCGCGTTCCCGCCGGGGAGAAGCAGCGCCAGACCCTTCGTTAACCGGGAAGGGTCGTTTAAGGCGTTTGTTTGCCGCAGAGTCTCCGCGTCTGTCGAAAAGCGGCGGGCAAGACCTTGCAGCGTGTCGCCGCTGCGGGCGATGTAAATTTCCATAGGCAGTCTCCGTTTTGAAGTTTTGTTGGTCTTGCTAAGATTATATTCACGGTGCACTGCGCATTTGCACTGTGCTTGGAGTTCTGCCGCTGACAAATTTTTGCTGTTTTTGCAAGAAATGTATTGCATTTTGCTTTACAAATGATATAATAGCGCTGTGCTGAAGGGAGTGGCTTTTGTGGCACAGGTTATGGTCAACTTTCGGTTGGACGAAGATGTTAAAAAAGATATGGAACAGGCCTGCCGGGAGATGGGCTTAAGTATGTCAGCCGCGTTTACGATTTTTGCGAGGAAGGTCGGAAAAGAGAAGCGGATCCCATTTGAGATCACAGCGGAGTATCGGCACCCGACGCAGCGCCAGGGGCAGAGTGCCTGCGCGGAGACCGGGCAGGAACGCTGGGAGCAAGCGCCTGCCGCAGCGGCAGCGCAGGAGCGGCTGGAGCTGCTGTGCACGGCGATCCGCAGGTCATTGACGGCTATCCACACTGCCATTCCCGCATCAATTACGGGGCTTTCCATGGAGAAGATCCGCCTGCTGTGCGGCGATGAGCTGAAGGATAAGGCGGCTGGTATTGCCAATTCCACAAGAGCGTTATTTGCCGGCTGCGGCGCTGAAACGCTGCAAAATAAAGACCTTAGCCTTCTGGACGAGTATTTGGACGGGCTGTCATCAGCTGCGCAGGAGCTTATGGAAATAGAACAGACCCTGATCCCCGCTATGAAAGCGTGGCAGGGGAGGGGAGACAGCGGGTTTGAAGCCTATGAACAGAGGCTTGCGGTGCTGTCAAAAAAATTTGATGAGCTTTCTTTGACGATGCAGCGCTTTTTGCGCTCCAACGGCTGCGGCGGCGCACAGGCAGTGAGGCTGAGACTCAGAAGGGCCGCGCGGGCGGTAAAAACCGCGTATGTCATGACAGCGCTTGAAAGCCTGGATGCTCTGATCCTCCAGCAATACGACGCGTTGGATGAGAAAACCAGAATACGTCTGGAGACGGACTATTTCCAGACGCTCGAGCTGACCCTGCGGGAGCTGTGCCGGGCGGAGCAGGACGGCGATGATATCAGCGGGAAAGCCGTGCTTTGCCTGCGGGTCATCAATGTGCTCTCTCAGGTGATCGCTGAAAACAGACAGCTCCGGCATGAGTGGCATACATGGTCTCTGGAAGCGGAGGTGGCCGGGCTTGAGCGTCTGGCCGCCGCGCGCGGTGAGCTTACGGACAATGTGAAGCCGGAACTCAGATAAACCCAAACTATGCGGAAAAAGCAGTTTTGCAGTGGTAATTTTGTCCGTATGCTGCGTCTGCTAATATAAAGAGAAAATAAAAGGAGGATCTATCATGCTGGAATCTATTTTACCCCTGCTTCCCGCTATCGTGGCTGTGCTTATAGTAATCGTTGCCCTCTTGCTGGGCTATGTCAAGGCCCCGCCCGATCAGGCATACATAATTTCCGGTATTAAGAAAGAGAGCAAGGTGCTCATTGGCCGGGCCGGTATCCGCATACCTTTTCTCGAGCGTATGGATAAGCTTTATCTCGGGCAGATGACTGTGGATATAAAAACAGAGCAATCAGTCCCCACCAGCGACTTTATCAATGTAAACGTGGATGCCGTGGCAAAAGTTCGCATATCGCCAAATGCGGACGGGATCAAGCTCGCGGCCAAAAACTTCCTGAATAAGCGCCCGGAGGATATCACTCGCGACCTTCAGGATTCCCTTCAGGGCAATATGCGTGAGATCATCGGCACCCTGTCCCTTAAAGAGATCAATACCGACCGCGACTCCTTCTCCGATCAGGTCATGCAGAAGGCCAGCAAGGA
>DKYJ01000031.1:88113-91608 GCA_002493305.1 Clostridiales bacterium UBA7103 | reverse complement strand
TATGGATAAGCTGGGCATTGAGATACTTTCCTGCAATATTCAGAATGTTACCGATGAAAACGGGCTGATCAAGGACCTGGGCGCTGACAACACCAGCCTTATAAAGAAAAATGCCGCCATCGCAAAGGCTCAGGCTGACCGCGACATCGCCATAGCTCAGGCGGAGGCGGAGCGGGAGTCCAACGAGGCCCGTGTCCTGGCGGACACTCAGATCGCCCAAAAGCAGACGGAGCTTGATATAAAGAGAGCCGAGCTGAAGATTTTGGCCGACGGCAAAAAGGCTGAGGCCGACGCCGCCTATGAGATCCAGAGTCAGGAGCAGCGCAAGAGCATTGAAACCGCCACCGTTAACGCGGAAATCGCCAAGACCCAGCGCGAGGCCGAGCTGAAGCAGCATGAGGTCGAGGTTGAAAAGCAGCGGCTTGACGCGGAAATTCGCGCTAAGGCTGACGCGGAGCGCTACCGTCAGGAGCAGGTGGCGCAGACTGATCTTTTCAAGCAGCAGCAGGAGGCCGAGGCGCGGAAGCTGGCTGCCGAGGCGCAGAAGTTTGCCAAGCAGCAGGAGGCTGAGGCTCTGCGCTATGAGCAGGAGCAAGCTGCCGAGGCACAAAAACGCGCAGCTGAGGCCGCCAAGTACGCCCGCGAGCAAGAAGCAGAAGCCAGACGCTACGAGGAAGAGCAGGCAGCCGAGGCCGCCAAGAAAACCGCTGACGCCACCAAGTACGCCAAGGAGCAGGAGGCCGAGGGTATTGCCGCCGTCGGTAAGGCGGAGGCTGAGGCGATCCGGGCCAAGGCTCTGGCCGAGGCCGAGGGTATTGATAAGAAGGCGGAAGCCATGGAGAAGTACGGCGAGGCCGCCGTCATCGAGATGGTCATGCGCGCCCTGCCGGAGATCGCAAAGCACGTGGCTGAGCCGCTGTCCAGAGTGGATAAGATCACCATGTACGGCGAGGGAAACAGTGCAAAGCTTCTGGAGGACATTATCAACGGCACTACTCAGGTCACAGAGGGCTTTACTCAGGGAATGGGGATAGACTTCAAAGCTCTGATCTCCGGTATGCTGGGCGGAAAGCTGGCAGGCGGGAAAACGCTTGAGGTACAGACCTCTGCCCCTGCGGAGGAAAATGAGAACGCCGAATAAGGCGTGGCATAAATCAGCTTAAAATAATACCCGCGGGAGGGATTTTCAGCCTCCCGCGGGTATTTGCACTCAGCGCGTGGGTATGATATAATAGCGTCAGAAGAAGCAGACTCCATTCCGCTTCCGCTGTTCGCGAAAGCTGCATATCCGTCAGCTCCTTCTTCCTTTTCCGCCACAGACCCGCTGCCGCTGGGCTCTGCGGCGGGTAGGAACGCGGCAGAGTTTATAGCATTGATTTGATCACCATATGTGGAGGTATTTGCCATGGAAGACAAAAAATTACCCAAGAGAGATCAGGTGCCGGAGGAGTTTACCTGGAACCTGAAGGATATATTTGAAAGCGACGAGGTCTGGGCCGCGGAAAACGAGAGCCTGAAGGCGGCGCTTAATGAGGCGGAGAGCTTCAGGGGCAGGCTCAACGAGAGCGCGGAAGCGCTGCTGGGCTTTTTCCGCCTTGACGACAGGCTCTCTGTCCGGGCGGAGAAGCTCTATTGCTATGCGTCCTGCAAGAGCGATCAGGATATTTCCAACAGCTTTTATCAGGACATGCGCGGCAAAGCCGTCAGCACCCTGACGCGGATGTCCGAAAGCTTTTCCTTTGCCGCGCCCGAAATAATGGCGATAGACGAGGATAAGCTCAACCTGTTCTACATCGCCCAGCCGGAGCTGGAGGGCTACCGCCGCAGCATTTATAAGATCCGCCGCCGTGCGGCGCATATCCTCTCTCATCAGGAGGAGGCGCTGCTGGCTGCCGCCGGGGAGATGGCGGAAAGCTCCGAGAAGATAGCCAGCGTTTTCAGAAATGCCGATGTGCGCTTCCCTGACGCTGTGGACAGCGAGGGTAAGCCTCACCAGCTCACCGGGGGCACACTCGTGCCGCTGATGCAGAGCGGGGACAGAGTGCTGCGCAAGAGCGCCTTCGATAATTTCTACGGTCGGCTTGACGAGTATAAAAACACCATCGCCGCAACTCTCGACGGGCAGTTCAAGCAGCTCATATTCTTCTCCCGCGCCCGCAGATACGACAGCACCATCGCCGCCTCGCTGGACGCCACCGAAGTGCCCGTGGAGGTCTACACCAAGCTCATTGACACCGTCCACGCAAATATGGATAAGATGTATCGTTATGTGGCCCTGCGCAAGCGGCTGCTGGGTGTGGACGAGCTGCATATGTACGATGTGTATACCCCGCTCGTGCCTGAGCTTGATGAGAAAATAAGCTATCATGAGGCACAGGAGACGATTCTGAAGGCTCTGGCGGTGTTGGGCGGCGATTATGTGGAGCTTTTGAAGCAGGGCTTTGAAAACCGCTGGATAGATGTCTACGAGAACGAGGGTAAGCGCGGCGGAGCCTACTCCACCGGAGTTTCCCGTCCTCACCCATATGTGCTCCTCAATCACAAGGACACTCTTGACAGCATGTATACCCTCGCCCACGAGATGGGCCACGCCCTGCACAGCTATCACAGCACAAAATACCAGAATGTCTCCCAGAGCGACTACGTGATCTTCGTGGCGGAGGTGGCCTCTACCTGCAACGAGGTGCTGCTGACCAGATACCTTCTGGATAACACCCAGGATAAGACCCGCAGAGCTTATATCATCAACCACTTTCTTGAGGAGTTTAAGTCCACCGTCTACCGCCAGACCATGTTTGCCGAGTTCGAGCTCGAGATGGGGCGCATGGCTGAGCGGGGCGAGACACTGACCGCAGACGCATTGAGCGAAAAGTATAAGGCTCTCAACAGTCTGTACTTCGGGCCGGACATGGTCATTGACGACGGTATAGCCCTCGAGTGGGCGCGGATACCGCACTTTTTCTATAATTATTATGTTTTTCAATACGCCACGGGCTTCTGCGCGGCCATGGCCATTGCCGACAGGATACGCGACAAGGGCGCGGACGCTGTGGCCGATTACAAGCGCTTCCTCTCCGGCGGCTGCAGCACCGACCCCATATCCCTGCTGAAAATTGCCGGTGTAGATATGTCCGGCCCCGAGCCGGTCAACGCCGCTCTGCGTATCTTTGGAGAGCTTATTGACGAGATGGAAAAGCTGCTTTAAGAGCCCAGGGCCGTTTGGAGCATAAAGCCGAAAATGCTCTAATATAGCGCGCTCTACCCCCGGATTCTACCGGGGGTAGAGCTTTTTTCCACCTTTGGTGGGCGCGTCAAATGAGCTGAGCATTTAGTAGCTTGCTTTCTACGGCGCCAGGGGTTATGATTCAGGAGAACTCAGACAGAGGGAGCGGACAATTCCATCTGCCTGCTTTAGGAAGGACAGTGTGATTCACACTGTCTGCCTGATCAAAAAACAGCGTGCCGCTCGCTGCTGAAGCGGCAACCGCAGCACAT
>DKYJ01000031.1:86810-87821 GCA_002493305.1 Clostridiales bacterium UBA7103 | reverse complement strand
TGAAGCGGCAACCGCAGCACATGCTGAAAATCTCCATTCTGCCGCATACGGAGATTTTCTTCCTTTTTGTGCTGACCGGTATGCGGTAGAATGGAGATTAACATGAGTTATACAATAGTTACTGACACATCTTCAAATCTGCCCACACGCATTGTGCGGGAAGCGGGGCTTGAGGTCGTACCCTTTATGTATTATATAGATGGCAGCGAAAACACCTGCCTTGACACCGAGCGCTTTAACGGCGATGAGTATTATGATTTGATTCGCGCCGGTTCCCGGGTAACCACCTCGCAGATCACTCCCCAGCAGTATATAGACTGCTTTGAGCCTATTCTTCAGGCCGGGAATGATGTTGTTTTTGTCAGCATGTCCTCCGGCATCAGCGGTTCCTGCGCCTCGGCGAATATGGCGGCAAATATGCTCATGGAAAAGTACCCCCAGCGCAAGATAAAGATAATAGATACCCGCGCCGCCTCTCTCGGAGAGGGACTGGTGGCGTTGATGGCGGCGAGGCTGCGCGAGGCGGGGGAAGGCATAGAAAAGGCGTCTGAACTGCTCAATGCCATGAGCCAACGCATGTGCCAGATATTCACGGTTGATGATCTTATGCACCTGCGCCGTGGCGGCAGACTCTCAAACCTCTCCGCCATTGTGGGCACAGTGCTGCATATCAAGCCTCTGCTCAAGGGCAATAACGAGGGGAAAATAGTGGCGTTTGCGAAGCTCCGCGGCAGAAAGCGCTCTATTGAGGCCATTGCCGAGCGCTATGATAAGCTGGTGCGCGAGCCCCAGCGCCAGATCGTGGGCATCGCTCAGGCGGGCTGCCGGGGGGATGCAGACTATCTGGAAAGCCTGCTGATGCGCAATAATCCCCCCAAGGAGATCCTCAAGGTGGAGTACGAGCCGGTCACAGGCTCCCATGTCGGCCCCGGAGCTCTGGCTCTCTTTTTCGAGGGAGACGAGCAGGTCAGGGAAGCGGAATAAGCAAAGCCGAAAAGAGCCGCCCATTTT
>DKYJ01000031.1:68849-86503 GCA_002493305.1 Clostridiales bacterium UBA7103 | reverse complement strand
GCGGCTCTTTTCGGCTTTTTAACAGCTCAGACCGTAAACGGCGCGGCACAGGCGCCTCCGGAGCAGACATAGAAGGTGGCCTTACCGTCGAGCATTTTCATTTCCCGGGTGAAGGGGGCAAAGGCGGCGAGAGCCTGCGCCTGCTCCGAGGTCTTGAGCAGGACGGTCAGCTCAGGGGCGTATTTCCCTGTCACCGTGTCCAGCAGCTCCGGCACGGACTCCGCCGCGCAGACGAGCTCCTTCGTGGGGTAGACAAGGCTCATCAGTGCGCTCAGGGCGAAGGGACAGCCCGCGGGATAATCTCCGGAGGCGCGGCAGATATAGTCAAGCTGCTCCTCCCACATGGCGCGCCACTTTTCCTTGCCTGTGAGCCGCCGCAGTAAATCGAGCAGCACGGCAGCGCCGCTGTTGCCGGAGGGCAAAGCCCCGTCGTACAGCTCTTTGGGCCGCTTTATCAACGTTTCGCCGTCCTTTGCCGTGCGGAAGAAGCCGCCATCGCTGTCGGCAAAATCCTCCGCCAGCTTCTCCGCCAGCTCCTCTGCCGCCAGCGCGTCATTTGCGTCAAAGCTCACATTGTATAGCTCCAAAAGCCCCAGCGCGTAAAACACATAGTCGTCAAGCTGGGCGGTGACTGTGCTCCTGCCCTTGCAGCGGCAGGCGGTCAGCTCCCCGCCGCCGTCCTTTTTCGCCAGAAAATCGGCCAGCGCCCGGGCGGCGGAATAATAGCGGGAGCTGTCAAAGATCTTGGCGGCCCGGGAGAGCGCCATGAGCATAAGCCCATTCCAAGCGGTGAGAATCTTATCGTCCCGCCGCAGAGGCAGGCGCTGCTCGCGGTATTCCCGCAGACGCCGCCGATATTCACCGTAACCCTCCGGCACAAGCTGCCAGCGGGTGTTGAGCAGGAGGTTCGGTATGCTCTTGCCGCTGAAGTTGCCCTCGTCTGTGATGTCATAGCACTCGCAGAAGTGCCGCCCCTCGTCATCACCCAACACCTTGCGCACCTCGGCGGGGGTGAAGAGATAATACGCCCCCTCCACGCCTTCACTGTCCGCATCCAGCGCCGCGCAAAAGCCGCCCTCCGGGGACAAAAGCTCCCTCAGACAAAAGTCCAGAGTTGCCTCTGCCACCTGCCGGTAAAGGGCAAAATGCCCCTCCTGCCAAGCCTCGGTGTAGCAGAGCGCCAGCATGGCGTTGTCATAGAGCGTCTTTTCAAAATGGGGCTTGAGCCATTCCCTGTCCGTGGAGTAGCGCGCAAAGCCCCCGCCGATATGGTCATATATCCCGCCCCTGTACATCTGGCCGAGGGTATTTTCCGCCATGCGGCGGAGCTTTTCGTCTCCGCTCAGCTTGGAGAGACGGATAAGGAACAGCAGATTTTGGGGTGAGGGGAACTTGGGAGCCTTGCCGAAGCCGCCGTATTCCTCGTCGTAGGCGGAGGAGAGCTGAGCTGCCGCCCGCTTTAGAAAATCCTCATCGGGGCCGGAGCTGCCCATGGATTTAGGCGCGTTTATAAAGCGGCTTATCTCATTGCCGCTTTGAATAAGCTCCCGCCTGCTGTTTTCCCATTTTTCGCCCACGGCCAGCAGCAGGCGGATAAGCGCCGGACGGCTGAGATATGTGCAGGCGAAAAAGGGCTTGCCCTCTGGAGTCATGATGACTGTCAAAGGCCAGCCGCCGCTGCCGTTGAGGGCGGTGCAGACCTCCATATAGACCGCGTCAACATCGGGCCGCTCCTCTCTGTCCACCTTGACGGACACAAAGCCCGCGTTCAAAACGGCGGCCACATCCTCGCTTTCAAAGCTCTCTCTGGCCATAACATGGCACCAGTGGCAGGTGGAATAGCCGATGCTGAGAAAAATGGGCTTGTCCTCAGCTTTGGCCCTTTCAAAGGCGGCCTCGCCCCAAGGGAACCAGTCCACCGGGTTTTCCGCGTGCTCTAAAAGATATGGGGAGCTTTCGTTTATCAAATTGTTGCTCATGCCGCAGCCTCCGTGGTATAATAATCGCGCAGCGATTATTATGATTTAATGTCGTTTTTCCCGCCGCTCACGCGGCAAGTGAAAATATATTGCGATCATAAATATTTTTCGCGTTGACACAGTCATTATACACCAAAAACAGGAGTTGTGACAGATGGATTTTTTTGAGCCCGCCTGCTGCTTTGATACTACCGCCTACACCGGCACGCCGGACGCCGCTCCCACCGGGGAGACAATAAACGTGCCGAGGATAGTCCGGGAGCTTGACGCAATGTACGATGGCGGCAGGGAAGCGGAAGCCGGGGGTTTTCTGGAAAAAACCCGCGCAAGAGCCGCCGAAATAGGCGACTGGCGCGGAGAGCTGAGCATACTCAGCGAGCTGCTGGGGCACTACCGCCGCAGCGGTGAGCGGGAGAAGGCGCTGCGCGCCATTGAGGACGCTCTTGCGCTCATCCGGCGGCACCATATGGGCAGCACTGTCTCCGGCGCCACCGTTATGCTCAACGCTGCCACCACCATGAAGTGCTTTGGCCGGGCGGCGGATTCCGTGCCGGTGTTTGAGCATGTGTGCCGGGTGTACGCGGCGAATCTCAGCCCGGAGGATTACCGCTTCGGCGGGCTGTATAATAACATGGCGCTTTCCTATGCCGATATCGGCGACTATGATAGGGCCGAGCACTGCTTCAAGCTGGCGATGGAGGTCATAAAGCGCTGCGAAAATCCCGATAACGAACTTGCGGTGACGCTGTGCAACATGGCGGAGATGTATGATAAAATCGATCACGAGGACGAGCGCATAGGCGTTTGCATGGAACAGGCATGGGAGCATCTAAACGCCCCGGGTCTGCCCGGAGACGGCTATCACGCCTTCACGATCTCCAAGTGCGCGCCGAGCTTTGACTATTTTGGCTACTTTCTCTATGCAAAGGAGCTCAAGGAAAGGGCGGCAAGTATCTATGCGGGGAATTGACGAGGCGCGGCAGCTGTATTTGCAGCGCGGCGCGCAGCTGATACATGAGCGCTTTCCGGAGTACGAGGGGCGCATCGCCGTGGGGCTCTGCGGGCACGGCTCGGAATGCTTCGGCTATGACGACGAGCTTTCGCGGGACCACGATTTTGCTCTGGGCTTCTGCCTGTGGCTCACGGCGGAGGATGACCGGCGCATCGGCGTTGAGCTGAGCCGGGCATACAGGGAGCTGCCAATAGAGCGGGCGGAAAAGCGCAGTGAGCTTGCCGAGAGCGGCCGGGGCGTTAACAGGATTGACCTGTTTTTCCGCCGCTACACCGGCTCTGACGGTGCGCCGGAGAGCTGGGAGCAGTGGCTATATCTGCCGTCCTACGCCTTGGCAGAGGCCTCAAACGGACAGGTCTGGCGTGACGATCTGGGCGAATTTTCCCGGCAGCAGGAGATCATAAGAACCGGTATGCCGGAGGACGTGCGCCTTAAAAAGCTGGCGGCGCGCGCGGCGCTGATGGCACAGGCCGGGCAGTACAACTTCACCCGCTGCATAAAGCACGGGCAGCAGGGGGCGGCAATGCTGGCGCTGACAGAGTTTGTCAAGGCCGCCTGTGAGATGATCTATCTTCTAAACCGTGTCCATATGCCGTATTACAAGTGGGCGTTCCGGGGCATGGAGGAGCTGGGGATATTGGGCGATATGCGCCCGGCGCTGGAATTTCTGCTGCTGGGCGAGAATGATGGGGCGGGTCTTGATGTCAAGGCCGGGGTTGTTGAGGATATCTGCGCTGCGGTGATCAGAGAGCTTCAAAAGCAGGGGCTTACCCACGGCGGCTGGGATTATATGGAGCCCCACGCCTTTGAGATAAGCGAGCATATTCAAAACCCGCAGATACGCGCGCTGCACATTATGGAAGGATAAAGGAGTTGCATTTATGGAGATAAAATGGTTGGGTCATGCCTGCTTTGCCATCAGCCACAAGGGCTATACCGTGGTAATTGACCCCTATAACAGCGATTATACCACCGGCTATCCAAAGCTCAGAGTTCGGGCGGACAAGCTGCTTGTGAGCCATGAGCACTATGGGCACAACTACCGCGAGGGGGTCATTCTCTCGGGTAGACCGGAGTCTGACTGCCCCTTTGAGATAAGCAGCTTTGAGGTGAGCCACGACAGCGTTTACGGCATCATGCGCGGCAGCTGCCTTGTACATATTTTAGAGGCTGACGGCATGCGTGTTGCCCACATGGGCGATATCGGCACCCAGCTAAACGGCGGCGAACAGTCTCAGCTTTTCGGGCTGGACGCAGTAATGGTCACCGCCGGTTCCTGCACGGGGCTTCCGGCGCAGGAGGTCTGGCGCATGACTGAGCAGATAATCCCCAAGGTCATTATTCCCATGCACTATCGCTTTGGAAACCACGGCCCAAGGCGGCTTGAGCACATACAGGCGCTGACGGATATGTTTGAAGCGCCGGAGATGACCCATTATTACGATACCGACACCATTACCATCACTGAGGACTCTGAGCCGCAGATAGCTGTATTGAAATATATGGGATAAAAACTTAACGATATTATAACGCTGTTTTCGGTTTACAGAGTTTCCTTTTTGTGGTATAAAGTAAATAAGTATGGAAAAACGATACTGAAAAATAATAACAGGAGGCTGAAAAATGAACAAATTTTCCGAGAGAATGAACGGAATGAAGGCTTCGGATATCCGCGAGCTTCTCAAGCTCACCGCAAGACCTGAGGTCATTTCCTTTGCCGGCGGTATGCCCGCACCCGAGCTTTTCCCCGTTGAGGAGATCAACGCCGCCTTTAACGCCGTCATGGCGGAGAACGGCAAGACCGCTCTTCAGTATGGCCAGACCGAGGGCTGGGCTCCCCTCAGACAGCAGATCGCCGACCGCATGGAGAAGATAAACTCCATCAAGACTGCCCCCAGCGATGTTATCCTCACCGCCGGCAGCCAGCAGGGCCTTGACTTCTGCGGCAAGCTCTTCCTCAACCCCGGCGATGTGGTCATCATGGAAAGCCCCTCTTATCTTGGCGCTATCAACGCTTTTAACGCTTATCAGCCCACCTATGTTGAGATCCCCACCGATGACAACGGCATGATTATGGAGGAACTGGAAAAGGTTCTGGCCACCACCGAGAATGTTAAGCTCATCTATGTCATCCCCGACTTCCAGAACCCCAGCGGCCGCACTTGGCCTCTTGAGCGCCGTCAGAAGTTCATGGAGATCGTCAATAAGTACGAGGTCAACGTTATCGAGGATAACCCCTATGGCGATCTGCGTTTCAGAGGGGAGTTCCTGCCCGCACTCAAGAGCCTTGACACCAAGGGTCTGGTTCTCTATTTCGGCACCTTCTCCAAGATCCTCTCTCCCGGCTTCCGTATAGGCTGGATCTGTGCAAACGAAGCCATCATGGAGAAGCTCAACCTCATCGCCCAGGCTGCTGTCCTTCAGACCGCTACTGTCAACGCTATGGTCGTCTCCAAGTATCTGGAGATGTATGATATCGACGAGCATATCGCCAAGATTCTGCCCGTGTACAAGCATCGCTGCGAGCTGATGATAAGCACTATGAAGGAGACCTTCCCGCCTGAGGCGAAGTTCACCGACCCCGAAGGCGGCCTGTTCACCTGGGTCGAGCTGCCTGAGTATATAAACACCCGTGATCTGGCTGCAAAGGCTCTGGAGCAGAATGTGGCTTTCGTGCCCGGCTCCGGCTTCTATCCCAACGGCGGCAACAACCACTGCATGCGCCTTAACTACTCCGGCCAGTCTGATGAGCGCATCGTCGAGGGTGTCAAGCGTCTGGCAGCGCTCATAAAGGAAGCGCTTTAATGGCTCTTGAGCTTGGCATAAAGGGTAATGCGGAGGTGCTTTGCTCGGCGGAAAATACCGCTGCTGCCGTTGGCAGCGGCGCTCTGCCGGTGTTCTCCACCCCCAGCATGATCGCCCTTATGGAAAAAGCCGCGCTCACCTCTGTCCAGCCCTATCTTGACGAGGGGCAGGGCACCGTGGGGACTGAGCTTAACGTCGCCCACTTGGCGGCGACCCCCGTGGGGCTGACCGTGACCGCCGAGAGCGAGCTTATCGCCATCGACCGCCGCATGCTGACCTTCAGTGTGAAGGCTTATGCCGGGGAGGAGCTTATCGGCGAGGGAACGCACAAGCGCTGCATAGTCTTCAACGACCGCTTTATGGAAAAAGCGCAGGCGAAGATAAAGTAAATAGTCTGAAAAAAATCTCCCGCTTCGGCGGGAGATTTTTCAGATTGTTTTTCACGCTTGTCAGACCACGGTAATAAGCCCGGAAATACGGGTGTTTTACTGAGCACGGTTTTTCTTCAAATACTGCCTGTATACCAGCATAGAGATCACGCACACGGAGATGTTGACGGCGATGGTGCCCCAGAACCAGGGGGAGGACACATCGCTTATCTTCATGCCAACAATAGTGGCGCATATAAGATCAGGCATAAAGCCCAGCACCCCGCCGATGAGATATTCATGGTAATTGAGGCGGGTGTTGCCAAGATACAGGCTCACCACATCGCAGGGCAGCACACCCACGGCCCGGATTATAAAGGCAAAGAACATGCCGCTCTTGCTGCGCATGGCGCGTAGCTCGGCGATCTTCGGGTACTTGAGCATGAGCTTTTCCGTCAGATCCTTGCCGGAATATCGGCCGATGAGGTAGGGCAGGGTCAGGGTTATGGCGATGCCTACCGCGTTCACCAGCAGCGCGACAGGCAGAGGGAATAACCGCCCGGATACCGCGAAAAGCAGCATCACCGGGAACATTATTGAAAGACTTTTCACAGCGAAGGCCAGCCAGAGAAACAGCATGGCCAGCAGCGGCTGGCTGGGAGTATAGCTCAAAAAATCATCAACGGTCAGATCCTTCCAGCGGGTAAGGAAAAGCAGGATCGCTGCCCCCATACACAGCAGAGGCAGCAGGCGAAGTAGCTTTGACAGCGCGCGCAGCAGCTTGTTATCAGAATAATCCAATTATATCACCAACGCTAAATTTAACACGCAAATGTGTAAGGTTCAAGCATGGAAAGTTTATTTTACAGTTTGGAAATATTTTATAATCTTGACGGGAGCGCAAAACCCTATTAAAATAATGCTTAATATACGCGTCAAAATTAATGGCAGAAGCGAGGAACTGCGATGCAGCTTAATGAACTGCGGCTTGTTACGGCAAGCAATATCATAAAACTGCGCACCGGGGCGGGCATGACTCAGGCAGAGCTGGGGGCGAAGCTCAACTATTCGGATAAGACGATTTCAAAATGGGAGCGGGGCGAGGCTATACCCGACGCCTTCGTGTTGACGCAGATGGCGGAGCTTTTCGGTGTGACGGTGGACTATATTCTAGGTTCACACGATAAATGGGAGCCTGTCCAGAGGCCGGAGGCGGAGCCGGAGCAGGGCGAGGTCAGCCGGTGGATAATAATTGCCATCGCTTTCATAGGCGTGTGGACTCTTGCGCTGACGGCTTTCGTCGCGCTTTGGATAAGCGGCAGGATAATATGGCGCATCTTTCTCGTTGCGCTGCCGGTGTCTATACTGACCTATCTGGTGCTGACCTGTGTCTTCCGGCGGACAAAGCATTTGCAATATATCATTGCCCTCTTTGTGCTTTCAATTTTCGTGATGATGTATGCCCTGTTTCCCGAAGCAAATCCCTGGCAGGTTTTTCTCGTCGCAATACCCGCCGAGATCATCGTGTTTTTAAGCTGCAACATCAAAAATCCGCGCCTCCAGAAAAAGTTCAGGAAAATCCGGAAAAACAGGCCGGAACAGGAACAATAATCTGCGTTGACTTTTTGATTCTACAATCGGTAGAGCAAATGTCCGGCGGGTAGATGCGCTATATGTGCGCTCTACCCGCCGGATATGGTTTGTAGAGGGGAAAATTGCGGCAAAGCTCTTGAAAAATTCCGCTTCGGGTTATATTCTTTTTATGCCAAAAAATAAATCACAGTAGAAAGGGAAGATAACATGAACGACTATATCCTGAGCTGCTGCTCGACTGCCGATATATCCAAAGAACATTTCCTCCAGCGGGATATCCACTACATCTGTTTTCATTTTGCCATTGATGGCGTTGAATATATGGACGATCTGGGCGAATCCATACCTTATGAGGAGTTTTATGAGCGCATGAAAAACGGCGCCGACACCCGCACCTCTCAGGTGAACATCTCCGAGTATGTGGATTACTTCACTCCGTTTTTGGAGGCCGGGAAGGATATCGTCCATGTGTGCCTGTCCTCCGGCATCTCCGGCACGATAAATTCCGCCCGCAACGCCGCGCTCATCGTCAAGGAGCGCTATCCGGAGAGGAACATTTATATTGTTGACTCTCTGGGCGCGTCCTCCGGCTACGGTCTGCTGATGGACACCGCCGCCACCATGCGCGATAGCGGCCTGAGTGCGCAGGAGCTTGCCAAGTGGATAGAGGATAACCGCCTTAAGCTTCACCACTGGTTCTTTTCCACAGACCTCTCAAGCTATGTCAAGGGCGGCAGAATATCCAAGACCGCGGCCATCTTCGGCGGTCTGCTTGAGATCTGCCCTCTGCTGAACATGGACAATCTGGGCAGACTCATTCCCCGCCAGAAGGTGCGCACAAAGAAAAAGGTTATGGTCGAGTGCGTCAAGCGCATGGAGGAGCATGCCCAGGACGGCTATGACTACTCCGGCAAGTGCTATATGTGCCAGTCTGCCTGCTATGACGATGCCCGCAAGGTCGCTGATATGATAGAGGCGAAGTTCCCCAAGCTCAATGGAAAGGTGGAGATAAACCCCATCGGCACCACCATTGGCTCCCATACCGGCCCGGGAACGATTTCGATTTTCTTCTGGGGCGATGAAAGAGTGGATTAAAGAAAAACGGCCTATGCAAAACCGCGTTTTGCATAGGCCGTTTTTCAATGAAAATCGTTCCCTCGGAACGATTGAAATATCTGCGATATTAAGGAAGAAATTATATAATAGTACTCACTTTTTCCTCAGCGCTAAAAACGGGTCGGCTCCGTCACCGGAGAGACTGGTAAAGTTAAGGCTGGTGCTGATATGCTCCGCCATGGACTGGCGGGCAAGCTCCGGCATACGCATACGAATGGCGGATACAACGGAGATGTGATTGAACTTTACGCTGGGCAGCCATGGGTTATCCTCATTGCTCTGCTGACCCACGAACTCCAGCATGGAGGACTGATACATAATGAGCTTGGGCAGTATCTGTTCATAGGAGCGGACAATGTAAGGATTGCCGCAGGAGTTGACCACGAGCCGGTGGAAGGGCATATCCGTGTCCTTCATGCCCCGTATATCACGACGCACCACGCTGTCGCTGAAAGCCTCTGCAAGCCCGGCCAGCTCCCGCACCACGCTTTCATCGGCATGGTGGGCGCAGAGAGAGGCGGCCTCGCTCTCGATGGCGTTGCGCACGCGGTAGAGATTTATCATATCGTGCAGGCTCAGATCCAGCACAAAGCTGCCGGATTGACCCTGACGGGTGACCACAAAGCCTATCTCCGCCAGACTGCTGACAGCCTCGGCCACCGGTGTTCGGGAAATACCCAGAGAGGCGGCAAGCTGATTTACATTCAGCTTCGTCCCCGGGGCGATGCGCAGCCCCACTATCTCATCGTACAAAAGCTTCATCACCAGATCCCGCAGTTTGGAATCCGGGTTTTGCTCCATATATTGTTTCAGTTTATATCTGTCCATATCATCCTGCCTGCAATATAAATTTTTATGACATGATAATACGCTTAAAAGTGTTCAAAGTCAACGGTTTATCAGTTTTACGCGGCCGTATGACATGGGGCCGATGACCTTGTAATAAAACTCTCTGTACTCCTTAAAGCTTATAGGCTTGCCTGTGCTTATCACCTCAAACTCGCAGGAGAAGGCACTGACCGTCATGCCGACGGGGACAAAACCGTTGCGCAGGTAAAAATTCCGCCGCCGCTGCCGCAGCGCAAGCTCGGGGTGCGGCTTGTCTGTGACTTCTATTTCACCGAAAAGCCGCTTGTCTGCATAGCGCTCGCGCAGCAGGCTGAGCACCGCGGCACCGATTCCGCCGTTGCGCTGCTCGGGTGCGGTGGCAAAATAGTCGAGCATGACCATGTCCTTATAAAACAGAGTGTTCGCAAGGCCCAGAAATTCCCCGCTGTCTCCCTCTATGGCAAAAAATTCACCCTGACCCCGGCGAGCCCTGCGCAGAAGAAGTGAGAAAGGCTTGCGCTCGGCAAGGGGAAAGGCGGAGCGGTAAAGCCTGCGGATATCGGCAATGTTGTTTTTGTTAACGGGATCGAGCGTCATTTCTTCACTCTCCTGTGTGACCACTTTTACTATGCAACTTTCAAGAGAACAAAAAGAAACGGCAATCTTCTGGCGAAAATTGCCGTTTCTTTTTGGTGACCCGGACGGGAATCGAACCCGTGTTACCGCCGTGAAAGGGCGGTGTCTTAGCCGCTTGACCACCGGGCCTTACTATATAGAAGGCGCAGTGCAAAAGCCCTGCGCCTTCTGCTGGTAGCGGCACCTGGATTCGAACCGGGGACACTGCGGGTATGAACCGCATGCTCTAGCCAACTGAGCTATGCCGCCATGTGCTGCCTAAACAGCAGTAATGATTTTAGCAGACCGAAAACAACTTGTCAACCACAAATTTCGCTTTTATATAAAAAACTCCATTCTACCGTATGCTGGCAGCACAAATAAGAGTGAAAACCTCCATGTGCGGCTGAATGGAAATTTTCGGCAGGTGCTGAGGCTGCCGCTTCAGCGGAGAGCGGCACACTGTTTTTAATCATTTAGTGTGGTTTTTCACACTAAATCCGGCTTTTTCAAAAATAGGGCTTGAAATCTTCCCGAGTATGTGCTATCATAACAAAGCTATGCGGAGGGTTAGCTCAGCTGGTTAGAGCGTCCGCCTCACACGCGGAAGGTCGACGGTTCGAGTCCGCCACTCTCCACCACCTATAAACAAGCTCCACGGCGAGGTCTATTGCCGGACGGGCTTGTTTTGTTTTTCCTTTATTTGAGGTGCGAAATGAAAATCAAAAGTCTCATTGGCGACAGGGCATTTTACAGCCGGCTTTTGGCTGTTATGATCCCAATACTGATTCAGAATGTTATAACCAACTTTGTGAGTCTTCTGGATAATATGATGGTTGGTCAGGTGGGGACGGAGCCTATGTCGGGAGTCGCCATCGTCAATCAGCTTATGTTTGTGTTCAATCTGTGCATCTTCGGCGGCCTCGCCGGGGCGGGTATATTCACCGCTCAGTTTTACGGCAAGGCTGACAACGAGGGCGTAAGAAACACAATGCGCATGAAATTCTATATAGCCGCGGCTTCGGTCGTAGCATTTACAGCGGTTTTCCTGCTGTTTGGGGAGCGGCTTGTCAGCGCCTTTCTCCATGAGGGGCAGGAGGATCTTGACCTTGCCGCCACGCTGAGCCATGCGATGGACTATATGAAGGTAATGCTGGTGCAGATGATACCCTTCGGCGTAATGCAGGTGTACGCCAGCACCCTGCGCGAGACAGGGGAGACTATGCTGCCCATGAAGGCGGGCATTGCCGCGGTATGCATAAATCTGCTGTTTAACTACATTCTTATCTTCGGCAAGTTCGGCGCCCCCGCTATGGGCGTGGTCGGCGCGGCAATAGCTACTGTGCTTGCACGCTTTGTGGAGTGCTTTATCGTCGTCGGCTGGACGCACAAAAACAGGGAGAGAAATCCATTCGCGGTGAGCCTGTTCGCCTCCATGCGTATCCCGCCGGAGCTGGTAAAGCAGATCATCAGGCTCGGCACCCCGCTGCTGCTCAATGAGATCCTGTGGGCGTCCGGCATGGCGATGCTCAACCAGTGCTACTCGGTGCGCGGGCTGGAGGTGGTTTCGGCAACGAATATTGCGACGACCGTGTCCGATCTGTTCTTCTGCGCTTTCTTCTCAATGGGTACGACCGTATCCATCATGGTCGGACAGCTGCTGGGTGCGGGTGAGCTTGAGCGCGCGATAGACGAGGACAGAAAGCTAATTGCCTTTTCGGTGGCGCTTTGCGTGGTCGTGGGCGGAATTATGGCGATGCTGGCGCCGCTTATTCCGCAAATATACAACACCACTGACACGGTCAAGCATATCGCGGAGCAGCTCCTGCTCGTGAGCGCGGCAATGATGCCGGTGAACGCCTTTACAAACGCCTGTTATTTCACCCTTCGCTCCGGCGGAAAGACGATCATAACCTTTGTTTTTGACTGCGCCTTCGTGTGGACGCTGTCGATCCCGGTGGCGTTCGTTCTGTCCCGCTATACGGCGATGAGCATCGTCCCGATGTATATTGTGGTATACGCGCTTGATTTTATAAAATGCGCGATTGGCTTCTGGCTCGTTAAGGAGCGCAAGTGGGTAAAAAATTTGGTTCACTGATTTATTTTTTGTTTTTTGTGATAAACGCGCCGTCTGCATTACGCTGACGGCGCGTTTGCTCACGTTAATAATTGCATACATGGGAAAAAAGTGATATAATATAAAAGCTTTTGGAGATGCCTTTGTGGGTTGGTTATGGAGGTTGGGCAGTGAAAAAGAGAACTGTAAAAAATCTGCTTATCGTGCTGGCTTCCTTGCTCGGGCTGGCGGCAGCAGCCTTTTTTGCTTTTTTGGGCATAAACACACACAGGCTGAAAACCTGCGCGCATGAAAGCTGGGACAACGGGGTGTGCCTCACCTGCGGTTATGTCTGCGGGCATGACTGGGAAGACGGAGCCTGTATCCATTGCGGAATGGTCTGTGACCATAAGTGGGAAAACGGGATATGCAGCATATGCAGGATTCCATGCCCGCATCAATGGAAGCATGGAACATGCACCGTCTGCGGCATGGTATGCAGCCATGAACAATATAAAAACGGTATCTGCTTTGCCTGCGGTGAGGTCTGCTCCCATGAATGGTATGACGGGGTGTGCACTGTCTGCGGCATGGTCTGCCAGCATGTGCAGCATGATATGGACGGTTTTTGCACAAGCTGCGGTGAAAAGCAGCTGCACCACTATGTTAACGGCGCGTGTGTGTGCGGCGCGCAGCCCATTGTGTATACCCATGCGCTGCCCCATGAGTTTTTCGATATGTGCAGTGAGCAGGGCAGTGTACAAGTCGTGAACTATTCCGCCCCGCTGTATGCGGCCCAGTCAGTGACAGTGAGCAAAAAAATGAGCGTCTATTTGCCCTATGGATACAGCGAGGACAAGAAATACAATGTGCTGGTGATGATCCACGGCGCCAGCGGCAGCGACGGGGACTGGATGGACAATATAATCGATACTGAGCATGGCACGGCTGTCTGCATGCGTAACCTCTATGACTACATGATACAGCAGCGCATTATTGAGCCGCTCATCATTGTTTCCCCGTATACGGACTCATATGTCCCCGGCGGCGGCTTCATGGACACCGGCCCTGAGCAGTTTGCTCAGGAGGTGAAAGCGATCATTCTGCCATATATTGTCGATCACTATTCCACTTATGCCGAGAACGGCAGCCTTGAGGAGCTTCAGGCGGCGCGGGCGCATTTTGGCATTGGCGGCTGCTCCAACGGCGCGCTCTACGTGGAACGGGCCGGAATGGCAGAAAATCTGGGAGTTTTTTCCAATTTCGTGTGCCTTTCAGGCTTTAGCTATGTGCGTGATGTTGTCAAGTCCCTTGAGAGTCAGGATCTCAGCGTTAGCTATCTCTATGCAGGGGCGGGCACGGCGGACGCGCAGAAGGATTTCGTTATAGACGGCTATGAGTACATAGTGGAGCACTCCGAAAAGCTCACAGAGGGAGAGAATGCCCATATAGAGATCGTGACAGGCAGCCACACCTGGGACACATGGGCAGCGCTGTTTTTTAATGCCGCTCAGCTTCTGTTTCAAAGTGAATGAGTAAAAGCCCTCCGCCGGAAGCACAGCTTCCGGCGGAGGGCTTTATTCAGCACTGCATACGCCGCAGCATATCCTTGCGAAGCCTGTCAATGATGCGCTTTTCAAGGCGGCTTATGTAGCTCTGGGAAATGCCCATCATGTCCGCAACTTCCTTTTGTGTGTACTCCCGGCCACTGGGCAGACCGAAGCGCAGCAGAATTATGCTCCGCTCCCGGTCACTCAGGGTGGAGATGGATTCCATGAGCATCTTTTTGTCCGCGTCGTCCTCAAGAGGGCGGTACACCTCGTCCTCATCGGTGCCTAAAATATCGGAGAGCAGCAGCTCGTTTCCGTCCCAGTCGGTGTTCAGCGGCTCGTCAAAACTGATCTCTGTACGCTGAGAGCTGATTTTGCGCAGGTACATGAGTATCTCGTTTTCAATGCAGCGGGAGGCATAGGTGGCGAGTTTTATGTTTTTCCCCGCCTTAAAGGTATTCACCGCCTTTATTAGCCCGATAGTGCCGATGGAGATAAGATCCTCGATGTTGACGCCTGTGTTTTCAAAACGCTTTGAGATATAGACCACCAGCCGGAGATTGTGCTCAATGAGCAGCCGGCGGGCGTTGTCGTCCCCCACCTCGAGCGCGGCCACGGCCTGTTCCTCCTCGTCCTTCGGCAGCGGCGGGGGCAGGGTATCACTGCCGCCAATGTAGAACACGGAGGGCGGCTCAAAGCCTAAAATGGACAGGATATGCTTGCGTAAAAATAAGATCTGCGGCTTGCAGAGCATGGTATACCTCCTTACTATATGCGGTCAAGATGAGCGCGGTTGAACTAAATGATGGCCTCAAACCCATCTCCGGCAGCGCTGTCGGAGATGGCGATGAGCAGGCCTTTTTTTTCTTTGCCGTCCAGGCGGGCACAGTCCGGGCGAAAGACCGGCAGCAGACCCGAGGCGCCAACAGCCGTGTAGGGGATAAGGCGCAGTCTGCCCTGCAGCTCCGGTATGACAGAGCAAAGCTCCACGGCTTCCACCGGAGAGAGCTTTGAAAACAGCGGGGCGCTGTCCGGCAGCAGGGGCCCAAGAGCATGGGTGCAGGCTATCATCACCGGGGCGCCGGTGGCGGGGTCGGAGAGAGAATTGCCTGTATCCAGCAGGGCGGTGAAGCGGGTCTTTCTGCCAAGAAACTCCGCCTCCACCGATATGAGCTGCTTTTCCATGAGCGCTGCACGCTTTCGGAATATGAGCCGGAAAAGCCCGTAGCACAGAGCAAAGGACAAAAGAAGACTGCGCAGAGAAAGAGGGGCGGCGCCGTTTCCGCCTGCCGCCATGGACAGAGCCCACAGAGCCCCGCCGAAAGCGGCGGATACGGCAAAGAACACTGCTGTGCAGCGCAGGGGGCTGCGCTCCGCGCCATAGGCGATAAGCCCCATTATGAGCCCGGCGGGCAGCTTCATATATGGCCGGGATAGAAGCCCCAGCCCTGGCAGCACCGCCGCCGCGGCATAGGCGGCGCCGAGAAGCGCGGCGGCAAAGTAGCGCCAGCGCCTGAGCTGCAAAGCGCAGATGCGCCCAGCCGCGAGGCAGAGCAGATAGTCGGCGGCGAGATTCAGGAAAAAAAGCGAGTCTATGTAAACGACCTTCATGCAAGCATTGTAAACCATTGTCAGCGCACAATTTGTCATTTAAGAATTGCCAACCGCGGGGCTTTATGATAGAATAGTCGCGCCCGGAGGAGGATCAGGGCAGAGAGATAAAAGATTTAATTGGGAGGCTCCGCAAAAATGTGGTTCTGGTTTGCGGTCATTGCCCTGCTTTTTTGGAGCGGCTCTGACCTGTTTTCAAAAATCGGCTGTCAGGACAGCAAAGATAAATACAGTCATCTGAAGATGGTCACGGCGGTCGGCGTTGTGATGGGACTGCACGCGGCGTATGAGATCTTTGTTGGCGGTGTTGAGATAAACTTGCAGATATTGCTCACTTATCTGCCGGTTTCTCTGCTCTATATCGTGTCCATGGCCATGGGCTATCTGGGGCTGCGGTATATTGAGCTGTCCATTTCTTCACCTATCTGCAACAGCTCCGGCGCGGTCGTCGCAGTGCTGACCTTTGCGACTGTCGGCATCGGTGATGAGCTGCCGCCAATAGCGCTGGTGGCCGTGGCGCTGGTGTGCCTCGGCGTTATCGCCCTGGGCATAACCGAGTCCACCGAGGACGAGGAGCTGCGCCGGGCAAGACAGGACGCCTCCAACCACCACTATGCCAAGAGCTGGATCGCCATTATCATTCCGGTCATCTACTGCCTGCTTGACGCGCTGGGAACCTTTGCCGACAGCCGTGTGCTGGAGGTGCTGGACGAAAATTCCGCCAATGTGGCCTATGAGCTGACCTTCCTTGTGGTGGGTCTTGTGTGCGCTGTCTATGTGCTGGGCATCAAAAAACAGAAGCTTGTTGCCAAACAGGAGGCGCCAAAGTACACCGGCGCCGTGTTTGAGACGATCGGCCAGTTTTTCTACATATATGCCCTTGCCGACAGCGAGCATGTGGCCTTTGCTGCGCCGATAATCTCCTCTTACTGTGTGGCCTCGGTCATCTGGGGGCGGATATTCCTCAAAGAAAAGCTGTCAATAAAGCACTATGCCTCCATTGCCCTTGTGGTGGCGGGTATAGTGATATTGGGTATACTTGATATATAAGCGAAAAGGAGTGTTGCCCCATGCAAAGCGTCTATAAGCGGGTGCTTATAAAAATAAGCGGAGAAGCCCTTGCCGGGGAGAAAAAAACCGGCTTTGATTTTGATTTCGTCTCCCGGGTATGCCAGACGGTCAAAGCCTGCGTGGATGATGGAGTCCAGGTGGGCGTGGTCATCGGCGGCGGCAACTTCTGGCGCGGCGTGAAGGACGGCGCGGGCAAGGTAGAGCGCGTCAGCGCCGACAGAATGGGCATGCTCGCCACGGCGATGAACTGCCTCGCAGTGGCCGATGTATTTAAGCAGCACGGGGCTAAGGCCCGGGTCATGACCGCTGTTGACATTCAGGGCGTAGGCGAGAGATACGATACCCGAAAAAGCATCGAGTATCTGGAGAGCGGCAATGTGGTGCTGTTTGCCTGCGGCACGGGTATGCCCTTCTTCTCCACAGATACCGCCGCCGTGCTCAGAGCTGCGGAGATACAGGCCGACGCGATCCTGCTCGCCAAGAATATTGACGGTGTTTATTCGGCTGATCCCCGCATTGACCCCGGCGCCACGCGCTTTGAGAGCATCAGCTACTCTGAGGTGCTGGCCCGGCGCCTGGCTGTGATGGATACCACGGCAACCAGCCTTGCAATGGATAACAACATTCCCGTGGAGGTATTCGCGCTGGCGGAGCCGGAAAATATCCGCCGTGTGCTCGCAGGGGAGAAGATAGGCACTGTTGTGTCCTGAAGAAGTAAAAATTTATCCGCCAAGGCAGGCGGATGCCAACGATAACAAAACATGGAGGTAGAACAAAATGTCAGAGTACGCAGAATTTGAAAGCAAAATGAAAAAGACCTGTGACACGCTGGAAGCCCAGCTTGCCACTATCCGCGCCGGCAAGGCCAACGCCTCGGTGCTTGACCACATTCAGGTTGACTATTACGGCGTGCCCACCCCCATTCAGCAGATAGCTTCCATCTCCGCGCCTGATCCCCGCTCCCTGCTTATCCAGCCTTGGGACGGCTCGGTGCTCAAGGGGATAGAGAAAGCGATCCTCGCTTCTGATCTGGGCATCAATCCCCAGAAC
>DKYJ01000031.1:46424-68558 GCA_002493305.1 Clostridiales bacterium UBA7103 | reverse complement strand
GGGCATCAATCCCCAGAACGACGGGCGCAGCATACGTCTTGTGTTCCCGCCTCTCACTGAGGAGCGCCGCAAGGAGCTTGCAAAGCAGACAAAGAAGTACGCGGAGGACTGCAAGGTGGCTATCCGCAATATCCGCAGAGACGCCATCGAGAAGTTCAAAAAGCAGCAGAAGGCCTCCGAGATAACCGAGGACGATTACAAGAACTCCGAGAAGGATATCCAGAAGATTACCGACGATTTTATCAAGAATATCGACAAGATCGCCGAGAAGAAGGAAAAAGAGCTGACGGAGATATAATGGGTCTTACAAACAACAGTAATACGGCGGGGGAGCGGGTGACCTGCGTCCCCCGCCATATTGCCATCATTCTTGACGGCAACGGCCGCTGGGCGAAAAAACGCGGCCTGCCAAGGACTGCGGGTCACGCGGTCGGCTCTGAGAACTTCAGAAAAATTGCCACTTACTGCAAGAACATTGGGGTCGAGTACCTCACGGTGTACGCCTTTTCCACCGAGAATTGGAGGCGCCCGCCGGAGGAGGTCAAAACCATAATGAAGCTGCTGGGTAAATATCTCAAGGAAGCTATCGACACTATGGAGCGGGACAAGATCCGTATGAAGATTTTCGGCGATGTGTCGGGTCTTTCGCCGGAGCTTCAGGCGATGGTGGCCAAAACGGATGAGATCTCCCGGCGTTATCAGGGCTTTCAGGCAAATATCTGCTTAAATTACGGCGGGCGGGACGAGATACTCTCCGCCGCGCGCCGCTATGCTCTCGATTATGCCGCGGGCAAGGCTCCGGAGCTTACAGAGGAGAGCTTCGGCGGCTATCTCTACTCCGCCGGCATCCCCGACCCCGACCTGCTTATTCGCCCGGGCGGAGAGCTGCGCATATCAAATTTCCTGCTCTGGCAGTGCGCTTATGCGGAGTTTTATTTTACGGACGTGCTGTGGCCGGATTTCAGCTCTGCCGAGCTTGACAGAGCCATTGCGGAGTTTAACCGGCGCGACAGGCGCTTCGGCGGGGTGAAGAACCCATGACGGAGATACAAAAGCGGCTTTTTTCACTTGGTGAGGAGAGCTTCGGAGACTTTCAGGCAAAGCTCATGCCCACGGTGGAGCGCGTGCGGATAATCGGCGTGCGCACACCGGCGATTCGCGCGCTGGCAAGGGAGCTGAAGGGCAGCGCAGCGGCGGAGCGTTTTATGGAAGAACTGCCTCATGAGTATTTTGATGAGGATCAGCTCCACGGCTTTTTGATATCCCTCGAGGGGGACTATGAGCGTTGCATCGCAAGGCTTGAGAGCTTCCTGCCCTACGTTGACAACTGGGCCACCTGTGACCAGCTTTCTCCCCGCTGCTTCAAAAAGCGCCCGGCGGGGCTTGCCGAAAAGGCGCAGGAGTGGATAGAAAGCGGCGAGACCTACACTGTCCGCTTCGGCATAGGGGTCTTGATGAGCCACTATCTTGATGAGAGCTTTGATAATATGTATCCAGAGCTCATAGCGGGGATACGCTCGGAGGAATACTATGTGAACATGATGATCGCGTGGTATTTCGCGACGGCGCTTGCAAAGCAGTATGATGCGGTCATTGGATATTTCGAGGGACAGCGCCTGCCGCTGTGGGTGCATAACAAGGCCATACAAAAGGCGCTTGAGAGCTATCGCGTCAGCGCGGAGCATAAAACTTATCTGAGGAGTTTAAAAAGAAAGACAGATGGTTAATTCCATTTCGGTTCTGGGCTGCACCGGCTCCATTGGCCGGCAGACCCTCGCGGTGGCGGAGCATACCGGAATAAAGGTCGCCGCGCTCACCGCAAACAGGAAAATAGATCTGCTCGAACAGCAGGTGAGGCAGTTTAAGCCAAAGCTCGCCGCGGTTTACGACAGCGAGGCGGCAGAGCGGTTCAAGGCCGCAGTGCGGGATATGGACGTGCGCGTCGTCTCCGGCATGGAGGGGCTTATCGAGGCCGCAACAATGCAGGAGAGCGACTGTGTTGTCTCGGCGGTGTCAGGCTCTGTGGGCTTGAAGCCAACCCTTGCCGCCATTGAAGCGAAAAAGCGCATCGCTCTTGCCAATAAGGAGACTCTTGTCTGCGCAGGAGATATCGTCATGCGCCGCGCCGGGGAGACGGGGTCGGAGATAGTGCCCGTGGATTCGGAGCATTCCGCCATTTTCCAGTGCCTCATGGGCAGGCAGCCCGGAGAGCTGCGCCGAGTGCTGCTCACCGGCTCCGGCGGCCCCTTCCGGGGCAGAAAGCGCGCCGAGCTTGAGGACGTCACCCCTCAGCAGGCGGTGGCGCACCCAAACTGGAGCATGGGCGCCAAAATCAGCGTGGACAGCTCCACCCTTATGAACAAGGGCCTTGAATTTATAGAGGCTATGCACCTCTTCGCCGTAAAGCCCGGAGATATACAGGTGATTATTCACCCCCAGAGCGTCATACACTCTATGGTGGAGCTTGTGGACGGAACGGTCATCGCTCAGCTGGGCGTGCCGGATATGGGGCTGCCTATTCAGCTTGCGCTGACTTATCCCCGGCGCTGCCCGTCCATGTTCGAGCGGCTTGACCTATTCAAAATAAAAGAGCTGAGCTTTGAAAAGCCCGATCTTGAAAACTTCCCCTGCCTGCGCCTTGCTATGGACGCGGCGGAGGCGGGCGGTCTTGCCCCCTGTGTTATGAGCGCGGCAAACGAGGTGGCGGTGCATATGTTCCTCAGAGGGAACTTGGGTTATAATCGCATATATGACTGCGCGGCGGGAGCTGTCGAGCGTCTTGGAAAGGGCGCTGCAAGCGATCTGGAAACTATTCTGGAAGCGGACGAGGCCGCGAGGAACTATGTGAGAGAAAACTTCTAAGCGGAGAACTTTTATGACAGTTTTGTACATCATCATTGCAATACTCATTTTTGGCATACTCATAGCTGTGCACGAGCTGGGGCATTTCGCCGCCGCCAAGGCCTGCGGGGTCAGGGTGGAGGAGTTTGCCATTGGCATGGGCCCGGTGATAGTGAAAAAGCAGCGGGGAGAGACGGTGTATTCCCTGCGCTGCATACCCATGGGCGGCTTCTGCGCCATGGCGGGGGAGGACGAGGAGAGTTCTGACCCCAGAGCCTTCACCAGTCAGCCCGTGTGGAAACGGATCATTATTCTCGTGGCCGGTGCCCTGATGAATTTTATTTTTGGGCTGCTGGTAGTGCTGCTGCTCTATTCCGACGCACAGGCTTTCCGCGCCCCGGTGCTGGAGGGCTTTATGGACGGCTGCCCCTATGAGAGCGCTGACGGGCTTCAGACCGGGGACAGATTTTACAGCATCGACGGGAAGAAGATATACCAATATAACGACGTGGCGGATTTTCTCAGTCAAGGCGACGGCGTGCATGATATCGTTGTAAAGCGCAATGGCGAAAAGGTAAGGCTTGACGATTTCAGGATGGTGCCCGTGGAGTATGAGGGCTATGACACGAAGATGTACGGCTTTTACTTTGGTAATGACGAGGCCACCTTCGGCGTGAAGCTCCAGCACACATGGAACACCTGCATGGAGTTTGGCCGCTGGGTCTGGATGGGTCTGGGTCAGCTCGTCAGCGGGCAGGTAGGCATGAAGGATATGGCGGGGCCGGTGGGCATCGTGGAGATGATGGCCGAGACAGGGCAGCAGTCTGCCTCCGTGAAGGACGCGCTGTTTAACATCTTCTATTTGGGCGCGTTCATCGCGGTAAACCTCGCCCTGATGAATATGCTGCCCATCCCCGCACTTGACGGCGGGCGGGTCTTTTTCCTCATAATAAGCTGGATAATAGAGAGCCTGAGCCACAAAAAGCTCAACCCCAAGTACGAGGGCTATATCCATGCCGCGGGCATGGCGCTGCTTCTGGGGCTGATGGCGGTCGTAATGCTGAATGATATAGTCAGGATAGTGACGGGATAATGGAAAAAAGAGAAAAAACAAGACAGATAAGCGCCGGAAAAATCAAAATCGGCGGCGGAGCGGCGATAAGCGTCCAGTCCATGTGCAACACCAGAACCCGGGATGTGGAGGCCACCGTCCGCCAGATAGAGCAGCTCAAGGCTGCAGGTTGTGACATCGTGCGCATCGCGGTGCCGGATATGGAGTCGGCCAAGGCTGTTTCCGCAATAAAGGAGCGGGTGGATATGCCCCTTGTGGCGGATATCCATTTTGATTACCGTCTGGCTCTTGAGGCGGCGGCGCGGGGAATAGACAAAATACGCATTAACCCCGGCAACATCGGCGGGGAGCGGAATGTCCGCGCTGTGGCGGAGGCCTGCCGCGCCCGGCATATCCCCATCAGGATAGGTGTGAACGCGGGCAGCCTGGAAAAGCGCTTGCTGGAAAAATATGGAAGTCCTTGCCCGGAAGCCATGGTCGAAAGTGCTGCCGCTCACGCGGGGCTTCTGGAGCATTGCGGCTTTGAGGATATATGCCTGTCACTGAAAGCCTCCTCCGTGCCTCTGACGGTGGCGGCCTACCGCATGGCGGCGGAGCGCTTTGACTACCCGCTGCATCTTGGCGTCACTGAGACGGGGACGGCCTTTAACGGCACTGTCCGCAGCGCCGTCGGCATAGGCGCGCTTTTGTGTGAGGGGATAGGCAATACGATCCGAGTCTCCCTTACGGACGAGCCTGTAAAAGAAGTTGAGGCCGGCATCGCCATACTAAAGGCGGCGGGCCTGCGCTCCGGCGGGGTGCGCTTTGTGTCATGCCCCACCTGCGGCAGGACGGAGATAGACCTTATCTCCCTTGCAAAGCAGGTCGAGCAGAGGCTGAGTCATATCCAAAATGAGATCACCGTTGCAGTAATGGGCTGCGTTGTCAACGGCCCGGGTGAGGCCAGAGAGGCCGATTACGGCATTGCCGGCGGCAGGGGCAAGGGCCTGATCTTCAAAAAGGGCCAGGTTTTGGGTACATATCCCTATGACAGCCTTTGCGACGCGCTTATAGAGCTTATAGAAAAGGACGGCCAGCGATGAGCGAGCATACCCCTTTTTTGACGGTTTTCCCCGGCTGCATTGATTTAAGCGGCTTTGCAGGGGGCCTTGAGAAGGCATATTTAACAGAGGCCCAGATAGACGAGGGCGAGCGAACCATGACAGTGAAGGCATGGTTTGCCGCCATGCCCTCCCCGGTGGAGCAGGAGCGGCTATCCCGCCGCCTGAGGGAGGATTACGGGCTGAAGGGCGTGTCCCTTGTGCCGGATTATCCCCGACCAAAGCCCGCCTCCGCCCCGGCGATGAGCACTGCCGCCGTCTCCGGCAGCTCCGCACCTAAGGGCGATGTTATATACGGCCATGCTATAAAGCAGCGTCCCGTGCCCATGAACACGCTTTCCCTCGAATCGGGGAAGGTGACGGTCGAGGGGGATGTGGTGGCGGTGACAAGCCGCGTCCTGCAAAAGCGGGGCAGCGCTATTCTCTGCTTTGATATAACCGACAGGACAAATTCCGTCCGCGTCAACCGCTTTCTCCGCTCGGACGATGATAAGAGCGTTCTTGACAGAGTTTCCGTTGGCGACCATGTGTCAGTGCAGGGAGAGATAATATACAGCAAGTTTGACGATGACATGGTGCTTGAGCCACGCAATATCGTAAAGGGAAAGCGCTATATCCGCCCGGACAACGCCCCGGAAAAGCGTGTTGAGCTGCATATGCACACCCGCTTTTCCGCTCTTGACGCGCTGACAGACCCGGACGCTATCGTAAAGCGCGCGGCCTACTGGGGCATGCCGGCCATTGCTGTCACTGATCACGGCGTGGCTCAGGCCTTCCCGGATATGTGGAAGGCGGGAAAAAAGCATGGGGTAAAGATAATCTATGGCCTTGAGTGCTATTTCCTCAACGATATGGACGGCAACAGCGCCGTCATCGGCAAGAGCAAGCTGCCGCTGGATACGGAGTTTGTGGCCTTTGATATAGAGACTACCGGCCTCAACGCCCAGAATGACCGCATGACCGAGATAGGCGCCGTGATTTTCTCCGGCTCGGAGGTCAAGGAGGTTTTCAACACCTTTGTTGACCCCGAAATGCACATTCCCCCGGATATAACCCAGCTCACCGGCATCAGGGACAGTGATGTTCAGGGCGCGCCAAAGGAGAAAGAGGCCATGGAGCTGTTCATGGACTTTGTCGGCAAGCGCCCTATCATCGCCCATAACGCCCATTTTGACGTGGGCTTCATGGCGGCGGCCTCCAAGCGGCAGGGGCTTAAATTCTCCCCGGTGTTTTTGGATACCCTCGCCCTGTCGCAGGCGCTGCTGCCGGAGCTGAAGCGCTTTAAGCTGGACATAGTTTCAAATCATCTGGGGCTGCCCCAGTTTAATCATCACCGCGCCTCGGACGACGCGATGGTGGTGGCGCGCATGATGGGCAAGTTCCTGCCCATGCTCCAGCAGCAGGGCGCAAAGACGGTTGACGATATCGAGACTGTCTATCACTCCCTGCGCCGCACCGATGTGGCAAAGACCTACCACATGATCCTGCTGGTGAAAAATCGCAAGGGGCTTAAAAATCTCTATGAGATGATATCCCAGTCCTATCTCAAATACTTCCACCGCTCTCCGATAATTCCCAAGAGCCTGCTCATACAGCACAGGGAGGGTATCATTGTCGGTTCTTCCTGCGGCATGGGTGAGCTGTACGGTGCTGTGATGAAGGGCGCAAGCGACAGGGAGCTTAAAAAAATCGCCTCTTTTTATGACTATCTGGAGATTCAGCCCATCTGCAACAACGGCTTTCTTGTGGATAACGGTGTTGTAAAAGATGTGAGCGTGCTTCAGGGCTACAATAAGCGCATACTGGAGACAGGCCGGGCGCTGAATAAGCCCGTCATCGCCGCGAGCGACGTGCATTTTCTCGACCCGGAGGACGAGCAGTACAGAAAGATCCTCAACGCGGCAAAGCAATATTCCGACGCGGACAGGGATTGCCCGATATATTTCCGCAACACCGAGGAGATGCTGGCAGAGTTTGCGTATCTTGGCGAGGAGACGGCCAAGGAGGTCGTCATCACCAACACCCGCGCCATCGCTGATGAGATAGACGAGATCGAGCTGCTGCCAAAAGAGCTTTTCCCACCAAGAATCGAGAACTCCGCCGAGGAGCTCAAGCGCCTTGTCTATGACAAGATGCACCGAATCTATGGCGAAAACCCGCCCGAGATAGTGCAGAAGCGCGTCGATGTTGAGCTCAACACCATTCTTGACCACAACTATGATGTTATTTATATGAGCGCCCAGAAGCTGGTGCAAAACTCTCTTGAGCACGGCTATCTTGTGGGCAGCCGCGGAAGCGTTGGCTCCTCGCTGGTGGCGTACATGTCCGGCATCACTGAGGTCAACTCTCTCCCGCCCCACTATGTCTGCCCCAAGTGCCAGTATTCGGATTTTGAGTCCGGCGCGGGCTTTGGCTGCGGTGCGGATATGCCGGAAAGAAACTGCCCCCACTGCGGTACGCCAATGAACAGAGAGGGTTTTGATATCCCCTTTGAGACTTTTCTGGGCTTCCCGGGAAATGAAAAAACTCCGGATATCGACCTTAATTTCTCCGGCGAATATCAGGCCAAGGCTCATAAATACACCGAGACGCTCTTTGGCTCCGACCATGTTTTCCGCGCCGGCACCATCGGGACGCTGGCGGAAAAGACGGCTTACGGCTATGTGAAAAAATACCTCGAGGAGCGGGGCATCAAGGCAACAAAGGCGGAGGAAAACCGCCTTGCCCTGGGTCTCGTGGGCATCAAGCGCACCACGGGGCAGCACCCCGGCGGCCTGGTGGTCATACCGCAGGACATGGACGTGACGGATTTCTGCCCGGTGCAGCACCCGGCGGACGACCCCAACAGCGATATTATCACCACCCATTTTGAATACCACTGCATGGAGGATAACCTCCTGAAGCTGGACGAGCTTGGCCACGATGACCCCACCATGATCCGCATGATGGAGGAGTTGACCGGGGTAAACGCCCAGAAAATATCCCTTTCCGACCCGGAGACAATGTCCATCTTCACAAGCCCGGCTGCCCTTGGCCTGCCCGATGATGACCCGATCATCGGCAAAACAGGAACCATCGGCGTGCCCGAATTTGGCACGGGCTTTACCAGGCAGATGCTGGTGGACACCCAGCCCAGGCAGTTTGACACCCTTGTGCGCCTGTCAGGCTTTTCCCATGGCACCGATGTGTGGGCGGGCAATATCCACGACCTGATAGTAAACGGTATCGCCACCGTTAATGAGACTGTCGGCTGCCGTGATGATATCATGCTCTATCTCATCTCCGTCGGTATGGAGCCGTCGCTGGCCTTTAAAACTATGGAGGCCGTTCGTAAGGGCAAGGTCAAAAAAAGCGGCCAGTTTCCCGGGGACGCCGAGCAGCAGATGCGCAGCTTCAACGTACCCGACTGGTATATTGAATCCTGCCGCAAGATCGCCTACCTCTTCCCCAAGGCGCACGCAGTGGCCTATGTCATGATGGCCTTCCGCATAGCGTGGTTCAAGGTGCATGAGCCGCTGGCTTTTTACAGCGCCTATTTTTACCGCCGCAGCCAGAAGGGCGGATTTGACGCCGCCATGATGACTGTGGGCACGGACGGTGTGCGCCGGAAGATAAACGAGATGCGCCGCCGCACCCTCACGGCAAACGAAGAGGATCTGCTGGTGACTTTAGAGGCGGTGTACGAGTTTAATATGCGCGGCTTCGAGTTTGCGCCCATTGATCTCTACGAGTCCGACGCGACAAAGTTCAAGCCTGCCGGGGAAAAGCAGCTTCGCCCGCCATTTGTGTCCATCTCCGGACTTGGAGAGTCGGCAGCGCTGGATCTGGCGGCCTGCGGCGGCAGCGGGCAGCGCTTCATCTCCGTTGAAGAACTGGGAAGTGCATGCCCCAAGGTGAGCCAGACCCACCTTGAGCAGCTTAAAGCCCTCGGCGCTCTGGGCGACCTGCCCGAGACCAGCCAGATAAATCTTTTTGAGGGCTTTTGAAAAAACCCTTCAAAACACCGTGACCTGAAGCTCTCAGGCCACGGTGTTATTATATTATCTTTATTTTTCTTAAAGTTTTTGTGACAGTTCTTGATATGCTCTTTAAGATGTTGTATTATAATTTAAACGAGAAGATTTCGGCGAAAGGATGGAGGCTCATGAAGGTAACATTTCTCGGCGCGGCGCACGAGGTAACGGGCAGCTGCACGCTTATTCAGGCCGGGGACAAAAAGGGTCTTGTGGACTGCGGGATGGAGCAGGGAAAGGACATTTTTGTAAATCAGGAGCTGCCGGTAAACCCGGCGGACATTGATTTTGTCCTGCTGACCCACGCGCATATAGACCATTCGGGCAATCTCCCGCTGCTGTATAAGCAGGGCTTTCGCGGGCCTATCTACGCCAGCGCCGCCACCTGCTCCCTGTGCGGCATAATGCTGCGCGACAGCGCCAACATACAGATGTCCGAGGCGGAGTGGAAAAGCCGCAAGGCCCAGCGCTCCGGCGGGGCGGAGGTCGAGCCGCTTTACGATATTGAGGACGCGGAGGGCGCCATTTCCCTGCTGCGCCCGGTGAACTACGGGGTGGAGACTCAGGTGAACGAGTCGGTCACTATCCGGCTCACCGATGTGGGGCATCTGCTTGGCTCAGCGGCCATAGAAGTATGGCTCACTGAGGCGGGGCAGACAAAAAAGATCACCTTCAGCGGGGATATCGGCAACCTTGACCAGCCAATCCTGCGCGACCCTCAGTTTGTAAAAGACAGCCAGTATCTGGTAATTGAGTCCACCTATGGGGACAGGCTCCACAGCGGCGAGCGGGTGGATTATGTGCCGGAGCTGGCGCGCAGAATACAAAAGACCCTTGACCGGGGCGGCAATGTGGTCATTCCCGCCTTCGCCGTGGGCAGAACTCAGGAGATGCTTTACTTTATCCGTGAGATAAAGGAGCGTGGCCTTGTGACGGGTCATGGGGATTTTCCCGTATATGTTGACAGCCCGCTGGCGATAGAGGCCACCAGCGTCTTTCTCCAGTGTGATATGGACTATCTGGACGAGGAGATGCAGCAGATCATACGCGGCGGCGTCAACCCCATAGTTTTCCCGGGGCTGGAGCTGGCTGTGTCGCAGGAGGAGTCCAAGGCGATAAACGAGGACAAGACCCCCAAGGTCATAATTTCCGCCAGCGGCATGTGCGACGCGGGCCGTATCCGCCACCATTTAAAGCATAATCTCTGGAGACCGGAGTCCACGATATTGTTTGTTGGTTATCAGGCCGAGGGTACCCTGGGCAGAATCCTGGTCGATGGTGTCAAGGACGTGAAGCTATTTAATGAGACTATCCATGTCAACGCTGAGATCGACGCGCTGCCCGGTGTCAGCGGCCACGGGGATAAGGCGGGGCTTCTGCGCTGGCTGGGCGGCTTCGAGAAAAAGCCGGAGCTGGTGTTCGTAAACCACGGCGACCCGGAATCCGCCGACAGCTTTACCGCCTGCCTCAACGATGAGAAGGGCTATCGGGCCTTCGCCCCATACAGCGGCACGGTTTTTGACCTGCTCACCGGCAGCTTTGAGCTTATCACTCAGGGCAAGCCCGTGCAAAAACGCGCCGAAGGCGGCACAAAGCGCCGTACAAGCCCCGCATTTACAAGACTTATCGCCGCGGCGGAGCGGCTGCTGCGCGTTTGCAGGGGCATAGAGGGCAGACCCAACAAGGAGCTGGCCTCCTACGCGGACAGGATAACGGAGCTGGCCAACAAAATGGAAAAATAATCGCGTTGACTGAAAATGGGCGGCGTGATATAAAAACAGTGTTGAGCGTTTTCGCGTTAGGCGCCGTTTTATGTGTCAGTTTGAAAAACAGAGAACCTTATGGAGGTATTAAATGCCGAACACTATTTTTTCGCCGGATAAGCTGCTGGGTGATAAGATCACCCGCATGAGCCGTCAGGAGCTGTGCGAGCTGGTGTCCAAGCTCTGCGTCTTAGTCTCGCAGGAAGTGGGCAGCCGGGGCTACCGCGGTGGTATTTACCCCCAGAATATAAGCCGCGAGGAGGATGGCAGCCTTGCCCTCGGCCCCGCCCGCGCGGGGGACTGGGATGGGCAGGAACTGGATTTCCTCGCCCCGGAGCTCTATTGGCACGGCAGCGGCAGCGCCGCATCAGATGTGTATTCCATGGGTCTGCTGCTATATTACGGTGTGACTATGGGTATGCTGCCCTTTGAGGGTCAGTGTGAAAAGCCACAGCTTCGCCGCATGAACGGTGAAGATATCACCGCTCCGGAGTACGCCGGGCAGCGTCTGGGCGAGATCATCGCCAAGGCCACCCGCTTCAAGGCCGCAGACCGTTATCAGACCCTTGAGGAGCTGCGCGTGGTGCTGGATAATTGCGTGCAGAACCTGTATCTGGGCGATGCCTCCGGCGCCGAGGCCATATTCGACAAAAAAGACGACGATCTTGACGATATCGAGCGCATAATGATGGATATTATCCAACGCAACAGTGAGGACACCCCGGCTCCCGCCGAGCAGCCAAAAGTCGGGAAGCAGCCCGAGAGCGAGCCGGAGCAGCTGCGCGTCTATGAGCCGGCACCGAAAAAGGAGAGGAAGGCTCCCACAAAAGAGCCGAAGCCCGACCTTGTTCCGGCGGAGGAGAGCGCCCCCGCTGAGACTGCCCCGGTGAGTGATGCGCCTGAAAAGGTGGAGGTGGTGCGCCAGCCCATACCCATTTTGACTGAGGAGAAAAACCCTGAGCTTGAGCCGATCATCATCAATTCCGCCGCCGCTTCCGATCCGGCTGTGAAGTACAGCATGGGCGGCAAGGCGGCCAAACAGGAGAGAAAACCCCGCCGCAGCCCGGTTATCCCGGTGCTGATAATCTGCGCGGCCATGGTCATCACGGCAATAATAGTCAGCTCTTTCCTGGATGATCTGTCCTGGCAGGGCGAGCCGGATATTCAGTTTGTCCCCACGGATAACGGCGGCGTCAGCGGGACGCTTGTTTCCCCCGATCCTACGCCGGACGGCGTTGTTACTCCGCCTCCTGAGCCTTCCGCCCCGGCGGAGCCTACATATCAGGTCATCAAGGAGGATTGCAGCTGGACAGAGGCCCAGGAAAAGTGCGCCGCTCTTGGCGGACGTCTGGCGGTCATCACCAGCCAGCAGCAGCTTGACACGATCTGCGCACTTGCCGAGGAGGCTGGAGTCAGCCGCCTCTGGATAGGCTGCCACAGAGAAAACGGCGTGTTCACCTGGGAGGGCGGCGAGAGCGTCAGCTTCTATAACTGGGCCGCCGGTGAGCCCACCGGCACTGACAGCTATGACGGTGCGGCCGAAGACTATGTCATGCTCTGGAACCACAACGGCTGGGCATATAACGACAGCCGCAACGACCCCATGGCACAGTTTGGGGATGTCTACGGCGGCACCATGGGCTATGTAATCGAAAAAATAGGATAAACATTTACCCCACCCTCAGCCGGTTTTGGCTGAGGGCGCGGGCTTTGGAGCGAAAATGGAAAAAACTGTCAATTCTGCGCTTTTTGATTTTATCGCCGCCTGTCCCAGCGCCCTGCACACGGCGGATACCGTGGCCAAAAGGTTAACGACGGAGGGATATAGGGAGCTTTTTGAAAACGAGCAGTGGCGCTTATCCCCCGGGGGAAAGTATTTCACCCGCCGGGGAGGCTCCGCCATTATCGCTTTCAGAGCGCCTGCCGGGCCGCTTAAAAGCTATATGATAATGGCCGCCCATGGGGATTCCCCGGCCTTTAAGGTCAAGGAGAGCGCCGAGACCGTCAACGACGGGTATCGCCGCGTCTGCGTTGAAAAATACGGCGGGATGCTCTGTGCCACTTGGCTTGACAGACCTTTGTCGGTTGCCGGGCGGGTGCTCCTTCGCAGCGGCATGGGACTTTCAAGCCGCCTTGTGAATATCGACAGGGATCTGATGCTCATTCCCAATGTGGCCATCCACATGGACAGGGCTGCCAACGACGGCAAGAAGTATGACCCCAATGTGGACATGCTGCCCTTGCTCGGACAGGCCGCAGAGGACGCCGGGCTTGATAGCCTCATTGCCGACGAGCTGGGCGCTGAGCCGGAGGACATTGTTTCCAGAGAACTGACGGTCTACTGCCGCAGTGAGGGCCGCGTCTGGGGCGCGAAGGGGGAGTATATCTCTGCACCCCGGCTTGACGATCTTCAATGCGTTTTCGGCTGCATGGAGGGCTTCCTGAAGGCCAGGGAGAGCGGGAGAGCCCCGGTGCTGTGCGTGTTTGACAATGAAGAGGTAGGCAGCGGCACAAAGCAGGGCGCGGATTCGGACTTTCTTTCCGCTGTGCTCGGCAGAATATGGGCGGGCCTTGGCCTTGAGGAGGGAGGATACCTCCCGGCGCTTGCGGAGAGCTTTATGGTCTCGGCCGACAATGCCCACGCCGTTCACCCCAACCACCCCGAGTACGCCGACAGAAACGACCGCCCAAAGATGAACGGGGGCATCGTCATAAAATATAACGCCAACCAGAAGTATACGACCGACGCGCTGTCCGCCGCTGTTTTTGGCGAGATCTGCCGCCGCGCCGGGGTGAATACCCAGCGCTTTACGAACCGAGCCGATCTTGCCGGAGGCTCGACCCTCGGCAATATCAGCTCTGCTCATGTGTCCATCGACACGGTGGACATCGGTCTTGCCCAGCTTGCCATGCATTCGGCCTATGAGACGGCCGGCGCGGAGGACACGGCGGCGCTTATACGGGCGGCCGAGGTCTTCTTCTCCAGTGGCCTGCGCCGCCGGGGAAGCAGCATAGAAATTATTTAACGGGAGAATTGATGATGAGGGCTTTTCACAGAGCGCTCAAGGGAATATTGGCGCTTATTCTGAGCGTCGGACTGCTTGCCGTGCCCGCCTTCGCGGAGGGGGACGAGACCCCTGCGGGGCTTGTTGACGGGGGGCAGCTCGACGCGATGATAGCGCAGTACATTGAGGAGAAGAACCTCAACGCCGATAAGATCAGCGTGGGTTACTGCTATACCGCCACCGGGGACACCTGGCTCTACAACGGAGACGAATGGTATTACAGCGCCAGCATGTATAAGGTGCCGCTGATGATGATCCTTGCCGAGCGGGAGCATAACGGGGAGCTGACCCAGGAGTCAGATCTCAACGGCCTGACCCTTGCAAAAGCGGAGGAGAGCATATTGGTTTACTCCAATAACGACTTTGCCCATCTGATGATGCACTATATCGGCACAGACAGAGAGTGCAGGGAGTTGTATCAGCAGTATTCCGATCTGCCGGTAGACCAGTACGACCCGGATTTTTACGATTACAGCTATTTCAGCGCCCGCTTTATGACCGATGTTGTCAAGACCCTGTATTTTGAAAATGAGCGCTTCCCCCATATCGTGGACTGCCTGAAGCTTGCCCAGCCGGGGGCGTATTTTCGCCGGGACATGGGCAGCGATTATGAGATCGCCCAAAAGTACGGCAGCTATAAGGAATTTAACAGTACCGCCGGGATAGTCTACACCCCGAACCCATATATCCTCGTGGTGATGACAAAAGATCTGACCATTGCAGGCGGAGAAAATGTTATTGCGGAGCTTGCGGTGAAATTCCGGGATTACACGCTTCAGCTTGACACTGAGCTCGAGCAGTATCAGCTTGAGCAGGCAGCGGCTGAAGCGGAAGCCGAAGCCGAGCGGCAGCGACTCGAGCAGGAGGAGCTTGCGCGGCAGCAGGCGGAGACACAGCCTGAGCCCAGCGCCGTGCCCAGTGTGGAGCCTGTGCAGGACGAGCCTCAGGCAGAGAAAACCCCAATCGCGGTGATAGCCGTGATAGGCGTTGGCGCGGCGGTGATCATTGCAGCAGTGGTGCTGCTCGCGGTCAGGCGGCGCAGAAAAGTGCCCACAGCCGCCGCGACCGGCGGCAGCCGGGGCTACACACCGAAGCATTGAAGAGATCGCTGCTTGAAATCAAGCAAAAAAAAGAAACGCACCCTCTCCGCGAAAAGTGTTTTCAGCGACATACATGCTGCCGCTGAAAACCTGTTGAAATTCATTTTTTCGCTGCGGCGAAAAAACTTTGCAAGGCTTTGTCTACTATTTGAAAGGTATATAGATAGATATATGAAAAGAGCAATATGTATGATATTGATCCTCTGCCTGAGCTTCAGCCTTGCCGCCTGCGGCGGCGGGCGGGGAGTGAAGGCTGTGCAGACCCTTGTGGAGCAGGAATACTCCATCGCATTCCGCCCGGACGATCCCATCGGCGGCTACGTTGTGGCCGCTATCGAGGTGCTGGCCGCCGAGGGAAAGGTAGATGAGCTTGCAATAAAGTGGTTTGGTGAACGGGCGGTGGATTTTCCCAAGGACGCGAAGGCTATGGACAATGTGCCCGAGCTTGAACCGAGGGAGCTCATCGTGGGCATGGACATCAACTCCTTCCCTCTGGCCTATATGACAAACGGCGAATTTTGGGGCTATGATGTAGAGCTTGCCACAGCCGCGGCGGAAAAACTGGGCTGGGGCGTGAAGTTCCAGGCCATTGAAAAGGAAAATGTGTATATTGAGCTGTCCTCAGGGAATATTGACTGTGCCTGGGGCGGGGTTGCCCTTAGTGAAAGCGAGCTGAGTCAGGGAAAGTATGTCCAGTTCGGCCCGTATATGAAAAATGACATTGTTGTCGCCGTGAGGGACGGCACGTTTGCCTGGAACAAGCTCATGCTCTCCGGCAAGACTATGACCATGTGCTCCACCACCGAGGCCATGGACGCGCTCAACTCTGATGAAAAACTTTCCGGCCGCCTGAAGCAGGTGACCCGCCTTGCCGGGGGTACTACGGAGTGCTTCCAGTACCTGTATTCAGGCAAGTGCGACGCTGTCCTGACCGACAGCACGGCGCTGCTGTATTTTAACTGCCATTAAAGAAAAACCCTCCCGGAAATTTTCCCGGGAGGGTTTTAGTATTTTAAAAAGCCTGCGCTGCGCGGCTGAGAGGAAATCTTAAAAAAACTTATTAAATATGCCGCCCTGCCCGTGTTGAAATTATGGCGAAATGTGGTATAATTCTTATTAAAATAATTTTTGTCAACAAGGAGAGACTAAATCATGGGTAAAAAACAGTTCAAGGCAGAGTCAAAGCGCCTGCTTGATCTGATGATAAACTCTATCTACACCAACAAGGAAATTTTCCTGCGTGAAATCATTTCCAACGCCTCGGACGCTATTGATAAGCTGTGCTACCTGTCCCTCACCGATGACGGGGTTGGGCTTTCCCGCAGCGACTACAAGATCGACGTGATTGCCGATAAGGAAGCGCGCACCATCACCGTGCGGGATAACGGCATAGGCATGAGCATGGAAGAGGCTGAAAACAACCTCGGCGTTATCGCCAAGAGCGGCTCCTACAAGTTCAGGGACGAGATGGAGCAGGAGAAGGCCGAAAATGAGGATCTGTCCATCATTGGCCAGTTCGGCGTGGGCTTCTATTCCGCATTCATGGTGGCGGACGAGGTCACGGTCATCACACGCCGCTACGGCAGCGACGAGGGCGTTATCTGGAAGAGCGCCGGCGCCGACGGATATACCGTCGCCCCCTGTGAGAAGGAGAGCGTGGGCACAGAGGTCATCATGCACATAAAGCCCGACACTGACGAGGAGCTTTACGGCACATATCTTGAGGTGTGGAAGCTCAAGGCGCTTATAAAGAAATACTCCGATTATGTGCGCTGGCCGATAAAGATGGATATTGAGCACCAGGAGCGCTTTGAGACCGGCGAGACTGACGACGAGGGCAAACCCAAGTATGAGTACCGCATGGTGTCCGAGAATGAGACGGTCAACAGCATGGTGCCCATCTGGCAGCGCAGTAAGAACGAAGTGACTGATGACGACTGCATCGCCTTTTATAAGGAAAAGAACCACGGCCGCAAGGACCCCTGCGCACTGGTGCGCGTAAACGCCGAGGGCACAGTCTCCTACAAGGCGCTGCTGTTCGTGCCCGGAGAGGAGAACGAGAACGCTTTCACCGGCGACAATAAGGGCGGCATAACGCTCTACTCCAACGGCGTCATGATAATGGAAAAGTGCGATAAATTAGTGCACGATTACTTTGAGTTTGTCAAGGGCGTGGTGGACTCTCCCGACCTGTCGCTGAATATCTCCCGCGAAATTTTGCAGCATGACCGCCAGCTCAAAATCATCGGCCAGAGCCTTGAAAAGCGAATCAAGGGCGAGCTTGAAAAGCTCATGAAGGACGATAAGCCAAAGTATGAGGAGTTTTTCCGCAACTTCGGCGTGCATCTGAAGGTGGGCGTCTGTGACGAGTATGGCAGATATAAGGATTTCCTGAAAGACCTGCTCATATTCTACACCTCTGAGGACAGACAGATAACGCTCAAGGAGTATGTGGAAAATATGCCCGAGAGCCAGAAGGCAATATACTACGCCTCCTCCGATTCCGTAAAGCACGCCATGAGCCTGCCCCAGTGCGAGCTGGTGCGCTCACGAGGCTATGAGCTTATTTACCTCACAAGCCCGCTGGACGAGATGGTTCTTGAGGCTCTGCGCGAGCAGGACGGCAAGACCTTCTGCAACGTCGTCACTGACGATCTTGGCTTTGAGACCGATGAAGAGAAGAAGCAGGCCGAGGAGAGGGATCTTGAGAACAAGGAGCTGCTGGACTTTGTGCAGGAGAGCCTTGAGGGCGCCGTCACCAAGGTGCGCCTTTCCACGAAGCTTGCCTCCCAGCCCTGCTGCCTGACCACAGAGGGCGGCGTGACGCTGGAGATGGAGCGGTATTTCCGCCGCGGCCCCAGCGAGGAGATGCGCAAGGTTCGCGCAAACCGCGTTCTGGAGCTCAACCCCCAGCACCCCGCTTTCACCGCGCTCACAAACGCCTACGAGAGCGATAAGGAAAAGGCGAAGAAGCTCAGCCGCGTGCTCGAGGGCATGGCGGAGCTGCTGGCCGGAGTGGAGCTTGAAGACCCCGCGGCCTTCACTGCCCTTGTGGGAGAGCTGTTTTAATAAAGAATAAAAACCGGAGAATTACTGCCAATGAAAAACAGGCTTGGGATATACATTCACATACCTTTCTGCGCCAGCAAGTGCAGCTATTGCGATTTCTATTCGCTCGCGGGCTGCGGGCAGCTCATGCCCGAGTATCAAAAGGCGCTGCTTTGGCATATTGAGGAGTCCTCCGGGGCATTAAAAAACTATCAGGTGGACACCATATATTTCGGCGGCGGTACACCAAGCTACTACGGGGCGGAGCGTATAATTGAAATTCTGGACGAGCTCAAGCTCAACGGCAATGTGCGCCTTGATTCGGAGATAACCGTTGAGTGCAACCCCGACAGCGTCAACCCCGAGATGCTCAAGCTCCTGCGACAGGAAGGAGTCAACCGCCTGTCCTTGGGCGTTCAGGCCAGCGATAACGCGCTTTTGAAGCTCATTGGCAGGCGGCATAACTTCCGTCAGGCTCAGCAGGCCGTGGCGGACGCGCGCCGCGCGGGCTTTGAGAATATCAGTCTCGATGTGATGTACGGGCTACCAAGCCAGACAAAAAAGGACTGGGCGGAAACACTGTCCAAAATAATGGAGCTGCACCCGGAGCATATATCCTGTTATGGCCTCAAGCTGGAGGAGGGGACGCCCATGTATAAGGAATACAAGGGCTCCGCCATTTTGCCGAATGATGATGAGCAGGCGGATATGTATTCCTACGCGGCGGAGCTTCTGGACAGATATAACTACAAGCAGTATGAGATATCCAATTTCTGCGCCCCGGGCTTTGAGTCAAAGCACAATTTAAAATACTGGAATCTGGACGATTATATGGGCTTTGGCCCCGGCGCGCACTCCTGTATAGGCGATCTGCGTTACAGCTATGTGAAGGATCTCAAGCAGTACATCGCCGGGGTAAAGCGCGGGCTGAGCCTTATAGACGAATATGAGACGATAGATCCGCTGGAAAAGGCAGTGGAATATCTTATGCTGGGCATGCGCACGACAAGGGGTATATCCCGGGACGATTATCGGGAGCGCTGCCGCTGCAACTGGAAGCCCGTGGGCGCGGCGCTCAAGGCCTTCGAGGAAAAGGGCTGGGCTAAACAGACTGATGGCCGCTGGCATTTTACGGTGCCGGGCTTTCTCATATCCAACACCCTCATCGGCATACTGCTGGAGGCTCAGGCCAGCGGCAGGATCGAGGGTACCCCTTGGCTGGGGGACGCTTTTGCCGCAGAAGAGAAAATAGACCTGCCCAAGGGCGAGGAAGAGCTTTTTGCTGAGATGTACGGCGCGGAGCTCAAGAACTGATAGAGGAAACAATATCAATGGAAGAGAATAAAAAGAACGACACGCTCCGGCACGAGAGACAGGCTGCAAGGGATAAGAAATCCAAGAAGGAAAAGCCGAAAAAGGAGCCCAGAGCCCCAAAAGAGCCAAAGCCCCGCAAGTCCCACAAAAAGCTCAAAATCGTTTTGAGCCTTGTGCTGACCTTTGTGGTTCTGGCTTTCGCCGGCCTGAGCTACTGGGGCATTACCATCAGCCGCAGTGATGTGAACCTGCCCAGAGTCTGGGTAGACGGCATTGATGTGGGCGGGCTTACAAAAGCGCAGACGGCGGAGCTTCTCAAGGAAAAACAGTGGGACGAGGAGGCTGCCCTCGCTCTGAGGGTAAAGCTCCCCTCCGGAGTCAGCTTTAAGCTTGATCCCGTGCGCGCCGGGGCAAAGCTCACCACGGCCAGTGCGTCTGAGGCCGCCTATCGCTATGGGCACAGCGGCAATATCTATGAAAATCTTTTTACCTATATCAAAAACCTGCTTGTTCCGGTGGATATCACCGAGGGAAATATGGCTCTTGATGAGAGCTATATCCGCTCCTGCATCGACACCGGCATCAAGCGCTTTGAGAAGCGCACGGCGGACAAGGGCTATACGGTCGATGAGAAAAACGAGGAGCTCCGCATCGTAAAGGGAGCGGGGCAGATGAAGCTTGACAGCGAAAAGATTCACTCGCTTGTGATCGGGGCTCTGCTCAACGGCGAGCTTTTAGTGGAGTACGGCAATATCGACAGCGAGATCACCATGCCGGACTTTGCCGCAATTTACGCGGAGCTTTCCAGAGAGCCTCAGGACGCCTATTTTGAGGGTGCGGATTTCCAAATAGTCAAGGAGGTAGTCGGCTGCGCTTTTGATGTGGCGACAGCGGAGGCTCTGTGGCAGGCGGCAGCGCCCGGAGAGACGGTTGAGATCCCCCTCGTTATAAGCTATCCCGAAAAGACGGAGGAGCTGCTGAAGGGTCTGCTTTTCAGAGATAAGCTGGGTTCTCAGACCACCTATTTCAGCGGCAGCACCAACAACAGAATAAATAATATTCAGCTTGCGGCGTCCTCGTTTAACGAGTATACTATGATGCCGGGGGATGTGTTCTCTTATAACACTGTGGTCGGTAAGCGCACGACCGAGGCGGGTTACCTCCCCGCCGGCGCCTATAACGACGGGCAGGTGGTGCAGGAGGTTGGCGGCGGTATATGTCAGGTATCCTCTACGCTCTACTGCGCGGCGATGTTCGCCCAGCTCGAGACGGTGGAGCGCACAAGCCACTATTTCCCTGTGAACTATCTGGACTGGGGTCTTGACGCGACGGTAAGCTGGCCGGGGCCGGATTATAAATTCAAAAACAACCGGGAGTACCCGATAAAAATAGTCACCTATGTGGACACCTATGACAAGTCGGTGACCGTGGAGATTTGGGGCACAGATGTGGACGGCAGCTATGTTGAGCTTCAGCACAGCATGGGCGTTATCTATGACGACGTGTATACTGATGTAGTAGTGGGCTACGGCGTCAGCCTCAAACGTCTTGTATATGATAAGGATGGCAACTATCTCTACGAGGTGAAGGAGCCTTACGGCGTTTATAACCTCCATGACGAGGATATTGACTGGCCCGAGCCCGAGCCTTCGCCGGAACCTTCGCCCGAGCCCTCGCCGGAGCCCACGCCTCCGTCCGGTGAGACGGGCGGCAGCGGCGGAACCGAACCGGACTATTCCGGCCCGGGTATCATAATCCCGCCTGATGAATAAGGAAAACTTTTACAGGGAGAGAAGAAAATGGAAAGAAACGAGAAGAAAACCTTTTATATCACCACGCCTATCTACTATCCGTCGGATAAGCTGCACATAGGGCACACCTACTGCACCGTCGCGACGGACGCCATCGCCAGATATAAACGTCTGTGCGGCTATGATGTGATGTTCCTCACCGGCACGGACGAGCATGGCCAGAAAATCGAGGAGAAGGCCAAAGCCGCAGGGGTCACGCCCCAGCAGTTCGTGGATAAGATCGTCACCGGAGAGGGCGGCATTCTCGACCTGTGGAAGCTGATGAACATCTCCAACGACCGCTTTATCCGCACAACTGACGACTATCATGTAAAGTCCGTCCAGCGCATCTTCAAGAAGATGTACGACAAGGGCGATATCTATAAGGGCGCTTACAAGGGCAAGTACTGCACTCCCTGCGAGAGCTTCTGGACAGAGAGCCAGCTCAAGGACGGCAAGTGCCCGGACTGCGGCCGAGAGGTACATGACGCGGAGGAGGAAGCCTACTTCTTCCGCCTGTCCAAGTACGCAAAGCCCGTGCAGGAGCTGCTGGAGACAGGGACTTTCCTTGAGCCTGCCTCCCGCGTAAACGAGATGATAAACAACTTCATAAAGCCCGGCCTTGAGGATCTGTGCGTTTCCCGCACCAGCTTCAGCTGGGGCATCCCCGTGGACTTCGACCCGGGTCATGTGGTCTATGTCTGGGTGGACGCGCTGTTTAACTATTGCACCGCTCTGGGCTTTTTGAACGATAAGTACGACGACTACGATAAATATTGGCCTGCCGACGCGCATATCGTGGGCAAGGAGATAGTTCGCTTCCACTCCATCATCTGGCCGGCCATGCTCATGAGCATGGAGATGCCCCTGCCGAAGAAGGTCTACGGCCACGGCTGGCTCGTCATCGACGGCGGCAAGATGTCCAAGTCCAAGGGCAATGTGGTAGATCCCTATGTGCTGGCGGACAAGTTCGGCGTGGACGCGCTGCGCTTCTTCCTGCTGCGCACCTTCCCCTTCGGCTCCGACGG
>DKYJ01000031.1:0-46143 GCA_002493305.1 Clostridiales bacterium UBA7103 | reverse complement strand
CGGCTCCGACGGCAACTTCTCCAATGAGCTGCTGATAAGCACCATTAATACCGACCTTGCCAACGACCTCGGAAACCTCGTCTCCCGCACCACCGCCATGGTGGAGAAGTATTTCGGCGGCACGCTCATAAAAGAGCGCGAGGCTGAGAGTGTCGACGATGAGCTTGTCGCCATGATAAAGGGCACCAAGGAGCGTTACCGCCAGCAGATGGACGCTTTCCAGCTCCATGTGGCTCTGGAGGAGGTTTTCAAGCTCATACAGCGCGCCAATAAGTACATCGACGAGACAGCCCCCTGGGTGCTGGCCAAGGACGAGGCGAAGAAGCCCCGTCTTGCAAGTGTCATGTATAACCTGCTGGAGGCGCTGCGCGTCGCCCTCATTATGCTCACGCCCTTCATGCCCGACAGCTGCCGCAAGGCTTTTGAGCAGATCGGCGCATGTGACTGCTGCACCGTTTGGGACAAGGCAGGAGAGTATGGCGTTCTGCCCGCAGATGTCACTGTCCACAAGGGGGAGACGCTTTTCCCCAGAGTGGACACGGAGAAGATGCTAAAGGAGCTTGAAGAGCTTGAAAAGCCCAAGGCCCAGTCCAAGCCCGTGCTGCCCGATGTGAGCATTGACGAGTTTGCAAAGTGCGACATGCGCGTGTGCAAGGTCATTTCCTGCGAGGCGGTTAAGAAGTCCGAAAAGCTGCTGAAGTTCATGCTGGACGACGGCAGCGGCACACCCCGTCAGATCCTCTCTGGAATCCATAAGTTCTATGAGCCTGAGCAGCTTGTGGGCAAGACCGTTGTCGCGATACTGAATCTCCCCTCCCGCAAGATGATGGGGCAGGACTCTAACGGTATGCTGCTCTCCGCCGTCCGCGAGGTGGACGGCAAGGAGGAGCTGCACCTGATGATCCTCGACGACAGCGTCCCCGCCGGGGCACAATTGTGTTAAGTTGCAGGCAGTATAGAGTTATTAAAAAACGCGTATGCGATTTTTCGCATACGCGTTTTTGTGCCGGCTTTACACCAGTTTTCCGCTTTCGTCAACATAGATGACGGGCGCCATGCCGGAGATGAGCAGCACCATGTCGTCATAATCGGTCATGCGACTGGAGCGGGAGTACATTTTTTTGATCGTGGCCTTGCCGCTGATGTTGCCGAACACGGCAGCGTTCGGCATCTGATTAAGGATAAACTCCCGCAGATGCAAAAACAACTCGTCGCCGTCCTCAACGCTGCCCATATACACCCCGTTTACAAATACTCCGTCAGCGAGGCGCACCCCGGAGACTGAGCGCAGGGCCGCGTCACTTATGACCCGGGCATCACCATCTGCCGGATAAAGTGACAGCCGGTAGCGTTTTTTGAGCTTTGGCAGCACAGCCGGAGCCTCCAGAATCTCTTCAGCCGCCGCGGCTGCCGCTTTCATACTTTTATCCGCCGCGAAAGGGGAATAGAGCCCCTCGAGATCCTGCCCGTTGACGGCCACCGCACAGCACAAGTCCATGTTCGCTCCCACCACAAAAGCGAGACTCAGCAGCAGGGCAAGCCCTTTCCTCCACATATAAAACCACCTCCGAGGTTACCTTAAACCAAAAGCGGAGAGGGGTCAACAGCTTCGACAAAAGTAGAAGCGGCCTCCCTTTTTGCGACATGGCTATTCAGGCTCTATCTCCGCTGCCGACACCTCGTAGGCAGTTTTTTCCACCGCACCCTCTTCCGTCATCTTTATGTAGGCGCGGCTCTGTATACGCCCCTTCAGGCGCAGTGTCTGCCCCACGCCCCAAAGGGCGGCCTGCCTGGCCTTGGCACCCCAGCAGATGACCGGCAGGTAGTCCGAGCGTCCGAAGCGCCGGTTCACCGCCAGCATAAGGTCGCAGATATCCCGGCCCATGGGGGTTATGCGCTGGTTTGGAGCCTTGCAGAGAGTCCCCCTCAGCAGGACAGTGTTTTCGTCCTCCCCGTCGCAGAAGCTCAGCTCCTTTGCCAGCGCCGTTATTATCAGTTTCGCTCCCTGCCCCCGGCGGTTGTTGAAACTGCGCAGCTGCCCGGCCACCATGAGCTTTTCCGCGCCCTGCTCTTCCAGCACCTCAAGCTGAGAGCGCCGCAGAACGATGTTTATGGTGTCGCAGTTTCCGGAGAGGCGCTCCACCTCTAAAGGGAAGGTGTAAAAATCCTGCCCGCGGCTGGTGTGAGAGTAGGCGGGGCTGCCTGCCAGCGTTCCGCACAGCCTGACATAGTTGTTTTCGGGTATCATGTCCATCGTGTGTCCCTTTCTTGTCCGGGTCGGCATCTGCTTTTGCTAACCCTGGTGTCGATTTCGTTTTTTATTCAGATGTTAAAATCTATTCGCCTTCCACACTTGAATATGCCCGGAAAAGCCTGTATAATAACAGCGACAATTTAACAAAAGGAGCAAACAGCATGGATATAAAAGAAATATTAGAAAAATGCGACCATACTCTTCTCCGCGTGGACTGTACCGCAGGGGAGATACGCGCGCTCTGCGACCAGGCCATGCGCTATAACTGCGCGAGCGTCTGCATTCCGCCCTGCCATGTGGCCGGAGCCAAACACTATGTTGGTGACAGACTGAAAATATGCACGGTCATCGGTTTTCCCAACGGCTATATGACTACCGCCGCTAAAGCTTTTGAGGCGGCGGACGCCATAAAGAACGGGGCGGACGAGATCGACATGGTCATAAACCTCTCCATGGTCAAGGATAAACAATGGGACAAGGTGGCTGAGGATATAAGCGCCGTGCGCCGCGCAACTCAGGGGCATATCCTGAAGGTCATTATTGAGACCTGCCTGCTCACGGAGCTTGAAAAGATAAACATGTGCCGCATAGTTTCCGACTGCGGGGCCGATTATATCAAGACCTCCACCGGCTTTTCCAAGGCCGGGGCCACCCGGGAGGATGTGAAGCTCATGCGCGATAACTGTCCTGAGTCTGTGAAGGTCAAGGCGGCGGGCGGCATCGCCTCCCTCGCGGACGCGGAGGATTTCATAAACCTCGGCGCCGACAGGCTGGGCACCAGCCGCATCGTTAAGCTTGCCATGGAGCAGGAAAACCAGACTGGCGCACCCAACGAAAATTATTGAAGCAAGCTCCGCAGGAGCTTGCACAGACCCAGCCCCGGCAGGCTAAGCCCCAGCCACAGAAACAGAAACTGTGGGCAGACCTGACCTAAGATATTGTACGGCATGGCTGAATAGTCCCACACGCCCCAGCCCAGGCGCAGATTCACAAGGCAGCCGGTGAAAAATTCCACCGTGGTTATCGCCGCAGCACAGAGCATGCACTTTTTAATAAGCGGCAGGCTCAGCGCGCTTATGAGATACATAAGCAGAAAGCAAAGCCCGCCGCAGAGCAGCATCGTCCAGTGCGTCCAGCCGCGCCACATAAGCTCAATAGCCCCGTAGAGAAGCCCTCCCAGAACATAAATCAGCAGATATTCCATATCTCTATTCTCCAGTCTGCTTTTTTCTTTAGCTTTTCCACGGGAGGGAATTTTACTCATAAAAGCGGCATATATTTGCAATAAAGGGCTTGACAAGCGCGATGAATACGGGTATACTAACAAAGCTAAAACAAAGTAGGTGCGGCATCCCCGACCTCACCCGGCGGCAAAGGCCAGCTGCGGTAAATAAAAACAGCGCCCTTTAGAGGGGCATTAGTGTGTTTTTATGCGCGGATGCTGTGCGTCCGCGCTTTTTATTTTCCGGAGGTGTTTCAAATAGCAAACGCTGTTCATCAAATCAACGATGAGATCAAAGATAAAGAGATACGCCTGATCGGCGACGGGGGAGAGCAGCTAGGCATCATGTCTGCCGAGGAGGCGCTCCGTATCGCCGCGGAGAAGGAGATGGATTTGGTCAAGATCGCCCCGGGCTCCAATCCTCCGGTCTGCAAGATAATGGATTATGGCAAGTTCCGTTTCGAGCAGACGAAGAAGGAAAAGGAAGCCAAGAAAAATCAACGGGTCATCGAGATCAAGGAGATCCGTATGTCTCCCGGCATCGGCGAGAATGACTTCAACACCAAGCTCAAAAACGGTCAGAAGTTCCTCGGCGAAGGCAACAGGCTCAAGGTCTCCGTGCGCTTTCGCGGCAGGGAGATGGCTCATACCGAGATCGGCGCGGAGCTTTTGAAGAGCTTTGCGGAAAAGTGCGCGGAGCTTGCAAATTTAGACAAGGCCCCCAAGCTCGAGGGGCGGAATATGTCCATATTCCTCTCCCCCAAGCCCCAGACCCCGCCGAAAAAACCGGCAAAGCCCAAGGCTCCCAAGGAGCCCGCGGCAGAATAAGTATTCAGCAGGTTTATCCTGTTTGATCAGTTACGGAAGGAGAAATTATCATGCCCAAACTGAAAACCCACAGCGGTGCCAAGAAGAGATTCAATCTCACCAAGTCCGGCAAGGTAAAACGCGCACACGCGTTCAAGAGCCATATCCTCACCAAGAAAGACACAAAGCGCTGCCGCCGCCTGCGTTCTGAGACTTACGCAGATGTTACCAACACGGCGACCATCAAAAAAATGATCCCTTATAAATAAGGGCAGACGCTATATAGGAGGATAAACAAATGGCAAGAGTTAAAGGCGCAATGATGACCCGCAAGCACAGGAATAAGGTCCTCGGTCTTGCAAAGGGTTACTGGGGCAACAAGTCCCGTCACTATAAGATGGCTAACGAGCAGCTGATGAAGTCCGGCCGCTATGCCTATATCGGCAGAAAGCAGAAGAAGAGAGATTTCCGTCAGCTCTGGATCACCCGTATCAGCGCGGGCTGCAAGATGAACGGTATGAACTATTCCACCTTCATGCACGGCCTGAAGCTCGCGGGCGTTGATATGAACCGCAAGATGCTCTCTGAGACTGCTATTCATGATCCCGCCGCTTTCACCGCCCTGTGCGACATGGCGAAGAACGCCCTCAAGTGATAAAAATAGGAAAGCCCCCTGATTGGAACGATCAGGGGGCTTTCGCGTAAGCAGAAAGCAAAAAAGCCCGGGATTCCGGGCTTTTTTGTGTTTATCAATAATTTTCCTCGTGGATCTCAAAGTAGCTCTGGGGATGAGCACAGACGGGGCATACCTCAGGGGCCTTCGTGCCAACCACGATGTGCCCGCAGTTGCGGCACTCCCAGACCTTTACCTCGCTCTTTTCAAAGACGGCGGCTGTCTCCACATTCTTCAGCAGCGCGCGGTAGCGCTCCTCATGCTGCTTCTCGATAGCGCCCACGGCGCGAAACTTCACGGCCAAATCATGGAAGCCCTCGGCCTCAGCAGTCTTGGCAAAGCCCTCGTACATGTCCGTCCACTCGTAGTTCTCACCGGCGGCGGCAGCGGCAAGGTTCTCGGCGGTGTCGCCGATGCCGTTAAGCTCCTTGAGCCAGAGCTTAGCATGCTCCTTCTCATTGTCGGCGGTCTTGAGGAAGATGGCGGCTATCTGCTCAAAGCCATCCTTCTTGGCTTTGGAGGCAAAATAGGTGTACTTATTTCTGGCACCGGACTCGCCCTCAAAGGCGGCCTGAAGATTTTTTTCAGTCTGTGTACCGGTATATTTATTCATGTTTCTCCTCCTAAAATAGTAATGATTATTGTTTTGCTACTTAGTTTTACCATATTTTGCCCTGATAGTCAAGCATTATTCTTCAATTTCTATCGGCCCGTTCTCAGCCTCGAAATCCCGGATGCGCTTTTTTATCATCTGCTCAAGCTCGCGGTTTTTTGTTCTGCCCTCATATTCCGCGATGTAGCCCAGCTTATCCAGCAGCTCCTGGGGCACTCGCAGAGTATACCGTGTCAAATAATCTTTCATCTTTTTGCCTCCCTGACGAAGTGTTGACAAAATAATAGCGTTATATTGTTCGCTCAGACAATAATGACGCATAAATGACGAAAACACGGCATTAGAAAAAACGGGCGCATTTTTGTGAAAACAGCATAAAAATGCCCGCGCAATACTCCAAAACCGGCTTTAAGAGGCACACCGCTCCAAAAATGCGGAGAAAATGAGCGTCTTGCGAGCCGGAGGACGGATTTCTGCGCTTGACTTTCGCGCCGCTTGGATATATCCTATTGAAGGAAAAACATGGGTATACCCAAAAAACATATATGGAGGAAAGAACCATGATCATGGATTGCAGCAAGTATGTTGGCCCCTGCAGATGCGGACGCGACCACGAGCTTGAGACCAAAATGGTCATCGTTGAGAGCGGTGCCATAGCCAATTTTGAGAAATACATGGAGCAGGTGGGCCTTGCCGGCAAGCGCCGCGCCGTGGTGTATGATACGGTGATCTATAAGCTCACCGAGGGAAAGCACGTCAAGGCCGATCAGGAGATCGTCCTTGAGGCAAACGGCCTGCGCGCCGAGGACGTGCTGATCGAGGACATGATGAAGCAGCTTGACCACCCTGAGGTCATTGTGGCCGTTGGTGCGGGCACTATTATGGACTTTGGCCGTTACCCCGCCTTTAAACTGGGCATTCCCTTTGTGGCCATCCCCACTCTTGCCTCCTCTGACGGCTTTACCGCCAATATTTGCTCCGCCATTCTCAACGGGCAGAAGAAGTCCACTCCCATGTGTGCCCCCACGCTGGTCGTCACCGACCTTGACATTATAAAGGGCGCTCCCGCAAGGCTCGTCGCCAGCGGCATCAACGACATTCTCTCCAAGTACATCTCTCTGGTGGACTGGGAGATCTCCAGAATCGTCGCCAACGAGTATTACTGCCCGATGGTCGCGGAGCTCGCCAAGGAAGCGCTTGACATCATGCGCAAGGCTGCTGATGAGTACGCCGCCACCGGTGTTGCCGACCATGAGGCCATGACCATGGCCCAGATGAAAAGCGGTCTTACCATGCAGCTGCTCAACCACTCCCGCGCCGCCTCCGGCGCCGAGCATCTGATCGCCCACCTTGTGGAGATGCACCCGCCGCGCTTTGAAAATGCCGAGGGCATCCACGGTGAGTGCGTCGGCGTGGGCACTTATCTGTGCGCCAAGGAGTACCACCGCCTCGCCGCCCTGCCCACCCCCAAGGCCAGGCCCTTTGAGCCGCTGACCGAGGAGTGGATTCGCGAGAAGTTTGGCGAGAGACTGGCCGACGGCATTATCAAAGAGAACGCCAATGATGCCCTCAGCACCTTTGATCCCCAGAATATTGTTGATCATTGGGAAGAGATAAAGGCCCTCATCGCCACTATCCCCAGCCCCGAGGAGCTGGCGGCGCTGTACTCTGCCTGCGGCTGCAAGTATCTGCCGGAGCATATCGGTATCGACCCCGCTCTCAGCGACGAGGTGCTGCCTATCTCTGCCGCCATCCGCAACAGGCTCACCCTTGTGCGCATGGAGCGTGTGCTGGATTTTGACTGAAGAAAACAATAAAACACTCCCCCAAGGCAGCGCCTTGGGGGAATGCTTTATCCTCTGGGTTTGTTACCGGGCCGCCCGCCCATATCCGGGGGCGAGGCCTGATTGTTGCTGCCCATATCCGGGGGAGCTCCGGGGGAACTGCCCATGTCCGGCGGTGTACCCTGTGGCCCGCCGCCAAATCCGCCAAAGCCCCCGAAGCCGCCCGGGCCGCCGGAGCCGTATATGGCGCTTTCCATGCTTATCTCCGTCGTCTCGCCGTCGAGACTGAGAGAATAAGTCTCCCCTGAGCTGAGGTCTGGCGAGGCGATAATAAGGCAGGAGAAATCCCGCCCGGCAGTTTCGGACAGAAGCAGGTTCCCGTCCGCGTCCGAGAGGCTTATCTCCGTCCCGGCGCTGCGGCTGTCCACAGTAAGCATGATGCAGCCGCCGTTTTCCGCCTGGGAAAAATTCTCCGCCATTGACGAGGCCCCTGTGCCAAAGACAAGGCCGCCCGTGTAGCTGCCGGTCGTCTCATAGTCGATGATGGAGCTGTCGCCATAGTTTGCCCCGGAAATGCGGATATCTCCGCCGCTGACGGAGAGAAAGCCGTTGGAGTCTATGCCGTCTCCGTCGGCGGTGATGTCTATGCTGCCGCCGGAGATGAGCACGGCGCAGCCGGAGCTGCCGCCAAAGCTGTCACCGGAGGAGCTGTCCGCCGCGTTCAGGCCGTCATCTTCGGCAATGATTTGAATATCACCGCCGCAGATCTCCACGGTTTTGCCCTCAATGCCCTCGTAGCAGCGAGGAATACGGATCTCCCCGCCCTCTATAAGCACGGCGCCTGAGGCGTGTATGCCGTCGTCGCCGGCTTCAATGCTGAAGCTGCCCCCTGAGATATACACCCAGCCAAGACTGCCATCCTCCTCGTTTTCGCAGTGTATCGCGTCCTCTCCGGCATTAAGATCAAGACCGCTTTCGCAGACGGCGACGCTGTCGTTGACCTCCAGCGCATGCTCTGCCGCAGTGATGTATATATTGCCGCCGCACACGGTCAGCTCGTCTTTGGCGGATATGCCGTTGCCGCAAGGGGAGCTGACGCGCAGAGCGCCGTCTCCGTTTATCGTCAGATCATCTTTTGAAAAAACCGCCGCGTCCACCTTGCCCTCCGCGCCGTTAAAGCCGCCGGAGTTTGAGAGGGTATTTTCAGTCCCCTCGGCAAGGGTAATGAAAACCTTATCCGCCTGCCGGACATATATGGCCGCGCAGTCGGCGGAGCTTATATCCGCCCCGTTGAGCACGAGCTGAACCTTGTCCGTATCCGCCGCGTCTATAATGACGCTGCCCTGTAAGCTGCCGGAGATGAGGTATACACCCTCGCCGCCTATCGTGACTGCGGAGCCGCTGACATTGACCGCGCCGGAATCACAGACTGCGCTGTCGCCGGTAAGACTTATTTTTATGGCGGCGGATTCATCGTAGCTGCCGGCCATATCCCGGCTTGAAAACGCTCCGGAGACATCGGGCCGGGATATCTCCATCGCCCCGATATCCTGAACCGGAGCGCCGGAGGGCGCGTCCGTCTGACCGTGAACGGAGCTTTCCCGCCCTCTGCAGCCACTGAGCAGCAGACAAAGGGTCAAAACGGGAATAAGCCGGGATCTCTTCATAAAAACACAACCTTTGCTTATTTTTGACCAACAGAATATACAAAAAAGTTTGCAAATTGCTTTAACAATATAAGAACAAATTGCAAATTCACACGCAAAAACGGATAAAGGCTTTATTTTTTTGGCGATGTGTTGTATACTATCCGCCGGTGCAATTATGCTATCATGCTAAGGAGAAACCGTATGCGCATTAAACAGAACTTGACGCCGAAACAGCGCTGGACGGAGATATTTTTGTTTTCCGTGTTTCTGCTTGCCGTTTACTTTATGCTCAGGCCGGTGAATCACCGTTACTGGTACTCTGCGTGCTATACTTTGTATTCTACGGCTCTGCCGGTGCTGGCGGCGTTTTTTATTTATTTTGGAGGACTGTCCCTTGGGACGGAAGTCAGACTGCTGTTCGCTTTCTGGATCTGGTTTTTCATATCCCGCGTGCTCAACGGAGCTGTGATATTCTGCGATGAGTATGTGACCTGGGTGCAGTTTGCAATATTTTTCATCATGGGCTCGGCAGGGCTGCTTGCCAACAGCAGTCAGAGAGAACGGCTGCTCAAATGGGTCGGCGGAGTAGCGTGTGCCTACTACACGTTTGTTGCCGTTATGGGGGTCGTCTCGGCGCTGCTGCATACGACGATCGCGAATCCCCTTATGCAGGAGGGCGTCCTTGCCCAGATGCGCTATATCGGCTTTGAGCGGCTGATAGCGCTGGATACTCACCCGAATATAAACGCCGCGTGGTTTTTCCTGACTATTTCCCTGCTGGTCTATTTTTTCTTCACCTGCCGCAGAAAGCTGTGGCGTATCCCGATAGTTATCGCCGCTGTGCCGAACTATCTGGCCCTCGGGCTTACATACTGCCGCAATATGAAGGTGGGGTTTTCCGTCTGCGCCGTCATGCTGGTGATGCTTCTGGCCTTTAATTATCTGCATGTAAGAAAGCGCTGGCAGAAAGCGGTCATTGTTGTGCTGTCGCTGGCGGTGTTTATTCCGCTGAGCTATAAAAGCTTTAAGCTGCCGGAGCATATTATAAACAGAGCCTCTGCCGCAATATGCACAGCGCAGACAGTACAACCAGAGCAACCCGTACAGCCTGTTCAGCCGGAGCAGCCTGTACAGCCGGTTCAGCCGGAGCCGGCGGGGAGCAGCCCTGCCGCAGCAGATAGCCAGTTTGAAGACCCAAGGAACTTCGCCAAAAGCCTTTTGACCCTGTCCGACAGAACGCAGATATTTGAAAGCGCTTTTACCACTCTCCGGCAGGAGCCGATCCGCCTGCTGCGGGGCTGCGGCGTTGATGAGGTCATGTCAATAGCACAGCCGATCCTTCTGCTGCAAAATGCGCATTTTCATAATTTCATGCTGCAAACGCTGGTATATACCGGGCTTGCGGGCTTTGTGATCGCATTGATATACTGCATCCTTCTGGTTATCCGCATGGTGCGTTATTTCTTCAGCGAGGACGAGCGGGCGACGCTGCCACATAAACTGCTGACCCTGCCGCTGACCGGTATCTTGCTATACAATATGCTTGAGCCGCTGCTGTTTTATTCCACGGACTTTTCAGTGCTGTTTTTCTTCTTCATAGCGGGAATCTTCCTGGGATATTCCCACGAGCTGCACCCGCCAAAGCAAAAAAATTGACCGGTCAATACCGGTCAATTTTTTCATGACTTATTCCACGATGTCTTCGCCTATTTTATACACATTCCCGGCGCCGACGGTGAGTATTATATCACCGGGGCGCGCAATCTCACGAAGAGCGGTCTCCAGCTCCTGAAAGCTGGGGTAGAAAATTGCGTTGTCCAGCTTCTCCGCCAGCAATGAGGAGGATATGCCTATGGTGTTTTTCTCCCGGGCGGCAAATATCTCTGCCAGCAGCACCACATCCGGGCGGCGCAGCTGCTGAAGAAAATCCTCAAACAGCGCGGCGGTGCGGGTGTAGGTATGCGGCTGGAACACGACCACTGAGCGCTTGTAGTTAAGCCGTTCGACTGCGTCCAGAAGCACCTTCAGCTCGCCGGGGTGGTGGGCATAATCGTCATAAACATCGGCACCGTTATACTTGCCCTTGAACTCAAAGCGCCTGCCCGCGCCGTTAAAGCCTGCCAGCCCGTACTTCACAGCGTTGGGACGGATACCGAGACAGATGGCGGCGGCAGTGGCGGCCAGAGCGTTTTTCACATTGTGGATCCCCGGCACATGAATGGTCACATCGGTAAAGAGCTTGCCCTTGTACATGATATCAAACTCGCTGTTGATGCCGATGCAGCGGATATTCTGCGCGTAGACATCTGCGTCCGGTGTAAGGCCGAAGGTGATGACCTTACGGTCGATACCGGCGAGAGTGTTCATTGTGTTCTCATCATCCCGGTTGGCGACAACAAAGCCGTCCTCCGGTACGCGCTCGGCAAAGCTGCGGAAGGAATGTTCCACATCCTCCAGATCCTTAAAGAAATCCAGATGGTCTGCTTCTATGTTCAAAATTACCGCAACCGTGGGGTAGAAGGACAGAAAAGAATTATAATACTCGCAGGCTTCCATGACGATGGTGTTGCCGTGACCCACGCGGTGCCCGGCATTGAGCAGGGGCAGGGTGCCGCCTATCATGACGGTGGGGTCTCTGTCGGCGGCCATGAGAATATGAGTGCACATGGAGGTGGTAGTGGTCTTGCCGTGAGTGCCGGAGATGCACAGGGTGTTGGCATAATCCTTGGAAATGGCGCCCCAGGCTTGGGTGCGCTCAAAAACGGGGATACCCCGTTCCTTCGCGCAGGCTATCTCCGGGTTGTCATCGTGCACTGCCGCGGTGCGGACGATGAAATCCACATCTTCGGCTATGTTCTCCGCTCTGTGCCCTATGCAGACAGGGATACCCTTGGCGCACAGCCCCAGCACATTGGGGCTGCTGTTCATGTCAGACCCGCTTATATTCAGCCCCATGCCGCGCAGGACCTCAGCAAGGGAGGACATGGACACGCCGCCGATCCCAACGAGGTGACCCTTTCTGCCGGGAGAGAGAAAATTGGAAAAATCAGCCATAAATACGCTCCAGATTTTAAGATAAAAGTAAAAGCTATTGATGTTGTCAAAGCAAAATGTTAAAATAAACCTGCCAGAACATGACTATCTGAAAAAAGATTATAACCCGAAGGGGCTTTCTTTGCAAGCATATCTTATGTTAATGCACATCTGAATGTGAAACAGGAGCTGAACATGGCTAATATAAGCCCTCCAAAATATGTACGCCATATATTGCTCACGCTGCAGAGCCGGGGCTGCCCCGCGTATCTGGTGGGCGGCTGCGTAAGAGATATGCTGCTGGGCGTGCGCCCGCAGGATTGGGATATCTGCACCGGCGCCCTGCCTCAGCAGGTCATGGAGATCTTTCCCGGCTCCCTGCCCATAGGCATAAAGCACGGCACTGTGACAGTAAGGGTCAATTCCCGCATGGTGGAGATCACCACCTTCCGTCAGGAGAGCGATTACAGCGACCATCGCCACCCGGATATGGTCAGCTTCGTGGGTGATCTGACCACCGACCTGAGCCGCCGCGATTTCACGGTCAACGCCATGGCCCTCTCCGCTGAGGGACTTATATCCGACCCCTTCGGCGGCATGGAAGATCTGGAGCGGCATATTATCCGCTGCGTCGGCCCGGCGGAAAAGCGCTTTGAGGAGGACGCTCTGCGTATGCTGCGCGCCCTGCGCTTTTCGGCGAAGCTGGGCTTTGAGATTGAGGGGCAGACCATGGCCGCAATAGAGAAAAAGGCCGCCCTTGCCGCGACCCTCGCCCCGGAGCGGGTGCGGGTGGAGCTGGAGAAGCTGCTTTTAAGTCCGGAGCCTGAGAAGGCCCGCCTTGCCTTTACACTTGGGCTGATGGACGCCTATACCGTCCGCCGCCCGGAAGGGGAGCGGGACTGGCAGGGGCTCCGCCGCCTGCCGAAAAAGCCCATGTACCGCTGGGCTGGTCTCTGTGCTCTGCTAAGGGAGGAAGACTGCATAAGCTCCATTGAGGCGTTTTTGACCGCTCTGCGCCTTGACGGACGGAGCCTGCGCTGCTGCTGCACTGCCGGGGAGCTGCTCTCCGGCCCGCCGCCTCGTGGGGCGGTGGAGTGGAAGCGCTGCCTGCGCGATAAGGGAGTGGATGCGGTGTCCCTTGCTGCTGCCGTGTATGATGCGTTTCCGGGCGGCAGCTGCCGCCGGGAGCTGAAGGCGGTCTTGAAAAGCGGGGACTGTTTTTCAATGAAGCATCTGGCCGTCACAGGGGACGATCTGCTGGCTCTGGGGCTTGAGGGCAGAGAGCTTGGCAATATGCTTGACTTTTTGCTGGATTATGTTATAGAATTCCCCCAATTCAACAGGCGGGAGCTGCTGCTGTCGCTTGTGTCGGGGACGGAGGATCAGTAATGGATAGCTGGGAGAAGCTTAAAAATGAATGTGCCGGCTGTACGGCCTGCTCTCTGTGTCAGGGGCGGACGAATCTGGTGTTCGGCTGCGGCAACGAGAGCGCGGAAATAATGCTTATCGGCGAAGGCCCGGGGGAGCAGGAGGACTTGAAGGGGATACCCTTCGTGGGTCCCGCAGGGAAGCTGCTCGATTCCATGCTGGAGATGATAGACCTCGACAGGAGCAGGGTGTATATTGCCAATATCGTCAAGTGCCGCCCGCCGCATAACCGCGACCCGCTGAATGTGGAGCAGGAGGCCTGCCGCCGATGGCTCAGCCGTCAGATAGCCCTTGTTGATCCAAAAATTATCCTTTGTCTGGGGCGCATCGCCGCCATGGGAATAATAAGCGAGGATTTTCGTATAACGCGCCAGCACGGGCAGTGGTTCAATATAGATGGCCGCCGCATCATGGCGACCTTCCACCCCTCCGCTCTGCTGCGCGACCCCGCCAAAAGGCCGGAGGCTTTTATGGACTTAAGGGAACTGAGGAAGGAGATCAGAGCGGTTTCAGCCGCCATTTGAAAACATGGTACAGTTCAGAACCGTCACTCTCTGCGACAAGAGCTGGGTAGACGAGATAGTGGCGGCGGAAAATAACCCCAGCGCGGACTATAATTTTGGCAATATTTATATCTGGGACAAGCACTACCGCCAGCTTGTCTGCCGCTATGGAGACAGAATGTTCACAAAGCTGCGCTATGAGGGAAAGCCCACCTTTGTTTTTCCCATAGGCTCGGGGGAGCTTGCCCCGGCGGTGGAGGAGTTGCGCCTTATCGCGGCGGCTGAGGGGCACCCGCTGTATATCCGCGGCATAACTGAAGGACATAGGCAGCAGCTTGACAGCTTATATCCCGGCCGCTTTGAGTATACCGAGGACGAGGACTGCGCGGACTATGTGTATCTCGCGGAGAAGCTCAAAAGCTACTCCGGCAAGGCGCTCCATGGCAAAAAGAACCACTGCAACCGCTTTGAGGCGGAGCATAACTGGGATTTTGTGCCCCTGACGCGTGCGCTGATACCCGGTTGTATGGACATGCTGGACATCTGGACGGAGGATAATGCCGCCCGGCTTGACAGCAGCATCGCCGCCGAGCATGACGCGCTGGTCAGGGCCTTCGCCGCATTTGAGCGGCTGGGGCTTGAGGGAGGCGTGCTTCGCGTCGAAGGGGAGATCGTAGGCTTCAGCCTTGGCGAAAAGATAAGCGCCGACACCTTTGATGTGCATTTTGAAAAAGCGCGTATAGACATTAACGGCGCTTACCCCATGGTCTGCCGGGAGCTTGTGCGCATGGTGACGGAAAATCACCCGGAGATAAAATATATAAATCGCGAGGACGATATGGGGCTTGACTCCCTGCGCCGGTCCAAGCTCTCGTATAAGCCGGAGTTCATGGTGCGCAAATACACGGCGAGGTGGATAGATGGCTGATTTCACACTGCGCGAGACGCGCGCAGAGGACTATACGTCGCTCTCGGCGCTATGGCGGCGCTGCTTTGGCGACCCGCCGGAGCTTATCGGGAAATTCTTCGCCCTCCTGCCGGAACTGGGCAGGGGAGTGACCGCAGTCTGTCAGGGCAGCGTCGTGGGCGCGGCCTATGCCCTCACAGGGCTTGAGCTGCTGCCGGACAGGAAAAGCTGCGGCTATATCTATGCCGTGGCGGTGGACGAGAGCTGCCGGGGGCTTGGAATCGGCGGCGCGCTCTCAGCCGCGGCGGCGGAGGCTGCACGGCAGGCCGGGGCAGAGATAATTTGCACCCTCCCCGCAGAGGAGAGCCTATACGACTGGTACGAAAGGCTCATCGGCGTAAAATACCCTTTGAGGCGCAGGACGCTGCGCTGCATGGCCGCCACAGGCGAGTGCCGTGAGATAAGCGCCGGGGAATACTCTGCACGTCGGGAAAAGCTGCTCTGCGGCAGGGCGCATATCCGCTTTCCTGCGGCGTATCTCAGCTTTCAGCGCGAGCTTTGCAAATGCTACGGCGGGGGCTTTTTTGCCGTGGGAGATGGAATAGCCGCCGCCTACCCGGAGGGAGATACGGCGAAGATATGTGAGCTTGTCCTGCCGGAGGGGGCGGATAAAACCGCCGCTGCCGCCGTGATTGCCGCAAAGCTGGGCGCGGCCTTTGTCCTGAGCTATGAAGCGTCCGCCGACGGCGAGCGCTTTGTGGTATGCGACAGCCCGCTGCCGTGGGACTGCGCGTGGGATCTGGCGCTGGACTGAAAAATAATGAAAAACTTGACCATTTTACATTCTTGTAACAAAATCTGTGTTTTTTATGAAACAAGTTCTGGGTATTATAAGAATGCAAGTAACAGTTTTTCATCTTTTTCATTTTGTCCTCAACCATATAAGGAAAACGGAGCGGTTTCCGCTCCGTTTTTCTTTTGGAAAATTATAGCCTCCCCCTGCCGCAGTAGGACTGCGTCCGCGGGCGTGCTTTGTCGTCCCCTTGGCTCGCCTTTCGCAAAAGGGGAGGTGGCTTGACGCGGAGCGGCAAGACGGAGAGGTATCCACTTGCGCGGCTGGGTTTGCATAAGTTGAGAATTTCACGCTTCGCGCGGGTTATCCTCTCAGGCGCTACGCGCCAGCTAGCCTTGTTGCGACAAGGGGAGCCAAGGTTGGGTGCGGTGGAAGCCTTTGGCGAGCGATATTGCCTCGCAGAGACAAAAAGTTGGTGAGAATTTTCTCCTGCCTTTTCTTGCCCTGACAGGGCGCAGGTGCTATAATATGCCACGGATGACATAAGCTTTATAAGAACACTCCAAGGAGATCAACATATGGGCATAAAAGCAATTCTGGCTGTTTTACTTTGCAAGGCGCTGCGCCTTATATCGCGCATACTCCACCGGGGCGGCACCGCCATGCCGGGGCGTTACGCGCTAAAGCTCTGCCCCGATCTGCTCTCGCGCCTTGCCCGCTCGGTGCAGACCGTCGCCATAACCGGCACAAACGGCAAGACCACCAGCGCCCGCATGGCGGAGCAGGCCATGAGTGACGCGGGGCTTGACTACTTTGCCAACCGCTCCGGAGCGAACCTTATAAGCGGCATAACAACGGAGTTTGTGATGAACTGCACTGTCGGCGGAAAGATGAAGAAAAAATACGCCGTCATTGAGTGCGATGAGGCGGCGGCCCGCCGGGTCTTTGGCCAGCTCAGACCAAAAGTGATAGTAGTGACCAATCTTTTCCGGGATCAGCTTGACCGATACGGCGAGGTGACCCACACCCTTGAGAATATCCGCGAGGGCATAAAGGGCGCGCCGGAGGCGCTGCTCTGCCTCAATGCCGACTGCTCGCTGACGGCCTCCCTCGCAGGAGACCTGCCCAACCGCACGGTGTTTTTTGGCATCGACAGGGGCGCTGCGCCCTCTCGGGAGAAGCCGGAGATCTCCGACGCGACCCACTGCATCCGCTGCAAGCACGAGTATGATTATGACTATATAAACTACGGGCATCTGGGCGGCTTCCGCTGCCCCGCCTGTGGATACAGCAGACCCGCGGCGGATTACGCCGTCGAGAGTATAGTCGAGCAGTGTCCCGGCGGCAGCACCGTTGTGATGAACATACGCGGTGAGCAGCGTATCGTGGATATTAACCTGCCCGCTATGTATAACATTTATAACGCGGTTGGTGCGCTGGCTGCGGCAGTGGAGCTGGGCATTGACCCGGACACTGCGGTGAAAGCGCTGAGCCAGTTCAAATGCGGCTTTGGACGCATGGAGGAATTCAAGCTCGCGGGCGGGACGAAGCTCATGCTGGTGAAAAACCCCGCCGGCTACAATCAGGTCTTAGAATTTCTGGAGAATATAAAGGAGCGCTTTATCCTTGTCTGCTGCCTAAATGACCGCGGTGCGGACGGGACGGACATCTCCTGGATATGGGACGCGGATTTTGAAAAGCTCTCCGCGCTCTCGGCAAAGATTGCACAGGTAATCGTCAGCGGCGACAGGGCGCAGGATATGCGCCTGAGAATAAAATACGCGGGCATACCCGATGAGCGCATAAGTGTCGAGCGGGATTATGAGGCGCTCATAAAGAGCCTTGAGGGGCAGGATAAGCCGGTGTTCATCATGCCCACCTACACCGCCATGCTCGAGCTGCGGCAGGCGCTTATAAAGCACTGCGGCGGCGATGAATTCTGGGTTTAAGAGGAGGTACGGACATGGAGCTTAATATTTGCCACCTCTATCCCGATGTGCTCAATCTCTACGGGGACAGAGGCAATGTGATGTGTATGAGAAAGCGCCTCGAGTGGCGGGGCATAGACGCGAAGATCACCCGCATGGGACTGGGAAGCCCTGTTAGCCTTGCGCCTTATGATCTGGTGTTCATCGGCGGAGGGCAGGATTTTGAGCAGCAGGTGCTGCTGGACGACCTGCACCGGGGTCGGGATAGGGAGATAAAGGCCGCCATCGATGACGGGGTAGCCTTCCTCACGGTCTGCGGCGGCTACCAGATGCTTGGAAGCTATTACGAGACCTATGACGGCAAGCGCTGTGACTTTATCGGCGCGCTCGATCTGTACACTCTCGGCGCGAAAAAGCGCATGATCGGCAACTATAAGTTTAAATTGGGCGAGAGCTCCGGCGGCAGCGTTGTCGTGGGATTTGAAAACCACAGCGGGCGCACCTTCCTTGGCAGCGGCCTTGAGCCTCTGGGCAGGGTGCTTTCGGGTTACGGCAACAACGGAGAGGACGGCACCGAGGGCGCACGGTATAAAAACGTATTCGGCACGTACAGCCACGGCCCGATTCTGCCCAAGAATCCGGAGCTTTGCGACCATATCCTACTCTGCGCACTCAAGCGCAAATACGGTACGGCGGAGCTTGCGCCCCTTGACGACGGGGCGGAGTATGCCGCCCATGAGGAGATCTGCACAAGGCTGTGAAAACCATGAGAGAGATAGATCTGCATGTGCATACCACCGCCTCGGACGGGACGCTTTCACCCGCGCAGGCGGTGAAACTCGCGGCGGATACCGGGCTGCGGGCCATCGCCATAACCGACCATGACACCGCCCACGGCTATGAAGAGGCGGCAGCGGCGGGAGCTGGGCTGGGGCTTGAGATCGTCCCGGGAATAGAGATAAGCACGAAGTTTACAGGCGCAGTGCATATTCTGGGCTATTATATCGACCCGGCGGCTCCGGCGCTCCGGACGGTGCTGGACTGGATAGTTGAGGACAGAGACAAACGCAACCGCAAAATGGCGGAGCTTATGGCGGCCGACGGCATACCTGTGAGCTATGACAGTATGCTTGAGCGCTTCGGCGATGTTATCGGCAGACCCCATTTCGCGCGTCTGCTTATTGAGCTTGGCTACGCCCGCGATATGCAGGACGCTTTTGACCGCTATGTTGAAAAGGGCAGGAAGTATTATCTGCCCCGGGAGATACTGCCCATCGACCGGGCGATAGAGATCATCCTATCCGCGGGCGGTATCCCAGTGCTGGCGCACCCATTCCAGTACAGGCTGGAGGAGAGCGAGCTTCGGCGGCTCATTGAGTACTGCATTGAGCGCGGCCTGCGCGGTATGGAGTGCCGGTATACCGGCTATGACGGGGAGCGCGTATCCTATCTTGAGGGGCTTGCCGGGGAATATGGCCTTATCAAAACCGGCGGGAGTGATTTTCACGGGGCGAACAAGCCCCATATAGCCCTCGGCAGCGGTACGGGTGAGCTTGAGGTGCCGTATGAGTTTCTTCAGGCGCTCAGGGCAGTAAAAAATCCGCCCTGTGGCGGATAAGATGTTGACTTGTTGGCAAATCCCATGCTATAATCAAAACACAAGGAGCGATGACCAGCGGTCAGCTCATTGAAGTTAAGGAATTAAACTTATAACTAAGCAGTTCCGTCACTTGGCAGAGTGGCGGTTCTGCTTTTTAACTCTAATCGTTACAGTATATCCTAAGATATGTATCGTTAGTGTTATCGGCATGTGCTCACCCCCTTTCGGGTGGTGTGGCTGACCGCCTCGCCCCTTGCTTGCGTCTAATATACTGTGCGGGAGAAGATATGTCAAGCAAACCCCTCAGCGGTTTTCAGTGAAGAGTGAAAAGAAAAGGTACGCCAAGCGCCGGACGGCGCTTGGCGATTTATAATTGTCCCGCAGGGACATAACTTCTCTTCACTTTTCTCTCATCAGAGAATATCCTCGTTGACCTTTACGGGAGGAGCCTCAACAATCTCCGGATGCAGGAACATATAACGGACGGCCTTAAGGAACTGGGCAAAATAGTGCCCATCGCAAATACCCTCGTCCATGCAGAACTTGCAGTCGATATATTTTCTGTCTACCATCTCACCGTGGCGGTCAAGCTCATATTTATGGTGTTTTGCGCCGAAAGCCACGAACACCGGCAGCGTGCCGAAATTATAGATGTGGTGATAAATGGGGCCGATACCGAGGGAACCCAGGTCGGTGATTATCATGGAGCCGTGGAAGGGGCTGGCATCGAGCAGCGCCTGGGGCAACCAGCCAAAATAGTCCATCATGCGCAGTATCCCCAGCGCAAAGCGCAGCAGGAAGCGGGGCAGACGGCACAGTGACTCGGCCACATCGTCGGTACTGGTGTTGGTATCGCCGGTCTTAATCTCGTTGATGGCGGCGTTCATCTTCTCATACACGTCGAAAACAGTGTCCGTCGGCTCGAAAATGACCTTTATCGAAGTCTCTTCAGCATCTACCGTTAAGGAGCGCTTGACCGTCATGACGACCTCAATATTCTCGCGGGTATATATCCTGCGGCCAACCACAAAGCGGTTCATGGCGGGGAAGCGGGACACGCCCCTGACATACGCCGCAATGAGAAAATGCAGCATACCGATGCCTTTATAGCCGTTTACGCGCAGCTTGCGCAGGCGGCGGTCAAGCTCTGTGACTTCAAAGCTCTCCTCATAGTAGTTCAATCTATCAACACGAGAGGGCATGATGTAAGGAACAAATTTGTTATATGCCGGCATGGAGCGGACAAGCCTGCCCTCCTTGCGGTCACCAAGGCGTTTTTTATGTGTGCTCATGGTTATCCTCCATATTGCTTTCAATTTTTTAAGCAGTTGCATTATACAGGCATATGGAGAATTTTACAAGTATATTATGGAGAAAAAGTTTACAAATTCTTTAAGAATACGGGTGTTTTGCCAAAAATTACCAATTCACATGTATCCCCGCCGGCGCAGCCACAGGACGGAGCGCTCCAGAGCGTCCACGGTCTTAGTCTCCAGAACCACGCGGCAGCTATGGGCCCGGGCCAGCTCAAGGAAGCGCGGAATGTCCATCTCCCCGTCGCCCAGGGCCTGATGTACCTTTGCGCCCACGGCGTCGTGCATATGCATATGGATAAGCCGATCGCCCCGCGCCATGATAAAAGGCTCGTCAATGCCGTTTATGGCGTGGTCATGGCCGATATCAAAGGTCAGCATAAAGGCGGGGCTTTCGAGCAGAGTATCCACCCCGCGGCGCAGAAAGGGCAGGTCATATCCGTCGGTGTTCTCCACGCAAAAGCGCACAGGGGCGGAACCTATGGCCTCTGTCATGCTGTCCCGGAAGCGGCGGAGGGCGTCAAGATACAGCGCCTCGTTCTCGGCGTATACATAGGTGCGCCGGTCAGGCAGCGTCACATATATGCCGCGCAGCAGGTGCATATTTAACGTGGGGATATCCAGCGCCTTGGCAAGCTCCACGGCTTTAAGCGCCGTCTCCGTGTAGACCCGGGCGATGCCGGGGTTTACGCTGCACGGGTCAAGACTCTCGTCGATGTGGATCGTATAGAAAATGCTGTATTTATCACTAAGCTTTCGCAGCGCGTCAATATCCATGCGCTCGGGCTGATATTGGGGAAAGCTCATATTAAGCTCAATAAAGCGCAGCCCCAGCCGGTGGCACAGCGCCGCAGTCTGCTCGACCGTGCTAAGCTCTATCAGCGTGGGCATACCGAAGGTGATCATCTTATAGCCTCACTTTCAACTGTAATCAATTAAAACAACATACCAAAATCAGCCGCCTTTGTCAATCAGCGCCTGCTTAAAACTGGGCGAGCTTCGTCACAAAAAGTTTACACAGCCGGACTTGACAATTTAAGGTATTTGCCTATAATTAGGTAGGCTACGACCTATTATTTGAAAAAATGAAATGATACCCTTTTCGTTATCCATGGAGGTGAAGTAATGGAACGGGAGGTACCAATGGGGATGCGCTTTTCCATTATTGCAAGGGCGTTTCGCTTTGAGCTTGACAGGAGGCTCAGGGAACAGGAGCTCACCGGCGTGCAGTTTGCGGTGCTGGGGCAGCTTATGCGCATGGAGGATGAGGGCGCGCAGGAGATAAATCAGCGCTGCCTTGAACAAGCGAACCGTGTCACGCACCCAACCATGACGGAGATAATAAAGCGCCTGAGTAAAAAGGAATACATTACCTGCACCCACGGGAAAATGGACAGGCGCGCAAAGGTCATCCGATCCACGGAAAAGGCAAAGTGCCTGCAAACCATGATCGAGCAGACAGACGGAGAGGTGACCGAGCTTTTGAGCCGGGGCCTTAGCCCGGAGCAGAGAGCCCAGCTTGCCCAGATCACCGGGATAATGATACAAAATGCCGAGCGGCTGCGGCCTGAGCGGCAGGAAAGGAACAGTTGACAGTGATAAAAACTCTGGCAAAAAGCATAAGGGAATACAAAAAACCATCCATAATCACCGTGATCCTCATGGCTTGCGAGGTGTTTATTGATGTGCTTATTCCCTTCATAACCGCAAACCTCATCAATGTCATCAAGGCAGGGGCGAATCTGACGGAGGTGCTGAAGACCGGGCTGATACTGGTGGCGATGGCGATAGTCTCCCTCGCCTGCGGCGGCCTGGGCGGCTATATGGGCTCCAAGGCCTCCGCCGGCTTTGCAAAGAACCTGCGCGGAGATGTGTTCCGCAGGGTACAGGGCTTCGCCTTTGAAAACATAGATAAGTTTTCGTCTGCCTCGCTGGTGACCCGCATGACAACGGATATCTCCAATGTACAGCAGGCTTTCATGATGATCATCCGCATTGCTATCCGCGCGCCGCTGATGCTGATTTTCGCGGTGGCTATGGCTTTCATCATGGGCGGAAAGCTTGCTATGACCTTCGTGATAGTTATCCCAGTGCTGGTAGTGGGTCTGCTCTTTATCGCGAAGGAAGCCATGCCCGCTTTCCGTGCCGTGTTTAAAAAGTATGACCGAATGAATGAGTCCATAGAGGAAAATGTCCGCGCCATGCGCGTTGTAAAGGGCTTTGCCCGCGAGGACTATGAAAAGCAGAAGTTCGGCGCCGCATCACACGATATCGCCAGGGATTTCACCCACGCGGAGCGGGTCGTGGCTCTCAATAGCCCTTTGATGCAGATCTGCCTCTATTTTAACATGGTTTTTGTGCTTTATGTGGGCTCAAAGCTGATCGTTACCAATAGCGGCACGGTTATTGATGTGGGCCAGCTCTCGGCCATGCTTACCTACGGCATGCAGATCCTCATGTCGCTGATGATGATCTCCATGATATATGTCATGCTCACCATGTCCGCCGAGTCTGCCCGCAGGATATGCGAGGTCTTGAATGAAGAGAGCACTATGACCCAGCCGGAGGACGGCGTTAAAGATGTCCGCGATGGCTCCATTGACTTTGAGGGCGTTTCCTTCAAATACTCCAAAAAAGCGGAAAAATGCGCCCTTGAGGGGATAAACCTGAGCATACCCTCCGGCGCAACGGTGGGCATCCTGGGCGGAACCGGTTCCGGTAAGAGCAGCCTTGTCCAGCTTATACCACGGCTCTACGATGTGACCGAGGGCAGCGTGAAGGTCGGCGGCGTGGATGTGCGAAGCTATGATATCGAAAGCCTGCGCGAGGCTGTCGCGATGGTGCTGCAGAAGAACCTGCTCTTCTCCGGCACGATAAAAGACAACCTGCGCTGGGGCGATGAGGCTGCAAGCGACGCGGAGCTTGAAGAAGCCTGCAGGCTTGCTCAGGCAGATGAATTTATCCGCAGCTTCCCCGACGGCTACAACTCATGGATAGAGCAGGGTGGCACCAATGTTTCCGGCGGGCAGAAGCAGCGGCTCTGTATTGCCCGCGCCCTGCTGAAAAAGCCCAAAATTCTGATCCTGGACGACTCCACCAGCGCTGTCGATACCAAGACTGACGCGCTGATCCGGCAGGGGTTCAGGGAATATATACCCGATACGACAAAGATAATCATTGCCCAGCGCGTGGCATCCGTTCAGGACGCGGACATTATCTTGGTCATGGAAAACGGCGCTGTCTCCGCTATGGGCAGCCATGAGCAGCTCATGCAGGGCTGCCCCATGTACCGCGAGATATTTGAAGAACAGAGCAAGGGAGGGGACTTTGATGAATAAACGGCCTATGGCTGACGGCGCAGAGAGCTTGGCGGCTATAAAGCGCACCGTCAAAAAATATTTCGGCTATTATCCCGTCCTCGCCCCGCTGACTATTGTGTGTATATTGTTTTCGGCGGTAGTGTCCGCGGTGCCCTCGCTGTTTATCCAGAATGTGCTGTCCGTCATTGAAAAATGGTACCGCAGCGGGGACTGGGGCTCGGCAAGCGCGGAGATCATGCCCTACCTCGCCCTGCTGGTGGCGCTGTATGTGCTGAGTATCATTTCCATCACCCTGTACACTCAGCTTGGAGCTATAATGACCCAAGGCTTTATGGATAAGCTTCGTCAGGAGCTTTTCGGGGATATGCAGGGTCTGCCCATCCGCTATTTTGACACCCATAAGCACGGCGATATCATGAGCCACTATACCAATGATATCGACACCCTGCGCCAGCTTGTCTCCCAGTCGATCCCCACATTTGTTCAGGCGGGGGCGATAGTGCTGGTGGTGCTGGCCATAATGCTGTATTTCAGCGTATGGCTGACGCTGGTGGTGCTGCTGGGAGTGGTTTTAATGGTGCTGGTGACCAAAAAGATCGGCGGTGGCTCGGCAAAGTACTTCCTGCGGCAGCAGAAGTCCGTCGCGGCTACCGAGGGCTATATCCAGGAGACCATGAACGGCCAGAAGGTTGTCAAGGTCTTTTGCCATGAGGAACAGGCGGTTGAGGACTTTGACAAAATAAACGAGGAGCTGTTCCAGAACAGCTTCCGCGCCAATGCCTACGCAAGCATTCTCGGCCCTGTTATCGGCAATATCGGCAATATCCTGTATGTGCTGCTGGCACTGATCGGCGGCGTACTGCTTATCGTGGGCGTTCCGAACCTGAGCTTTTCCGGAAAGGCGCTGAGCATAAGCATACTGGTGCCCTTCCTGAATATGACAAAGCAGTTTACCGGCAATGTCAATCAGCTCTCCCAGCAGGTGAACTTCATCGTCATGGCAGGCGCCGGCGCGTCCCGTGTGTTCAAGCTCCTTGACGAACAGCCCGAGACCGACGAGGGATATGTCACTCTTGTTAACGCCAGATCCCAGCCTGACGGCAGCGTTACGGAGAGCGCCGAGCGCACCGGCTGCTGGGCGTGGAGACATCCCCACTCTGACGGCACGGTGACCTATACCCCGCTAAAGGGCGATGTTCGCATGGTGGAGGTGGACTTTGCCTATGACAAGGATAAGCCCGTTCTGCACGATGTCTCCGTATACGCCGAGCCCGGGCAGAAGGTGGCCTTCGTGGGTGCGACCGGCGCGGGCAAGACCACTATAACAAACCTTATAAACCGCTTTTACGACATTGCCGACGGCAAGATACGCTATGACGGCATAAACATCAACAAGATAAAGAAAAACGATCTGCGCCGCTCGCTGGGCATAGTTTTGCAGGATACGAACCTCTTCACCGGCAGCGTTATGGACAATATCCGCTACGGGCGCTTGGAGGCAAGTGACGACGAGTGCGTCGCGGCGGCAAAGCTCGCAGGGGCTGACGATTTTATCACCCGTCTGCCCGAGGGCTATAATACGCTTCTTACCAATAACGGCGCCAACCTCTCTCAGGGGCAGCGGCAGCTTATCGCTATCGCCCGCGCGGCAGTGGCAGATCCCCCGGTGATGATTCTCGACGAGGCCACCTCCTCCATCGACACCCATACCGAGGCCATAGTCCAGAAGGGCATGGATAAGCTCATGGAGGGGCGCACGGTGTTCGTCATCGCCCACCGGCTTTCCACTGTCATGAACTCCGATGTTATCATGGTGCTTGACCACGGCCGCATCATAGAGCGCGGCAGCCATGACAGCCTCATCGCCCAGAAGGGCGCGTATTACCAGCTCTATACCGGTTCATTCGAGCTGGAGTGAGAAGTAAGATAACAAAAAAACGCTCCCGCTGACCTTCGCGTCAGCGGGAGTTTCTTACATATAATTATACCTTTTCCGTTTGGCGAATATGAAGCTTGCGGACAGCACGAAGGCGCAGACCTCCGCCGCCGATATGGCCCACCATATCCCATCGACATCGAATATAAGAGGCAGAAGGAGCACCATTGAGGTCTGAAACAGCATGGTGCGCAGAAAGGATATCGCAGCTGAGATACCGCCGTTATTGAGCGCGGTGAAAAATGATGAGGCGAAAATATTAAGACCGGCAAGCAAAAACGAGAGCGAGTATAGCCGGAAGGCGTGGGCGGTCAGGGCGAAAAGCTCCGCGTCATAGCCCACAAAGAGCCTTGAAAGAGGCAGCGCCAGCAGGTATGCTGCCATACACATCACAAGTCCGAGGATACTCATCAGCAGCGCGCTCTTTCTCAGCATGCTTTTCAGCTCCGCGCTGTTGCCCGCACCGTAGTGATAGCTGATGACCGGGGCGCAGCCAATGGAGTAACCGATGAACACGGCGATAAAAATTAACTGCACATACATCAGCACGCCGTATGCCGAAATGCCGTTTTCGCCAATGTATTTCATGAGCTGAAAATTATAGATCATGCCGACGAACGAGCCGGAAATGTTGCTCATCAGCTCCGACGCGCCGTTGCTGCAGGTCTGCAGAAGCGGTTTTATTTCAAGCTTTGCTGCCGTGAGCCGCAAAAGGCTGCTGTTGGGGCGGAGAAAATATACCAGCGGGAACAGCCCGCCAATGCACTGGCTCAGCCCTGTGCCCAGCGCCGCGCCAGCGACGCCCCATCTGAACACACCCACAAAAAGCGCGTCCAGAACCATGTTTGTAAGTCCTGCGGCAATTGTTACGGCCAAACCGAGCTTAGGCTTTTCCGCGGCGACAAAAAAGCTTTGAAAGACATTTTGCAGCATATACAGCATTGTAAATGCGTTGATGATCCTGCCATACAGCACGCAGTCGTGCATCATATCTTCCGTCGCCCCGAGAAAAGCCGCCACCTGCGGCGTGAAGATCACGCCGAGGGCGGAAAAAAACACTCCCAAAATGATCGTGAAATAAATCAGCATGGAAAAATAACGGTTTGCCCGCTGCTTATCGCCCATGCCTAAAACCTTCGCTACCAGCGCCGTGCCGCCGGTACCCACCATAAAGCCCGTGCCGGCCAGTATCATGACAAAGGGCATGATGAGGTTGAGCGCGGCAAAGGCGGTTTTGCCCGCAAAGTTCGAGACAAAAAATCCGTCCACCACGCCGTAAATCGAGGTGAGAACCATCATGAGAACGGACGGCAGCGTAAAGCGAAAGAGTTTTGAATAAGTAAAATGATCAGATAATTGTATTTTCATAGCCGATTATAGATTTTCCGTCTCCCTTCGGAAGTCGTTGAGATAGCGCTCGGTAAGCTCCAGATATTTCTCCATGTCCGCCCGCTCCCAGCCGGCGAAGACCCGATTCTCCGCCGCCATGACCAGCGCCGCCGTCCGCTCGGCAAGCTCAAGGCCCGCCGGGGTGAGAGAAAGCCGTTTGCTCCTCCCTTCCGCTTTAAGCGCGACTATTCCGCCGCGCTCCAGCACGGCGACCGAGGAGCTGAGCGTCTGCTTGCCGATTCCCGTCTGCCGGCTGACCTCCCGAAGCATACACTCCCCGCCGCGGCTGTAAACCGTGTAGAGTATTTTCAGCGCGCTGTCGGACAGACCCAGCCTGACGGCGCAGCTGTGATACGCGGCGTCCGTCTCGCTTATAAGGCGGTCCAGCCGCTGTATTTCCTTGGATAGACGAGTTTTCATTTTCCCTCCATTGTCCGAAATCGGACTGTAGGAGTATAATCCGATTTCGGACTTTTGTCAAGGCATTTCGGACAACAAAAAACCCCGCTGACTTTTTAGGTCAGCGGGGGGAGTGTTTTCTGGCTTATTCTTTGCCTGCGCCGTCGTCCTCGGTGGAGGAGACGACCTCCTCAAAGTCGCCTATCTCGACCTCAAGGTCTTTTTCGGCGGTCTGGGCGGCTTCGGCCTTGAGCGCGTCCATTTCGTCGCTCTTGGCATTTATGCGCTCGGTGAGCTCCTCTGCCTGCTGGAAGAGGGGGGCGAAGAAGCCCTGCGGATCGTTACGGTTCTCCTCGTAATAAAGCTTGCCTATCTCGGTATATACCCGGCGCAGCTCCTCGGTGTCGCCGTTTATCTCAAGACCCAGCTTTGCGATGCGCGCATATGCCTTGGCGCGGGTGCTGCCCTGCTCGTAGATATTGCGCACTGTACCGTTGTCGGCGACCTCTTTCGCCTTGCTGACAAGGTTGTTGAGAGTGCCGGTGATAATATCTTTGTAATTAGCCATTGTTGTTACCTCCTGATGTTTCTGTCTGTGTGTCTGTGGTTGTTTTTTCTTCCGCGCCTGCCCGCGCCGCCCGGTTGACATACAGCTCCTCCGGAGAGTGGGGCCTGCGGCTCTGCACGATAAGCACCGCGAGAGCTATCAATGCAAGCGCTATCGAGAGCGCCTGTGATACGCGTATGTTGCTGCCGCCGATGTAGAGGCTGTCCGTGCGCAGACCCTCTATCCATGCTCTGCCGCTGCCGTACCATAGGAAATAGATAAGCAGGCACTGCCCGTCATAGCGGCGCTTGCCCTTATTTGTCCACACTATGAGGAAGATAAGCCCGATGAGGTTCCAAAGGCTCTCATACAAAAAGGTCGGGTGGACAAATATGGTCGTCCCGTCCGGGGCGGTGAGCCCCATGCGGCAGAAAATTTCTGTCTCCGCGCCAAAGGCCTCGCGGTTCATGAAGTTGCCCCAGCGGCCTAAGATCTGCCCGATGAGCAGGCCGAAAACCACCAGATCCAGCATGGCGAGCACGGGGATCTTCTTGCGCCTGCACACGAGCCATATGACGAGTATCCCGGCTATGACCCCGCCGTAAATGGCAAGGCCGCCGTCACGGATGGCGAAGATCTTCGCGGGGTCGGCAAGATAGCTGTCCAGCTCAAAGAGCACATAGTAAAGCCTTGCGCCGATGATAGAAAAGGGCAGCAGCCAGAGCATCATGTCAAAAAAATCATCCTGCCTGATGCCGAATTTCGAGCAGCGCTTTGAGCAGTAGAGCATGGCCAAAATAAAGCCCAGACCAATCAAAACCCCGTAGAAATAAATGTTTATGCCGAAAACCGTAAAATAGGCCGGCGGATCGATCGAAAAGTCCCCCAGCATGGGGAAGCTGACAGCGCTCTCGCGCTGCATGGTGGAAAACAAAAACTGAAACACCGCTCTCAAGCCTCCTGTATCTCCGGCTCAGCGTCGCGTTTAGGGGAGATGACCGCCATCGCCATACGCTCGGCGGTGATGTTCTCCCGAATAAAGACCTCGCACTCGGCCTTATCCACACCGGAGAGCGCGTCTATCGCGTCAAGCGCGCAGTACCCGTCAAACTCCGCCGCAGCCAGCGAGTAGCAGATATTTTCAAAATCCTCAAGCCCTCTGAGCCTCGCGCCGAAGGAAGCCCGCTTCGCCCGCTCGAATCGGGCGGGGTCTATTCCCTCACGCGATACCCGCTGCGCCTCGTCCAGCAGGGCCTTGAACACCTGCTCAGGGTCGCTGCTCTCGCCGCTTATGATAATTGTCCCTGTCCCGGCGGCAAAGTCTGCCTCATAGTCATAGTCCCGGCTCAAAAGCCCTTTTGCGTAAAGCCCGGTATAAAACGGGGAGGAGGAGCCGACCAGCAGGCGAAGGGCCAGCGCCGAAACAAGCTGCTGACGCAGAGCGGCCTCGCCCTTTTCCGGGCGGAGCTTCCCGCCGATCATGAAGATGGGCGCGGATACGCTCATGCTCTCCCAATGCTCGGCGGCTGTGGGCAGGAGGGATTCCTCCGGGCCAAAGTCCGCCTTTGGAAGCTCGCTGCGTTCTTGGGGCAGCTCTTCCTCGGCAATGGCGCGGATACGCTCCGGGTCAACATCTCCGGCGATGCAGAGAGTCATATTCACCGGGGAATAAAATGCTTTGTGACAATTATAAAGGGTCTCAGCGCTTATCTGCGCGATGCTCTCCACCGTGCCGGCAACCTTGTCCCTTATGGGGTGCTGCTTATATAAAAGCCCCAGCAGGTTGTAGTAAAGCGCCTGATCTGGGCTGTCCTCGCCCATAAGGATCTCCTGAGCTATGATGCCCTGCTCCTTCTGCACCGTCTCCTCCGTAAAATACGGAGTGGACACAAAGTGCAGCAGCAGGCGGAGGTTTTCCTCAAAATTTGTAGTGCACTGGAAAAAATAACAGGTCATGGCGGCGGAGGTGAAGGCGTTGGGGTCGGCACCGTTTGCGCTGAGCAGGGTCATGGCGTTATCTCCGTCCGGCAGGTCGAACATCTTGTGCTCTAAAAAATGGGCCACGCCCGCAGGAGTGTCGATAAGCTCCCCGCCAAGCTCAAAGCGGCGGGCCGCCCCGCCGTAATCGGCGGCGAAAGCGGCAAAGTACGAGCCAAAGCCCGGCTTTGGCACGATGTTGATCCTAAGGCCGTTTGGCAGCACCTCCCTGTATAGACGCTCGCCTATCCGGGGGTAATCAGTCATCTGCATCTGTATCCTCCTCGCTTTCTCCATCGCCGGAGAGGAAATATATCATGTCACACTCCACACTGCGGGCGATCTGACTGACGGAATCCACCGCTACCTCGTCCACAAGCTCTGCCAGCTCAAGGGGGCTGTATTCCGCGCCCATGAGGGCGTTGGAGAGGTAGAAGCCCTCAAGCTCCGCTTGACTGTCCTCAAAGGAGCGCAGGTCGGAGGCCACGCAGGCTTTAGCAGCCGAAAGCTCCTCCTCGCTTATCTTTCCATTGCGCATGGCCTCAAGCTGAGCAAAAATCTCGTCCCGGGCGGACTCAAATTTGTCAAAATCCACCCCGCAGGAAACAAGCATTATGCCCTTGTGAAGCTCAAGCGCGGAGTAGGCGTAATAGCACAGGGAAAGCCGCTCGCGCACGTTCAAAAACAGCTTTGAAAAGCTGCCGCCGCCGTATATGGCGTTAAAGACATGCAGAGCAGGGATATCCGGCTGCTCCATGCACTGACCCAAACGAAAGCCAATAACAAGCTTGCCCTGGGTCACATCAAGCCGCTCCTCGTAAAAGCGGGGCTGCTCCTCAAGGGAGTTCATGCGCACATCAGTGCCGATGTCGTAATCTATCTCGCCCCGGGGCAGGGTCATCAGTGCGTCCCTCATGGCGGCGCTGACCTTATTAAAGCTCTCTCTGCCGCAGTAGAAGATCTCCACCGGAGAGCTTTGCAGCAGCTCCCGGTAGCGTTTGGTGAGCTTCTGGTAGTTTATGCTCTCACACTCATCAATGCCGCCAAGACCGCCCACGGCAAAGTCTTCACAGCAGCACATCTCCTCGATGCAGCGGCGGACAGAGTAGCTCCGCTTCTCGTTTATCCGGGCGCGCAGGCGCTTAAGCATCTTTTCCTTCTCGCTGTCCACATAGGGCTTATAGAGAAGCCCGCCGCGCTTGAGCGGGGAGAGCAGCAGCTCGCCCATGAGCATGGCCACGTCCTCAAGCACGCCCTTGCCCTGCGGCAAAAACGCGCCCTCCGGCACGCTCGCGAAAAAGCCGAGGCACTGTATCTCGCCAATGCGGCGCACAACAGGCTCAATGGCGCTGCCGTAAAGCTCTTCCAGCCGTGCGGAGATAGCCTCCATGTCCCGATAGCGTGTGCAGCCCCGACGCAGCACATAGGGAATGAGCGCGTTCATGGCGGCCGTCTCCCGTTCAAGCTGGGTCAGCAGCGAGAAACTGAGGCAGGCTGTTTTAAACTTGTCCTCCCTCAAATGACTCAGCCACACGCCGGGCATTATTTCCTTTCTCGTCATATTCATCCGCGCCCCTCCGCTTTTTTTCTTATTCTACACCAAAAACCGGCGGATTTATGGCATATTTTGTTAACTTTAATTATACCATGCCAAAACTGAAAATGGAAGTGCCTTCAGCCTATGCCCTCGCCCTTATACTCGCTGCCATCGACGCGGACAGCGCCGTTTTCAACGCGGATCTCGTGTTCACAGCCCGCGCCGTCCCGCCAAGAGCAGATATATCCCGGCAGGGAGGGCGGCAGACAGGGCTTAACATAGAGCTTGCCCGCCTCAAGGCGCAGGCCGAAAAGCTCCCGCGTCACCACGCGGAAAAACCAGCCCGCGGAGCCGGTGTACCATGTCCAGCCCGCCTCGCCCTCATGCCCCGGCGCGGAGTAGACGTCAGCCGCCAGTACAAAGGGCTCCGCCTGATAGCGGCGCATATCATGGCCTTGGGGCAGCAGCAGGCGCAGCAGCTCATAGCCCCGCTCGGCCATGCCCAGCTCAAAACAGCTCATTGCCAGCCACAGTGCGCCATGGGTGTATTGCCCGCCGTTTTCGCGATAGCCCGGGCCGTAGCTTGAGATATAGCCCACATAGTCCTCCTCCGGACTATATGGCGGGTCAAAGAGTCGGACAAGGGCATTTTCCCTGTCCACAAGCCGCGAGACAGCCATATCAACCGCCCGGCGGCTGTGCTCGGGCGCCGCGTACGGGCTGAAGGCGGCCCAGCTCTGCGGCAGAGAGTCTATGCGCCCGTCGCCGCCTAGGGGGGAGCCGTCAGAGAGGTAGCCCCGGGGATATTTCTCTCCGTCAAAGCAGCGCTCTGCGGCCGTGCCCACGCTCTCGCCCAGCTCCCGGTAACGCTGAGAGCCGGGGAGCTCCAAAGCGTCCATAATCGCCGAGAAGCGGTGGCAGCACTCGGAGAAGAACCAGCCCAGCCACAGGCTCTCCCCGTCCACAGCGTCGAGGCCGTCATTCCAGTCCCCGCTGCCGAAGAAGGGCAGCCCGTGAGACCCAAAGCCTCTGACCGCGCAGCGGTCAAGAGCGGCCTGAGCGTGCTTTATGACGGAGGCCATGGCATCGGTATGCCGGGGCACCTCGTATCTGTCCCGCTCCTCGGCCTCAAGAGGCGGGGAGCTTATATAGCTAAGCTCGCTGAGCAGAAAAGCCCTGTCTCCGGTGGCCTCCCAATATTCGCAGACCGCCCAGCACAGCCAGAGCAGATCGTCCGAGCAGCGGGTGCGCACGCCCTTGTCGCCGTCGGGGTGAGCGTGCCACCAGTGCATCACGTCGCCCTCGATATACTGGTGACGGCAGCAGTCGGCAATGCGTTCTCTGGCGTAGCCGGGGTCTAAGAGCATGAGGTTCACCCCGTCCTGGAGCTGGTCGCGAAAACCGTAGGCACCGCCGCTCTGATACAGGCTGCTGCGCCCCCAAAGACGGCAGGCTATGCTCTGATAGGCGGCCCAATGGTTCATATATGCATCCAGAGGCTCATAGCCGGTGGCACAGGACAGACTGCTGAGAATCATGTGCCAGCGTGCTTTCGTGTCGACAAGAGCCTTCTCCGCCTCGGCGGGCAGGAGCAGGCACTCAAGCTCCTCCCCGGTGCAGCAGCCGCAGACGAGAACGGTTTTATCCTCGGCAAAGATCGTCATGTGCATAGCCGGGGGAGCGTAGTCCGAAAAACCAACGCAGGGGGCGCTGCTGCCCGCAAGAAGCTCCGCGCCGGCAAAATATGCCTCAGGGTTTTCAGCGTGAAATACGCCTGCTTCAAAGCCGCATTGCACTGAGGAGGGATCGCCGCCGCTTAAAACGGGGTGCAGCGACCAGCAGAGATTAAGCCCTGCCGCGCCTTCTATAAAATATACTCTCGCATTTGTGTCAAATGGCACGAATGCGCTCAGGCTCACCCTGCGCCCGGCTATGGTCTTTTCCCAGCAGGCATAGCCAGCGCCGAAGCGGACAGTACAGGGAGTACCGTCATTCGCCGCAAAGAGGCTCACGCTCTCACCGCCGACATTTGCCCACAGCGCTTCGCTTCCCTGAGTAAAGCGTATATCCTCCGGAGGCATCGTCAGACGCATTTCCCGGGCATTATTGAGCCACATGAAGCCTGCCCCGCAGTCGGCCATAATGGCACCAAAGCTGCCGTTGGAGAGTACGAGCTGCCATGCTCTGGGCGGCAGATCATCGTCTATGCTGAACACCTGCTCCCGTCCCTTCCGGGAATGAGCGGGGATAGTACTTTCCGAGCGCTCTGCGCCAAGTCTTGGGATCGTCAGCGGCGGCACGAGCTCCCTTGGCGCGCCGACATACAGGGAGGCACGGCTGCGTATAAGGGCGGCGGCGCTCTTAGGCAGGAAATTGACGCCGCCTACGGCGCCCACAAGAGCTTCCAGACCTACGGCGCTGAGAAGCTCGCTTATCATGCTGCGCCGGGGCTGGCGGTATTCGCCCGTCTCGCTGCTGAGGTACACAAGCTCGCAATCCAGCCCACAGCTTTTTATCAGGCAGAAGCGGCGCAGCGTGTCCGCCGCCGAGCGGTCGTCAAGGTCGCAGGCGATGATGGGCAGGTCGCCGGATATGCCGTACTGCCACAGCTCCCGCCGGGGCGGGGCCTTTGTAAGCGGTGCTATAAGATAGGGCAGGTATTCCATGGCTCCGCCAAGCTCGCTGCCGGTCATGTTCAGATGAACTGCGGCGGCCCCGGTGAGGTTGCCGCAGTCAGCCCCGGAGAGGATATGCTCCGCCCCGGAAAGAGCGGCCTCACGGGTATAACCAAGGCAGATGGCAAAGGAAAGCTCCGCCGTGTCCCCGGCGGTCAGGGCTTTTCGGACAGTGGCCTGAGCATATGGCTCGGACAGGCTCTCGCCTTTTCCGCCAAATCGCTGTGCGTATAGCTCAGCGGGCTCTGAGCAGGCAAGGCAGAGCCAGAGTTCACGGTTTTGACCCCTGCGCAGACGGCGCAGCAGCAGGCAGTTCTCGCACTGCTGGGACTGTATACCAAGCTTCCAATAGGCCGGGTGCCCGTCATGATCCGCGGGAGGAGCCAGCACCGGGCGAAAGCTCAGGGACAACGAGATGTCGGCATCCTGTTCCGTACGCAGGCGGATAATACGCTTTTCGCCCCATTCACCTGCGGCGGCAAAGAGCCGCTGCTGAATGTGCGCTCCCCGATATTCGGCTTCAAATACGCAGTCCTCCTCTGAAAGCTCCCACAGGCTTAGAGGAAGGTCGGAGAGGGGCATCTCATTCAGGCGCAGCTCGACACCGCATGGCATGGGGCTGCTCCGTCTGCCGTATATCAGAGTACTGCCCAGCATGGCACAGGTGTGCCCCCGGCTGTCTGCAAGAATGTTGTACGCGCCGTTTGTCAGCAGGCAGTATCGCGCCTCCCTATCCTCAACGCCGCCCCTTATGCGCCAGAAATCCTCCCCGCTTCTGGGAGGCTTCTCCGGCGGCTCGCTGTTATCCCGGCGGATGACCGCCGCTCCGCCAAGCCTCTCCTGAAGCAGCAGGGAGAAGGCGCCCATAGCGGGGTCCGCCATGAAGCGGCGGCGTATGCTGCCCTCGCAGGCGGCATTTGCGGCGGATATAACGCTCATGCCGATATGGTGCGCCATATAGCAGCGCACCTTTTCCCCCGCGTCTCGACGGCAGCGGGCCGGGGTGAAATCCAGCGCCTCCATAAAGCCAAAGCGTCCCACCGCACCGAAGCTCTCGAGCCTGCGCAGATTTTTTGAGCCGCCGTGGGGGTCGAGAGCGAGCGCCAGAAAGCTGCTGTACGGGGAGATGACCATGTCACTGTCCTGCCCCCTTTTCAGCGCGAGGGCAGCGCAGCCGTTTGCCTTGTAGCGGTAATTGAGCGCCCCGTCGAGGGAGTAAAAGGCGCTCTCGCTTATGCCCCAGGGCTTACCGGCAAATGCCCGGCGCTTTTGGGCGTATAGGCAGAAGCGCCCGCTTTCGTACAGGAGACTTCCCCGGTAAAAGGGCAGGAACAGCTCCGGCATGAGGTATTCAAACATCGTCCCTGTCCAGCTGGCAAGGCCGCGGTAGCCGTCCTTTTGGAGCTGGGCCCGGCTGAGCCTGCGCCAATGCTTTATTGGTACATCGCCCTTTGCAATGGCAATATAGCTCGTGAGCATGGCCTCACTTGCCATCAGGTCGTACCAGCCGCCGGAGCCGCGGCCCTGAGCACTGTCGTAGCAGATATAGAAAAGCCCTCTGCCGCTGTCATAAAGCGGAGCAAAGTCCATGGGTGCCATTATAGCGCCGAGCCTTTGAGAAAGTCCGGCGTTGCCCCACTCATCCAGAGCCTGGCGGCAGGTGACAAGCCCGGCGTACAGGTTGCCGCTGTCAACGGTGGAGACAAAGGCGGGGCTCAGGGGACGCAGATCCCGGGTGTCGTACCAGTTGTAATAGTGGCCGATGCAGCGGGGCATACGCTCAAGCGTATCCGTCACGCGGCCGATATAGGCCGCCGCCTCTTCAGCGCTTATATGCCCCATGTCCGCCGCAGCCACCGCAGCCGTCATCGCAAGGCCAATATTGGTGGGCGAGGTGCGGTGAGCAAGGCCCACAGGGGGCTGCTCCTGAAAATTGTCCGGCGGGAGAAAGTTATCCTCAGCAGTTGAAAACTCCGCGAAATATCTGAAATTCTCCCCGGCGGCCTTGACTATAAAGTCCCTGTCTGCGGCGGAGAGGGAGATCTCCTTGAAGGCGGGCAGGGCAAGAGCCGCCGCCGCTACCGGGCTTAAAAGCCACATGAAGCCTGCAGCCCGACCGATTATCACCGGGGCAAAGACCATCAGCCCCAGTCCGAGCGCTACCGCCTGCCACATGGCGGCGATGTGGTTTGCAAGACCCTCGCTGCCAAGCTCACTCTGGGCGGCGGTCTGCCACTGGAGGAGGTTCCTGCGGCTGACCGTCATGCGCCATATGGAGCTTACCGCCGCCGTCAGGCAGATCCAGGCCTCATAGGGCAGCAGCCACAGCCTGATGAACGTGTGCACGATCGCGCCGCCAACGCCTGTGAGTATCCGGGTGTGCCGCCTCAGACGGGCACCCTCACGGCGTGCGCGCGCACCCTCGGCAAGACTTATGATAAGTCGGCTCAGAAGACTCAGAAGTGCCGCCCAGGCTGCCAGCGCGAGCCCTCCCCGGGGCAGGAAAAAGCCCGCGACGATGGCAATAAGGGTCATGGGCGGCAAAAGGCTGCGGCGGATGCTGTCAAACAGGCGGAAGCGCTCAATAGGCGCGAAGTCCGCGCAGAATATCCAGGGCAGGTTTTGCCAATCGCCTCTTATCCAGCGGTGCTGGCGCTTGAAATAGGGCAGAGGCTTTGCGGGGAAGGCGTCGGAAAATTCCGCGTCGCTCATGTACGCCCCTCGCAGACAGGCTCCCTCCAGCGCGTCATGGCTGAGGATACGACCCTCTGGAAAACGCCCGCCGGCGCACTTGAGGAGGGCGGAGGCGTCGATTATGCCCTTGCCGGCAAAGCCGCCGCTCTCAAAAGCGTCCATATACAGCTCGCCGCAAAGCCCGCCATAGGGATCGCTGCCGCCGCCTCCGGCGAAGATGAGGGCAAAATCGGTGGAATTAGCGGAGGCAAGCTCATTATCAATGCGCGGGTGTATAAGGGCATGGCCCTCGGTCACGACCCGGCGCTTTTCGTCGACGACCGGGGCGTTCATGGGGTGGAGCATCGCCCCGATAAGCTCGCCCGCCGCGCCGGGGAATACGCGCGTGTCGCTGTCAAGAGTCAGAATATATCGCGTGCCGTCCAGCGCGTCTTTGTCGCCGGTGACATTCAGCTCGGTTTCCTCCCCGCACAGCAGCCGCGCAAGCTGGATTATTGCCCCGCGCTTTCGCTCCCAAGCCGTCCAGCGCTGCCCGTCAAAGCGGCGCGGGCGGGTGAAAAGATAAAATCCCCCGCCGTATTTCATGTTCAGCGCGTTTACTGCGGTACGGGCGGCGGAGAGTATCTCCGCGTCAGCCTCGCTGTCCTGACTGTCCGCCTCCGGCAGGTCGGCAAGCAGCCCGAAGCACAGCTCGCTTCCCTCCCGGCGGCACACATGGCGCAGCTGTTCAAGCCTTTTGCAGAGCTTTCGGGCAGTCTCGGCATTTGGCACGAGGGCAGAGATAACACAGACTGTCCGTCCCTCGGAGGGGACACCTTTTTCCGTGCTGATACGAAACAGCCGCCGGGGGCTGACTGAGTGCAAAAGCACATAGTCGATAAGCCCCTTCACAAGCTCCGATACGGGCAGCAGCAGCAAAAGCGCCGCCCACGCGCTTCGGGATAAAAATGCCGCCAGCAGGGATAAAAAGGCTGTCAGCAGAACATTGGAAGCAATATACAGCCCGGAAAGATCCCGCCGCGGTGGAAAGAGATAGAAGCCCACATGCCGCCCGTCGGCCTTGGCGGTTTTTATTATGGAGCGGGCGTAAATGTGTTCCTCCACGCCCTGCCTGCGGGCAAGCAGCTCCACACGCCGCAGGTAGCTTGCTTTGGTGCCGCTGTCCATGCGGGGATAGTCCCCGGTGGGGTCGGCGCAGAGCACGGCGCTCGTGACATCGGCGGCGCTTATGAGCTTTTCCCAATCCAGCACCGAGATCAGCCGCAGCGAGCCGAAGAGTGCCTTGAAGGACTCGGCGTGTGTTGTAGTGTCAGCGGCATACTGCATCGCCCTGCAGACGCTGGCGATGTCCAGGACAGCCGCCGCTCTCATGGCGGCGGGAAAAGCCTCGAGTTCGCTGCGGCGCAGCACCGTTACAGACTGGAAGCCGTCAAGAAATATCCTGCACCGATTCTCGCTGATACTGCCAAGCCCGGCCCTGAAAAGTGCCCGACACAGCTGTAAAAGCATGGTGCCTTCGTCACAGCGGCGCAGGCGCCTGGAGCGCTCCAGCGTCTCAATGGCACAGGCGGACTCGCGCTGCACCATGTAGCGGTTATCCAGCAGCCACTCACAAGCGGCGGGAGGCGCAGCCATATCACCATAGCGCAGCTTTACAGCGGCACTGACGGTTTTTATATCAGCCATTGCCCGGCGCAGAGCCCTTATGCAGGCGCTGCCGCTGCCCTCACCGCGCGGCCTTAGAAGCCTTGCGGCGGAGGCGGCATAATCGTAGAGCCGGTCGTCCTCAATATACACAGCGGAGTTTACAGTATCCATGATCCCTCCAAATTTTGCGATAATTGCGATTGCGATAATATACATTTTTTCCCGGCGCGCTCTTATCTATTCAAAATCTGAAAAATGTGCGCGCTGACAAGAAAAAACACTTGACAGCGCCTGCCGGCTGATGTATACTCTGCAAAGTGATTATACTTGACAGGCTAAGACAGGGGGAAGCGCTGTGGCTGACAGCCGGGTCATGCAGGCAATGCTGCTGGATTTCTATGGAGAACTGCTCACCGAAAAGCAGCGCGAATGTTTTGACCTGCATTATAATGAGGATCTTTCCCTGTCTGAGATAGCGGAGCAGAGCGGGATATCCCGCCAGGGCGTGTGGGACAATATCCGCCGCGCCCAGGCCGCGCTGGACGAGATGGAGGAAAAGACAGGGCTTGTGCGCCGCTTTTCACAGATAGACAGCGCTCTGGAGCTGCTACATCGGCAGCTTGAGGAGCTTTGCGGCAGTACGGAGGGTGAGAGCAGGACCCTCGCGGAAAAAGCATTGGGTACCGTAAAGGCGCTTGAGAGCAGCAGAGGGTAGTGTGAATAATCACACTAATTTATTAAAAACGGCGTGCCGAACAATCTCCATTCTGCCGCAGTTGGAGGTTTTCATTCCTGTTTGTGCTGCCTATATGCAGCAGAATGGAGATTAAATTATGGCGTTTGAGAGTTTATCCGATAAACTGAATGCCGCGTTCAAGCGGCTGCGCGGCAAGGGACGGCTTACCCCCGCCGATGTAAAAGAGGCGATGCGCGAGGTGCGCATGGCCCTGCTCGAGGCGGATGTGAGCTATAAGGTGGTCAAGGACTTTACCAAAACCGTCACCGAGCGCGCCAGCGGCAGGGAGGTGCTGGAAGCCCTTTCTCCCGCCCAGATGGTCATCAAAATAGTCAATGAGGAGCTTTGCGCCCTTATGGGCGGGGAGAACCAGAAGCTTCTTATCGGGGACAAGTCCCCCAGCGTCGTGATGCTCGTCGGGCTTCAGGGCGCGGGCAAGACCACCAACGGCGCAAAGCTCGCCGCGTATATGCGCAAGCAGGGCAAGCGCCCGCTGCTGGCCGCCTGCGATATCTACCGCCCCGCCGCCATAAAGCAGCTTGAAACCGTGGGCGCGCAGCTCAATATCCCCGTTTTCCAGATGGGGCAGACAAACCCCGTTGACATAGCCAAGGCCGCCGTGGAGCACGCCAGAAAGCACGGCAACGACCTTGTCTTCCTTGATACCGCCGGCAGGCTTCATATTGACGAGGCGCTGATGGCGGAGCTTCAGAATATCCGGGACGCGGTAAACCCCGCAGAGATCCTGCTGGTGGTGGACGCTATGACCGGTCAGGACGCGGTGAACGCCGCAACCGCCTTTGACGAAGCGCTGGGAGTTACTGGCGTCATGCTCTCCAAGCTCGACGGTGACGCGCGCGGCGGTGCTGCCCTCTCTATCAGGGCGGCCACCGGCAAGCCTATCAAGTTCATAGGCGTGGGCGAAAAGCTTGACATGATAGAGCCTTTCCACCCGGATCGTATGGCTTCGCGCATACTCGGTATGGGCGATGTGCTGACGCTTATTGAAAAGGCCGAGCAGAGCTTTGATGAAAAAAAAGCTCTGGAGGCGGCGGAGCGCCTGAGGGCAAACCGCTTTACTCTCAGCGATTATCTTGACCAGATGGCTCAGATAAAAAACATGGGCGATATCGGCAGCATCGCCGGTATGCTCCCCGGAATTGACGCGAAAGCTCTTCAGGGCGCCAGCGTTGACGATAAGCTCATGGCGAGGCAGGAGGCCATTATCCTCTCCATGACTCAGGCGGAGAGGGACAATCCCTCCATTCTCAACAGCAGCCGCAAAAAGCGCATCGCCGCAGGCTCCGGCACGGCCGTTGTGGACGTAAACCGTCTGCTCAAGCAGTTTGACGCCATGCAGGCGATGGTAAAGCAGTTCAGCGGCAAGAACATGAAAAAGATGCAGAAGAAAATGTCCCGCATGGGCGGCATGGGCGGCCTCGGCGGAATGCTGGGCGGCTTGAAGTTCTAATCAGTTTACACTCAGTTTACACGCGTTACAAGCGCTTGTAATATATGAAAAATTACATGGAGGTGAATATACACATGGTTAAAATCAGACTTCGCAGAATGGGCGCAAAGAAGGCCCCTTACTACCGCATCGTCGTGGCGGACTCCCGCAGCCCCCGTGACGGCCGTTTCATCGAGGAGCTTGGCACTTACGATCCCATGGCCGAGGGCAGCAAGCTCAAGGTCGACATGGAGCGGGCAAAGTATTGGATCGCCAATGGCGCTCAGCCCACCGACACCGTCCGCGGCCTGCTGAAAAAGGTCGAGGGCTAATAAGGAGTTTCTACCAGCATGAAAGAACTTTTGACCTACATCGTACAGAGCCTTGTGGATAAACCCGATGAGGTCTCTGTGACCGAGCGCAAAGCCGACGGCGAAACGGTTTTTGAAGTTCGCGTCGCTGACGGCGATACGGGCAAGGTCATCGGCCGGCAGGGGCGGATCGTCAAGCAGATCCGTATCCTCATGCGAGCCGTTGCCCAGAGAAAGGGCAAGAAAGTATCAGTCGAGATTATGGACTGAGTATAAAAAGGCGGAGGCTGTGCCTCTGCCTTTTTTAACCTGTAAACAAAGGCAGAGCCTTTGTTTACAAAAAGAGTTTGCGCTCCGACCCGCGTATTTTTGACCGCCACACGCGGTCAAAAATACACTCTCTCCGCGAGGAGCGTTTTCAGCGACGTACATGCCGCCGCTGAAAACCTACTATACTTTCTTCGCCGCCTGCGAGCGGCGAACTCTACGAGGCTTTGTCCACCTTCTATAGAACGGCATAGGTGGCGGCCTCCTCCTTTTCTGCTTGTATTTTTCCTTTTCGTGTAATATACTGTATATATTAAAGTGGACACTATTGAATCAAAAAGGAGACAAGTGACATGAAAAAACTGAAAAAACTTCTTGCGCTGCTGTTGGCGCTTTCAATGCTGCTGTGCCTCTCGGCCTGCGGCTCTTTTGAGAGAAAGATGGCAAAATCTGCCGCCAATATGGGTCAGCTTAAGAGTATGCACATGGATGTGGATTTCGCGCTTGATATGGAGCTTGCCGTCATGGGGCAGAGCATGGATGTGGACGCTGCGATCAAAGCCGGAATAGACCTGAACACAGAGCCTTTTGCCATGAAGATGGATATGGATGTCGAGGCCATGGGCATCAGTCAGCAGGCGCAGATCTATATCGTCGATGAGGCGGGGGAGCGCATGGCCTATGCCTCCGATGACGGCGGCAAGACATGGGAGCGCGGGACTGTGGAAGTTGATGTTGATGTTAACGGCATGAGCGTTAAGGACAGCCTTGCGCTGCTCTCCAAATGGGCCGACAGCTTTGAAAAGGCGGGCGAGGAGAAGATAAACGGCTCAGCTACCACCAAATACTCCGGGCAGATAGACGCTGCAAGCCTTGTGCAGCTCATAGACGCGTCCGGGGCTGACGATGCGCTGGAGAGCAGCTTAGGGCTTGAGCTTGACAGCGATGATGCTGCCGCGCTTAAGGATGTGCCGGTGAGCATATGGATAGACAACAAGTCGAGCATGGTCGTGCGCGTGGATGTGGATGTGACGGAGCTGATGCAGAGCCTGCTGTCAGAGGCTATTGACGAGGTTATGGAAGATGTCCTTGAGGACAGCGGCATTGCCGGTCTGCCGCTTGATATAAAGCTGGGTGCGGCCACCGCGAGCGTGAACCTCTCCGAGTTTGACGAGGTGGGCAAAATCGAGCTTCCCGCCGGGGTAAAATAAGAATAATTTCTTAAAACACCGCGCCTACGGGCGCGGTTCTTTTAATGTGCAGATAAAGCCTCGAAGCCTTCGACGTCTCTCCCCGCCCGCCGCGAGACCCGGCGCGGCGGGTTCGGGTTGGAAAGGAAGACGGAAATAATGGATATGCAGTTTTCCGAGCCTGCGAGGGAAACGGAATGTAATTGCTTTCGTCTAACGCGTCTGCTTCTTCTGACATCTTGGCAAATTGGGAAATATATGATAAACTAACAAAATACGGAATAATTTTTCAGGAGCAAAACACATGGAAAAACAGGCATTTATTGACGCCGGACGCATCATTAACACCCATGGAGTGGCGGGTGAAGTGAAAATCGAGGTGTGGCTTGACAGCCCTTCCTTTATGAAGAAATTCAAGCGTCTTTATATCGGCGGCAGGGAAACGGCGGTTCTCTCGGCGAGGGAGCACAAGGGCTTCCTGCTGGCCGCGCTGGAGGGCGTTTGCGATGTGAACGCGGCCATGGCGCTCAAGGGCAAAACCGTGCAGATAAACCGCGCGGACGCCCGGCTTCCAAAGGGAGCGTTTTTCATTCAGGACATAATCGGCTCGAGCGTTCTGGACGAGAGCGGCGCGGAGGTGGGAAAGCTCTGCGAAGTGCTGGAGACGCCGGCCAACCGCGTATATGTCGTCCGGGGGGAGAAGGAGCACCTTATCCCTGCTGTACCTGAATTTATTATGTCAACCGATGCCGAGGCGGGAATTGTACGAGTGCGGCTTATAGAGGGAATGTGAGTGCTATGCGGATAGATATAATGACCCTGTTCCCGGACACGGTGAACGCCGTTTTGCATGAGAGTATCATCGGTAGAGCGGCCAAAAAGGGCATAATTGAGATAAACTGCGTGCAGATTCGGGATTTTACCGAGAATAAGCAGCGTCAGGTGGACGATTACCCTTACGGAGGCGGCTGGGGCTGCGTCATGATGGCTCAGCCGCTCAAGTCATGTTTAGAAAATATTATGTCAACTTCAAAGGCGGCACGCCGCAGGGTGATCTATATGTCCCCGCAGGGCAAGCCATATACACAGGAGACGGCAAAGCGTCTCAGCCGGGACTATGACCAGCTTGTGCTGGTCTGCGGGCACTATGAGGGCGTTGACGAGCGCTTTATCGAGCAGTGCGTGGACGAGGAGATCTCACTGGGGGACTTTGTCCTGACCGGAGGGGAGATAGCCGCCATGGCCGTGGCGGATTCGGTCTGCCGGCTTATCCCCGGCGTTCTGGCGGACGAGCAGTGCTACACCGGAGAGAGCCACTGGGACGGACTGCTGGAATACCCGCAGTACACGCGGCCGGAGGTCTGGGAGGGGCGCGCAGTGCCCGATGTGCTGCTGGAGGGCAACCATGAGAAGGTGGAACAGTGGCGGCGGAAAAAGCAGCTTGAGCGCACCATGGAAAAACGCCCGGATATGTTTGAAAAGCTGCGCCTGACAGATAAAAACGACCTCAAGCTCATGGAAAAAGTGAAAAAAGAGCAGGGCAGAATAAAGCTTACCGAGCCTGTCGCATACAGGGCGGCGAGGGAAGAGGATATTCCGGCGATCCTTGATATCGTCGCTCAGGCGCGGGCGCTTTTGAAGCGCCGGGGCGTCGACCAGTGGCAGGGGGACTACCCAAACGAGGCGGCCTTTCGCTTTGACATTGACCGGGGGGAGTGCTTCATAGTGAGCCATGGCGGTGAGACCGCCGGCTTCTTCACGCTATCTACGCGCGAGGAAAAGACCTACGCCGATATTACCGACGGCAAGTGGACGGCGGACATGAGCTGCTGTGTGCTGCACAGAGCGGCGGTGGCGGAGAAATATAGGGGCAGCGGCATGGCGGAGCGCCTTATAAAATGCGCCGAGGAGCAGTGCCGCGCCTACGGCCTGCGCTGTATACGCACTGACACGCACAGAAAAAACAAGGCCATGCAGCGCCTGCTGCGGGATGCGGGCTTCAGATACCGGGGCAATGTTCAGGTCATCGTTGAGCCGGGACATGACACAGCGCGGCAGGCCTATGAAAAAATTTTGAAACGGTGAGGCAGAATATGAAAGACGATCAATCGCGCCGCTTTCTCATCGCGGCAATTATCTGGACGCTTGTGGCGGCAGCGGCCTTTGGCCTGCTGCTTGTGGCGACAGGAGATCTTTTCGGCAAGATCTGCGGCGGCGTGCTGGTGATAATGTGCGTTGTGGGCCAGTGGCTCAGGTATTTTAAGAACAGATGAATAAGCTGACGGATATTGACTATATCAGGGCGCTTTTAGGGCGGCAGGGCTTTCGCTTTTCAAAGTCCAAGGGGCAGAATTTTCTGGTGGCGGACTGGGTGCCGCGGAGCATAGCGGAGAGCGCGGGGTTGGACGGGAAGACCGGCGTTCTGGAGATAGGCCCCGGCGTCGGCTGCCTGACGGCGGAGCTGTCAAAGCTTGCGGGTAAGGTGGTCACGGTGGAGCTTGACAATGCCCTGCGCCCGGTGCTTGAGGAGACGCTGGGAGGCCTTTCCAATGTGGAGGTCGTCTTTGCCGACGCGCTGAAAACCGATCTTGCGGCGCTGGCGGCCGATAAGCTCGGCGGTCTGCGCCCGGTGGTCTGCGCCAATCTCCCCTATAACATCACAAGCCCCATACTCACCGCCATTATCGAAGCGGGCTGCTTTGAGAGCGTGACGGTGATGATACAAAAGGAAGTGGCTCAGCGCATCTGTGCAAGGCCGGGAACAGCGGAATACGGCGCCTTCGGGGTGTTTGTCAACTGGCATATGCGCGCGGAGCTTCTCTTCGATGTGCCGCCCTCCTGCTTTATCCCACAGCCTAAGGTGACCTCCTCCGTTATACACCTGACCAGGCGCGAGGAGAGACCCGCCGAGGTGCGGGACGAAGCGCTGATGTTCCGGCTTATCCGGGCCTCTTTCAACCAGCGGAGGAAAACTCTGCCCAACGGAATATGCAGCGCTTTCCCCGCCCTCAATAAGGAACAGGCCCGGCAGGCGCTGATAAGCGCAGGCTTTGATCCGCAAATACGGGGAGAGAGTTTGGATATTGTGGGTTTTGCAAAAATTTCCGATGAAATCGGGAAGATAATATCCTCGGATTTGTGAGTATAGTGCATTGATTATTTTGCCAATTTTGTGGTAATCTATGAATGTTGACAAATAATAAATTTAGTTATAGAAAGGACGAAAACAATGAGCAAAAAGTATGTCTACATGTTTTCCGAAGGCAATGCCACCATGCGCGAGCTGCTGGGCGGCAAGGGCGCTAACCTTGCCGAGATGACCAATATCGGTCTGCCTGTTCCCCAGGGCTTCACCATCACCACTGAGGCCTGCACTCAGTACTACGAGGATGGCCGCCGCATAAACGATGAGATCATGGCTGAGATCATGAAGAATGTTGAGACCATGGAGCAGATCAACGGCAAAAAGTTCGGTGATCTGAATAACCCCATGCTGGTCTCCGTCCGTTCCGGCGCCCGCGCCTCCATGCCCGGCATGATGGATACCATCCTGAACCTGGG
>DKYJ01000015.1:1064-11890 GCA_002493305.1 Clostridiales bacterium UBA7103 | reverse complement strand
TTTTAACTTTATTCGTCGCCTGCGGGCGGCGAACTCTGCGAGGCTTTTTTAGTCTCGCTTTTGTTAAGCGATGCTCAGGAGGGGCTTATGCTGCATGGACTGCGAGTAAAAATATACAGAAAAATACGCTTTAAGACATGGTATCGCAAGATGTACCATTACCACTCAAAGCGCCATAAGCTGGACGAAATAATCCGTGCGCACAAAAGCCCGGAGGAGCTTTCGGACAAAAGATATTACAGGGTTCTCAGGCGGGATATGATCCATTGTCTTATGAAATACGGCGCATATTACGAGGAATATTTTTCCTTCGGCTTTGAGGGGACGGATGATGCGTACAGAAGCTCATTTATTACCGAAGGCATCCGTATGAGCTTCTATCCCCGCATGAACGATGCACGAAATACCGATTCCTTAGAGAACAAATACCGCTGCTATAAGCGCTTTGAGGACTATTATAAACGCGATGTCATCTGTATCCGCAAGCGGGACGAGGAGAACGACGAGGCAGTTTCACAGCTTGCGGACTTTGGCGCAAAGCATGAAAAATATGTGGTCAAGCCCATTTACGCCGCATTTGGCAAGGGCGTGCATATTGAGGCGCTTTCAGACTATGAAAGCCCCCTTGACGCTTACCGCGCCTACCATGAGCAAGGGGCGGTTCTGGAGGAAGTAATAGAGCAGGGTGCCGCTATGGCCGCTATTCACCCTCAGTCGGTGAACACCCTGCGCATACCGACTGTCGTTATAAAGGGTACTGACGGTAAGCCGGAAGTAAGGCTGTTTAACCCCACCCTGCGCGTGGGTAGGAACGGCAGCGTCGTGGATAATTTCAGCGCCGGGGGCATCACGGCGCTTATTGACCCGGAGAGCGGAAAGCTGTACACTGACGGGGTAGATAAAAAAGGGAACAGCTTCGAGTGTCACCCGGATACCGGCGTGCGCTTCAAGGGCTATCAGATACCGGAGTGGAACGAGGCCGTTAAAATGGTCACCGAGGCCGCCCTCGCGGTTGAGGGCAACCACTACTGCGGCTGGGATCTGGCCTATACGGACAAAAACGGCTGGTGCATGGTGGAGGCAAACTCCACCGCTCAGATGGGCGGTATGCAGATAGTTACAAAGACAGGGCGCAAGGCGGAGCTTGAGGCGCTGATCGCGAAAATGTGAGGGAATAGTGTGATAAATCACGCTATTCGATTAAAATTGGCGTACCGCTCGCCGCTAAAGCGGCAACCGCGGCACATGCCGAAAATCTCCATTCTGCCGCATGTGGAGATTTCAACTTTTTTGTGCTGATGGTTATGCGGCAGAATGGAGATTACTATGGAACAGACGGGGATCTTCCATGGCGTGTCGGCCAGAAAGTACATAAAGGAATTTTCCGGGGAAATGGCGGAAAAGTATGGCCTTGACCCCAAATTCGTGGAAAAGGACATAATTAAAGCAAAAAAATATAACCATATCTCCTTCGGAGAGTATGAGTGGACGGGTTTTTACAGGCTCAGCGAGGCACAAAAGAGAACTGTGTCCACCCTGTGGACAAGGGCTGAATTCAGAAAAACATTTACAGACAGAAGATATATCTGTATACTCATGAATAAGTTCATCTTCTCCAAGGTTTTTGACGAGTTTTACCGCCGCAAATGCTTCATGGCCGCCGAGATGAACGCGGAGCTTGTAAAGCGTCTCGCGGGAGACTGCGGCAAGATCGTCTATAAGCCCAACTGCAAGGGCCAGGGGCAGGGTGTGCGTGTGCTGAATGTTGAGACTGATGAGCAGCTCGCCGCCGCGCTTGAGCTTTTTAAGAGCGAGGATAACGCCATTGTCGAAGAATTTATCTGCCAGCATGAGGTCATGGCGCGCTTTAATCCAAACGCGGTGAACATCGTGCGCTTTTATTCCGTGGCTTCCCCCGCAGGAATGTATATCTTTGCCCCGGTGCTTACAACGGCTGTGAATATGGACATTTCAAACGGCAGTCAGGATGCGCTGACGGCTGTCGTGGATATAAGAACAGGCCGCGTTTTGACAGACGCGGTGGATCAGAACAATATTGTTGACTATTCTGCCCACCCCCTGACCGGGACGGCTTTCAGGGGTGCAGAGCTGCCATATTGGCAGGAGTGCGTTGAGCTGCTGCGCCGGGCCGTGCCTTTGGCGGGGAAGATATCAAACATCGGCTGGGATGTGGCCATAACCGAAAACGGCCCGCTTATAATCGAGGCAAACACCATTCCCGGCTTCAACTCTGCCCAGTACAGGGGCTTCGGCTGGGTAACGGAGGGCTGCGGCTATCAGCCCCTGTTTGATGAGGGGCTCAAGGGTATAGCCTTCAGGGACGACGGCAGATATGAAAAAACGGTTTTAAAAATCAGATAAACTGATTCAATGATCAGCCAAAGTAAGCGATGAATAAATCGTCGAGAGTGATTTGCAAGAGAATTTGTGTTCTGGCGAAGGCACTTTTTTGCAGACATACTTTGTGTATTTCAAGAAAAAGTGACGAAGGCAGGGCGCAAATTGTCCGCAAAGCACCGAGAGCGGTTTATTCAGCACTTACTTAAAACAAGAGGAGCGGGCAATGGAGATAATAATTTCGGTATGTTTTTTTGTGCTTATCGCGGTAACGGCGCTCGTTTACAGGGGCGTTACCGCCGCACGGCTGCGCCGCCGCGGGGATAAGCGATGAATATTTACTCCATTGGCATTTTATGCTCTTTTGTCGTTTTCCTGCTTATCGGCGTCGTCGCCGGGAGGCGGGTAAAGAATGTAAATGATTACTATGTCTCCGGCAGGCAGGCGCCCACCGCGCTTATCGTGGGCTCGCTTATCGCGTCCTTCCTGTCAACGGGGGCCTTCCTGGGGGACACCGGCGAGGTGTACTCCGGCTTTTTCATGGGCATCGTCATCGTAGGCATTATTCAGGCCACCGGTTATATTTTCGGTGCCTGCTTTTTCGGCGTGTATATCCGCCGCAGCGAGGCGACTACCCTGCCTGAATATTTTGGCCGACGCTTCAATTCCCTGCATTTGAGACGGCTCTCATCAGTCATTATGATAGTCTCCGTCAGCGCCTATCTGCTCTCGGCGATACAGGGCGTCTCAACGCTGATGAGCAAGATAACAGAGCTTGATTACACCCTTTGCGCCATCATCGTCTGGCTCGCGTTTACGGTGTTCACGATTTATGCCGGCTCTCCCGGCGTTTTACTGACGGACACGGTGATGTTCCTTGTGTTTCTCGTGGCGGCGCTTATCGGCGTGCCCTTCATCGTCAAGGCAGGCGGAGGCTGGTTCGGCGGCATTGCAAGCCTTGCAAACTGCGAGAGTATGCCCGGGATCATCTCATGGTCGGGCAATCCTGATTATCTGTATCCCGACGGCTGGAGCAATCTTGCGTGGGCGGTGACCTATGGCGTGGTCTGGGCGCTGGTGGTGGCGATAAGCCCCTGGCAGACCAGCCGCTATCTCATGGCGCGCGACGAGCATGTGGTGCTGCGCTCCTCGGTCTGGGCCTCCATCGGCGTCATGGTTGTCACGGTGGCGCTGTATTTTACCGCCGCTTTTATCCGCAACATTGACCCCGGCCTTGTGGGCAGCGAGGCACTTATCTGGGCGGCTATGAATGTGCTGCCGCTTGCGGTGGGCATAACCATGCTCACAGGCATTGCCGCCGCTGGCATTTCCTCGGCATCTACCTTCCTCTCGCTCATCGGTTTTTCAAGTGCAAGCGATATCGTGCCAAACGAAAAGCGCAGCGATAAGAGCACGCTTCGCATTTCCCGGCTCTCTATGCTGGCGGCGAGTCTTGTTATTCTCGCCCTTGTTATTTTTAACCCGCCCAAGATATTCGTTGTCATGTATTTCGGCGGCACGGTCATTGCAAGCTCATGGAGCGTTGCCGCTATAGGCAGCGTGTGGAGCAAACGTCTGAGCAAGGGAGGGGCGTATCTGAGTATGCTGCTGGGCTTTGTTGGCTGTGCCGGCTCCAAGATGCTCTATGCCGGTATGGGTATCACCCCGCCGGTGTATCTTGACTCCTTCTTCATCGGCATTGTTCTGAGCCTGCTGGGAGCCGTCGTTGGCTCCGCGGTCATAAAAATCGACCCGGAGGAGACGGCCCGGCGCGAAGCGCTGCGTAACAATGCTCCGGAAACGGATATTGCCAAGGCAAAAGCGGATAACAGAATGTGGATCATATATTTTGCCTTTGCGGTTTTTGTGGGGGCGTTTTTCCTGTTTATGTACGCGCTGCCGTATAAAAAGGCTGTGGGAATGTGAGGGCGTTTCAATGCAGGCTATAAAACTCTACTATGCAAAGCTTGCCAACATGGGCGATCTTTTGAACGAAATCATCATTGAGCGCGTTATGGGCTTTAAGGTGGAGCGCTGCTCTGTCCTCACGGGGGAGATGAGCGCCATAGGCAGTCATCTGGGCATGTATACCTATCACGGCGACCCGCTCATGCGGATGCAGCAGTTGATAAACGGCAAAAAATACCCCCACGTGGATGTGTGGGGGACGGGATTTATAAATTATGACGACTGCAAAGGCCGTTTTTTCAAGCGGGATATGGTATTTCACGCCGTGAGGGGCGAGCTGAGCCGCCGCGCCGTGGAACGCATGACCGGCAAGACTCTCGATATCCCCACAGGGGACGCGGGTATTTTGGCCTCCCATCTGTTTAACGATTGGCAGGAAAAACGGTACAGCGTGGGCATAATACCACATATCTGTGATATTGACGATCCGGCTGTGGCGGCGCTTGCGCAGAGCTATGATAACTCCGTCGTCATAAATCTAAGGGACGAGCCAATTGAGGTTTTGCGGCAGATAGACCGGTGCGGGGTGATCTTATCCAGCAGCCTGCACGGGTTGATAGTTGCCGACAGCTTCCATATCCCCAATATTCACATTCTGTTTTCCGACCGCCCTAAGGGGGACGGCTTTAAGTTTGACGATTATTATTCAGGCTTTGGGCTGCTCCATACGCCGTGGGATCTGCGGACACAGCGCCCGCCTGAGCTTTCAAGAGTAAAGGACGAATACAGAGTAAGCGTCAGGGACGTGGAGGAGAAAAAGACGGCCATGATAAAATCCTTCCCGATGCCAAAAGGATGGTTAAATGGAAAATAAAGACCTTGTATCCGTGGTGATACCTTGTTATAATCGAAAAGACAGGCTGCTTGCCTGCCTTTCAAGCGTCTTGAGTCAGAGCTATGATAATATCGAGATCATTGTGGTGGACGACGGCTCGACTGACAATGTGAGGGAGCTGTTCACCAATATTGCCGATCCCAGACTCAGATTTTTGCGCTATGAAAAAAATCAGGGTGCCTGCCACGCCAGAAATTACGGCGCTGAACGCTCGAGGGGCGAGTACATCGCCTTTCAGGACAGCGATGATGTGTGGTACCCGGATAAAATAGAGCGGCAGCTGGCCTTTCTGAAGGACAGCGGGGCAGATATGTGCTTTTGCGGGATGGACAGAGTCTCCGCACAGGGAAACGGCTATTATTTCCCGGTGCACGGCTTTTCTCCGGAGAACGCTTTAGAGCAGTTTCTGGCTGAGAACCGGGCTGGCACGCAGACCATGCTGATGCGCAGGCAGGTGTTCGAGCGGCTGCGCTTTGACGAGAGCTTCCGCCGCTATCAGGACTGGGATTTTGCGATCCGCGCCGCGGCGAATTTTAAACTCTCTTACCTTCCGCTTGCGCTTGTCAGGTCGGAGGTGGGGGAGGACAGCATCTCTTTTGCCGTCAAGTCCTACCCGGCGCTGCAAAAGCTCTATATGAAGCATCAGGAGCTTTATAAACAGTACCCAGCTGCCGATGCGGTGATGAACCGCCGCATGGGAAAACGCCTGCACGAAACCGATAAAAAAGCCGCGGCACGGCATTTTGCGTACAGCTTCCGCCTCAGCCGCAGCTTTTACGATTTCTGCTATATGATAGCGGACAGTATTCTTTAGAACGATATTATCCGCATTTTCAGGAAAAATTAAAAAGATGTAAGCGATGAAAAAGCTGCCGAGAGTGATTTGTTCAGCGCTTACATAAGTAAAGAGAAAGACGGTTGAAAGCTATGACAGCGTTTGTTATTCTTCATTACCGCGCCATTGACACCACAATAAATTGTGTTAACAGCATCAAGGCTCTCCATGGGGAAAAGCACATCATTATCGTGGACAATGCCTCCCCTGACGGGACAGGGCGCAGGCTTCTTGACCGTTATGCGGACGACAACGGCGTAACCGTCATTTTAAGCGATAACAACGAGGGGTTTGCCCGGGGCAACAATATCGGTACGCTCCACGCCTGTCAGCACCATGAGCCGGATTTCGCGGTGGTGCTGAATAACGATGTCGAGATACCCCAGCTTGACTTTATTCCGAAGCTCTATGAGATATATCGGGAGCACCCCTTCGACCTTTTGGGGCCGGATATTGTGTCGGTCTTTTCCGGCATACACCAGAACCCCAAGTATCTGCGCGGCTGTGATCTCCAGTCAGTGCGTAAAAAACAGGAGTATGTCCGCCGCAGCCAGAACCCTTTCCTCATGCTTTTGAGCAGCGGGGAAAAGATGAACCCGGCCTACTGGCGCACCGTTCAGCGCCGCCGCCGTGCAAAGCAGGGGATAAATTCAAGCCTTCCCGCCGAGGGCGTTGTGCTCCACGGCTCATGTGTTGTTTTTTCAAAGCGCTATCTTGACGACCACCCACAGCCTTTTTATCCAAAGACCTTTATGTATTACGAGATGGAGATACTTGAATGGCTCTGCCGTCAGGAAGGGCGGGTGCTGCGCTATGACCCAGCCGTGTCGGTGCTGCACTATCAGTATGTGGCCTCCAAGCTGGAGTGCCGGTCAATTATACGCCGCTCCAAGTTCGTGGCCTCATGTCTGAGCGATTCCCTCAAGGCTGCAGAGGAGCTGATAAGCGCCTATGAGATGGCGGAAGAACCTGCAAACAAGACGGTAAGCTATCAGTTTATGCCGGCCGCGCAGGCGAGAGAGAGCGTCGGGAGCGCCCTATGAGCTTTTCAAAGAGCGCGGCGAGGCTGTTTTTCGCCGCCGTATCATACATATCGCCGGAGCTGAACACTAAGCTTCTCTTCAAGCGCAAGTTCGGCAGGGACGTGGAGCTCGACAAGCCCAGGACCCTGAATGAAAAGCTGCTTAAGCTCAAGCTTGAAAGCTATGGTACGGACGAGCTTGTCCGCCGCTGTGCGGACAAATACCGGGTGCGCGGCTTTGTGCAGGAGCGGGGCTGCGGCGAGTATTTGAACAGGCTTCTGGCCGTTTATGACCGGCCGGAAGATATAGACTGGCAGGCGCTTCCCGAGCGCTTTGCGCTAAAGTGGAACTTCGGCTGCGGATATAATCTTATCTGTGCTGACAAGGCGGCGCTGAATAAAAAAGCGGCGGTCAAAAAGCTCAAAAGATGGCAAAAAGAGCCGTTTTGGGCCTATTACTCGGAGCTCCAGTACAGAAATGTGGCGAAAAAGCTGCTCATTGAGGAGTATATCGGTCTTGATGGCGGACAACTGCCGGAGGACTATAAGTTTTATTGCTTTCACGGCAGTCCCTACTGCGTAATGCTCTGCATGGGCAGGACAGAGGGCTGGCCAAAGTTCTATTTTTTCGACAGGGATTTCAAGCTCCTGCGCATAAACCGCGACTCAAAAAACGCTCCGGAGGATTTCGCGCCCGAGAAGCCGCCGCGGCTTGACGAGGCTTTTGAGCTGGCGGCACGGCTGAGCGAGGGCTTTCCCTTTGTGCGGGTGGATCTGTATTTGACCGATAAAGGCGTGCGCTTTGGGGAGATGACCTTCACCCCCGCCGCCGCTCTTGACAATAAACGTCTGCCGGAGACCGATCTGCTCTTTGGCAGTATGCTGTAAAGGCAGGCTTTGGTGAGATAAATCACACTTTGTGCTGTCAGCTTGCGGCAGAATGGAGATAAAATGTCCCGGATAAACGCGCTGAAAAAAATATTTGCCATGTCCCGCCGTCTGTCCGAACAGCGGGGCGGCAGCGTTTTGAAATATTTTTTCGACGCGGCCTATTGCTCTTATAAGCACGGCGCCTCGCCAGAGAATTATTTTGTTCTTCGTTTTTTTGAAATGGATAATGCTCAGCGCGAGCTGTTTTTGACCTCCGGCCGCTCAAAGGCTGTGGACAAGGCGCTTAACAGTAATGCCGGCGCGGAGCAGAAAGCGATAGTCGGGGACAAAAGCAGGTTCAACGCGGTGCTCAAAGATTATGTAAACCGCGACAGCCTGTTTGCGCCGGACTGCGATTTAGAGGTTTTTTCGACATTTTTAGACAGGCACGGCGAGTTTTTTATAAAGCCTGTGGGCGGTACAATGGGCAAAGGGATAGAAAAGCTGCGCTCTGCCGATGTTGCCGATAGGGAGGGCTTTTTCAGCCGCTGCCAAACGGAGCGCCTGCTGCTTGAAGAACCGATAGTCCAGCACGAGGAGCTTGAGCGGGTCTGCCCCGGCTGTGTGAACACCGTGCGTATAAATGCGGCGCGGAGGCGGGACGGCAGCGTCTGCCTTGTGGGAGCCTGCCTCAAATGCGGCGGCAGCGGCGCCGTGACGGACAACTTCCACAGTGGGGGCGTTGCCTATCCGCTGGACATTCAGACAGGCGTCGTCACGGGCCCGGGCAGGAACAACACCGAGCTGCGGGATTTCGAAAGGCACCCGGCTACCGGTGCGTATATGCCGGGCTTTCATGTGCCGAATTTTGAGGCGGTGCGAGCCGCTGTTCTCGGCGCGATGGAAAAACTCGACACTCTCGGCTATGTGGGCTGGGATGTGGCGGTCACGCCGGAGGGCGCGGAGCTTATCGAGGGAAATTATAACTGGCCAGGCGGAAACATCATTCAGTTTGACGGAATAGGGAAGTACCCGGTCATCAGGGAGTGTTTGGATCATGACATTGAAAGAGATACTGACTGAAAACATAATCGTGAAGAACATCCGGGCTTACCCGGTGCTCAAGGAGCGGTTTTATAATTACGCCAAGGGCATACGTCATTTTCCGGTGGGATTTACACCCGATAAGATGTTCAGGGACTATCTCAAGGTTCGCCGCCGCAACCCGAAAAAGCGGGTCAGCCTCTCTGAGTACACGATCTTCGGCTTTTATGGGCTGAATAAGGCGCAGCGGGACGAGTTTTTGACCGATGTGGAGGCCACTATACTCATGCGCCCCTATAACGCCCCCTCGGAGCCGTACCTCAAGGATAAGGTCACCTTTCTTGAAAACTTCGACGAATTTGTGCATAGAAAGTGGCTCAACCTCAAGGATACTGACTATAAAACATTTGAAAAGTTCGTGCGCAAGTACAAGGCCGTTGCGCTCAAGCCGGAGTTTTCCAGCTGGGGAATTGGCTTTCGCAAGATAACAGCGCAGGAGCTTGCCGCTGTTGAGGATAAGGCCGCCTTTTTTGCCGGGCTTCAGGAAAAGGACTATATCGCCGAGCAGTTTATCGTCTCGGATGAGTCCCTCGCACGGTTTCACCCGGAATCCCTCAACACCCTGCGTGTCATCACCTTCAGAAACGGCGAGCGCTTTCAGGTATTCGGCTGCGGCCTGCGTGTCGGCAATAACGGGCTGCATGTGGATAACGCCCACGGAGGCGGCATCTTCTGCGAGATCGACCCAGAAACCGGCGTAATAAACACCGATGGGCTTGATGAGCATGGGAATTATTATGAGTTTCACCCTATGACCGGCGTCAGATTCAATGGCACTCAGATACCATACTGGAACGAGGTAATTGATCTCTGCCGCAGAGCGTCTCAGACTCTGCCCTGCCTACGCGTGGTCGGCTGGGACATTGCCATTCTGCCCGGCGGCAGACTGGAGCTTATTGAGGGCAATCATAACCCCGGGATGAACATAGTTCAGGCTCCGGCAAAGCACGGCGTGCATGATAAGTTCGCCGCGCTCCTGCTGGACTTTTACGGCGAGCCGCCGGAGCTTGAAGCTGACCCGGAGGAGAGAAAATGAAAATTGCCATCGCCGGGGCGGGCTATGTTGGCCTGTCCCTCGCCGTGCTGCTGTCCCAGTATAATCAAGTGCAGTGTGTGACTACGACGCCGAAAAAAGCTGAGCTTATAAACTCCGGTGTGAGCCCCCTGCGTGAGCCGGAGATAGAGGCATATTTGCAGGCGGCGAAGGAGGGGAGAATTGACCTCTCGCTCACCGCGGTGACAGATGCGGACGCTGCCTATGCCTCGGCGGAGCTTATCATCATCGCCGTGCCGACGAACTATGACGAGAATCTGGGAGCATTCGATACCTCCATTTTGGAGAGCGTTATCACTCAGATCATTGCCTCCGGCAGCAAAGCGCCAATAATCGTCAAATCCACAGTGCCCATCGGCTGCACGGAGCTTTTGGAGCGCAGATTCAGTAGGGACAATATCCTGTTTTGCCCGGAGTTCCTGCGGGAGTCAAGGGCTTTGTATGATAATCTGCACCCGAGCCGCATTGTCATTGGCGCGAAGGAAAGTCAGCGAGGAATAGCTAATGGATTTGCGCAGATTCTCAGAAGGGCGGCCATGGAGCCTAAGCTTCCCTTTGGCGAGCCGCCTGCGGATATACCCACGCTTATCTGCTCCCCCTCCGAGGCGGAGGCAATAAAGCTCTTTTCAAACGCCTATCTTGCCGTCCGTGTGAGCTTCTTCAATGAGCTGGACACCTATGCCCAGGCAAAGGGGCTGGACGCGGGCAGAATAATCAGCGGCGTATGTTTGGATCCGCGCGTTGGAGCGCACTATAACAACCCCTCCTTTGGCTACGGCGG
>DKYJ01000015.1:604-795 GCA_002493305.1 Clostridiales bacterium UBA7103 | reverse complement strand
CAACCCCTCCTTTGGCTACGGCGGGTACTGCCTGCCCAAGGATACGGAGCAGCTGCTGTCAAATTATAACGGTGTGCCGCAGAACATAATCGAGGCAGTTGTTAAAAGCAACGCTACACGAAAGGATTTTATTGCCGCCTCCGTAATTTCCGGCGGTGCGGAAATTATCGGCGTTTACAGGCTGACGATGA
>DKYJ01000015.1:0-313 GCA_002493305.1 Clostridiales bacterium UBA7103 | reverse complement strand
GGCGTTTACAGGCTGACGATGAAATCCAACAGCGATAACTTCCGCTCAGCGGCGGTTCAGGGCGTTATCGAGCGCCTGAAGGCGGCGGGAAAGCAGGTTATTATCTATGAGCCGACCCTGCCCGACAGCACTATCGTGCTTGACTGCCCGGTCGTAAACGACCTTGCGCGCTTCAAGCGCGAGTCGCAGCAGATAATCGCGAACCGCTACGACCCCTGCCTTGATGATGTGAAGGGCAAGGTTTATACGAGAGATCTTTTCAGCCGCGACTGAAAAGCACTGAAAAGCAGAGAGGCGGCCTCACATTTGTGAG
>DKYJ01000021.1:45240-84004 GCA_002493305.1 Clostridiales bacterium UBA7103 | reverse complement strand
GAGCGCAGAGAGGGGACGGGAGTCCCCTCTCTGCGCTCACCCCATGCATATCTATACACTGCCAACAGCTATGCAGCATGCAGTTAATTTAGCATTTCAAACAGAAAATATTGATAATGAGCCGTCAAAATGATATTATATTTGCCATGAAAAGAATCAAAAACACGGTAGTCGGTATTATTGCACATGTGGACGCGGGAAAAACCACGTTGTGCGAGGCGCTGCTCTACCTTTCCGGAAAAATAAAAAGGCCCGGCAGGGTCGATCATAGGGATTGCTTTTTTGATGATAAGAGCATTGAAAGGGAACGGGGAATAACTGTCTTTTCAAAGCAGGCCGTGATAGACCTGCCAGAAAGCTCCCTCACCATTCTGGACACTCCGGGCCATGCCGACCTCTGTGCGGAGACGGAGCGGGTTCTTCCGGTGCTCGACTGCGCCGTGCTCGTCATCAGCGGTACTGACGGCGTTCAGGCTCATACGGAGACGGTCTGGCGGCTATTAAAGCGCTATAATGTGCCCTGCATTATTTTTGTTACCAAGATGGATATTCCCAGCGTTGACAGGAACGGGGTAATGAATGAGCTGCAAAGCCGCCTTTCCGACGGCTGTGTGGATTTTAATATGCCGCGGGACGAGCTTTTTGAGCGCCTTGCCATGTGCAGCGAGGCCGCAATGGACAAATACCTTGAAAGCGGAGAGCTTGATAACGCAGATATCGCCGCATTGATTTCCAATCGGCAGGTTTTTCCCTGCCTCTTCGGCTCAGGGCTTTGTATGGACGGTGTAAGCGAGCTGCTCGAGGCTATGGACAAGTACATTATGCCCGCATCAGACAGCGGCGATTTCGGCGCAAAGGTCTTTAAAATAGGCAGGGACGAAAAGGGATGCAGACTCACTTATCTCAAGATAAGCAGCGGCAGCCTCAAAACAAAAGAGCTTATCAGATATACGGATGAGAGCGGGAACGCGCTCTCGGAGAAGATAAACCAGATAAGAATTTACTCCGGCTCAAAATATGAGGCGGTGGATAATGCCGCGGCGGGGCAGGTCTGCGCCCTCACGGGGCTCAGCGCCACATACGCCGGGCAGGGGCTGGGCACGGAGGCGGATATGCCTGCGCCTATGGTGGAGCCGGTCATAAGCTATCGGCTGATCCTTCCGCCGGAGCAGGACGCGGCACTTGTATTGCCCAAGCTCCGGGAGCTTGAGGAGGAAGACCCGCTGCTTCGCGTCAAGTGGGATCAGGGCGCGGGAGAGATCTCAGTACAGCTCATGGGCAGGGTGCAGGCCGAGGTTTTTATTGCTCTGCTTGAAGAGCGCTTCGGTATAAGCGCCAAGCTTGATACCGGGCGCATAATGTACAGGGAGACTATTGAAAATAAGGTGGAGGGCGTGGGGCATTTTGAGCCTCTGCGCCACTATGCCGAGGTGCATCTGCTCCTTGAGCCTCTGCCTCGGGGCAGCGGTATACAGCTGTGCAGCATCTGCCCGGAGGACGAGCTTGACCGTAATTGGCAGCGCCTTATCCTTTCTCATTTACAGCAACGGCAGCATCTTGGCGTTCTCACCGGCGCGCCCATTGACGATATAAAGATCAGCCTTGCGGCTGGCAGGGCCCACCCAAAGCATACCGAAGGAGGGGATTTCCGGCAGGCGACATACAGGGCGCTGCGTCAGGGGCTTATGCAGGCAAGATCCGTCCTGCTTGAGCCGTATTACAACTTCGTGCTGACTGTGCCAAAAGAGCAGATAGGCCGGGCCATCAGTGATGTGCGCGCCATGAATGGCAGCTTTTCCTCTCCGGAGGACAGCGGCGGCATGTCAAGGCTGGAGGGTAAGGCCCCAGTAGCCGCCATGAACGGTTATGCACAGGAGCTCGCGGCATACAGCCATGGCAAGGGGCGGCTGAGCCTTGACGCCGGTGGATACTTCCCCTGCAAAAACCCGGCGCCTGTTATCGAGGCGGCAGGCTACGATGCGGATACCGATGTGGAAAATCCCTCTTTTTCAGTGTTTTGTGCCCACGGCGGCGGCTTCGATGTCAGCTGGGACAGGGTGAAGGACTATATGCACCTTGAAAGCTGCCTGAAGCAGGAAAAGGCCACACCTCCGGCTGTTCACCGCTGCATCAGCATTGATGAGCGGGAGCTTGAAGCCATAATGGAGCGGGAGTTCGGCCCAATACGCAGGGCTGTATACTCGGCGCCCGCCGTAAATTCTGCCCCTGAGCCTGTACAGACGGAGAACCGGCGGCAGTATATAATAGTTGACGGCTATAACCTCATCTTTGCTCATGAAGAGTTAAAACGCCTTGCCATGGACAAGCTGGACCTTGCGCGGGTAAGGCTCATGGATATGTTGGCGAGTTACTGCGGATACACTAAAGCGGAGCTCGTGCTGGTGTTTGACGGCTTCAGAACGCCGGATAACCCCGGCTCAAGGTCGGAGTATCACAATATCCATGTGGCCTACACCGCCACGGGGGAGACGGCGGACGCTTATATTGAGCGTATCGCCGCCCGGATTGGGAGAAACTTTGCTGTCAGAGTTGTGACCAGCGACAACCTGATAAGGCTCTCCGCCCTGCGCTCCGGAGTTCTGCGCAGCTCCTCGAAGGAATTTTCCGCAGAGCTTGAGCAGGTCTTAAAGAGCATTGATGAGATATTGAAGCAGAGCAATCTGAATGCCCATAAAACGAGGCTTAAAGATGGAAAACAATGAACTTATAAAGCGGGCGGAGGACTTGTATAATCGCTCGCAGCGCAGCAATATGCTGACCATGACGGCCTTTCTCACCCCGGCGGAGAGGATACAGATAGAAAGCTGGGGAAAGCACCTCTGCGCTGACCGGCTGCTGTTTTGCGGCGGCATAGAGGAATGTGAAAGGACGGCGGCGTTTTTCCTGCCGGATTATCTGGACAGGGAGGACTTTTGCCCCGAGGAATACATCAACGCCCTGCACATGACCGCCCATTTTGGAACTCCAGGTCACAGGGACTATCTGGGCGCGCTTTTGGGCATGGGCGTCGGCAGGGAGCGGATAGGCGATATTATCATAACAGGGAATGATGCCTATGTTTTCTGTTTGCCAACTGTTGCCGGGCATTTAAAAAGCATTGACAAGGTCGGGCGCGTGAGCGTTACGACGGAGGAGATAGCCCTTTCCGATGTGCCAACAGGAACAAGAGAGCTTGAGCGCGTCAGCTTTTCGGTGATGAGCCAGCGCCTTGACGCGGTTGCGGCGGGAATGTTCCATCTCTCCCGCACAGAGGCGGCAAAGCACATCAGCGCCGGAAATGTGAGCCTTAACTATGAGCAGTGCTTCAAGCCCGACTGCACCGTCCATGAAGGGGATATTATCTCTCTGTGCGGCGCGGGAAAAGGCTGCATAGCCGGGACGGGCGGCACCTCACGTAAGGGGCGGCTGTTTGTATACGCGGATATTTATAAATAAGGAGAGAATAGAATGAGAGCTTATGAGAGACTGATAAATTACGCGAAGGTACACACCGCGAGCATAGAAAATTCTGAGCAGGTGCCCAGCACCGAGCGGCAGTTTGACCTGAGCCGCATGCTTGCAAAGGAGATGGAGGAGCTGGGGCTTGAGGGCGTATATGTGGACGAGCACGCCTATGTATACGGATTTATCCCGGCAAGCCCTGGCATGGAGAATAAGCCCTGCATAGCTTTCAACGCCCATGTGGATACCATCCCGGATTTCAGTGGGGAAAATGTCCGTCCGCAGGTGATAGAGAACTATGACGGCGGCAGCGTCACCCTTGGCGAGAGCGGGAGAGTGCTTTCGCCGGAGCAGTTCCCTGACCTTAATTCCGCCGTAGGCTGCACTCTCATCACTACCGATGGGACGACCGTTTTGGGCGCTGACGATAAGGCGGGCGTCGCCGAGATAATGACCGCCGCGGAGAGGATAATAAACGAAAAGCTGCCCCACGGCAGAGTTGCGATCTGCTTTTCCCCGGATGAGGAGGTCGGCCACGGCGGCGCGCTCATGGAGCTTGACAGGCTTTGCGCGGATTTTGGCTTCACCGTTGACGGGGACAATGTAAACGAGATAAACTACGAGACCTTCAATGCCGCCGCCGCACACTGGGAGATAAACGGCTTCAATGTTCATCCCGGCAGCGCGAAGGACACCATGATAAACGCAAGCCTTGTCGCCATGGAAATTAACTCCATGCTTCCGGCCGGAGACGTGCCCTCAAAGACGGAGAACTATCAGGGCTTCTTCCACCTGACTGATATGAGCGGAAATGTGGAGCTTGCAACGCTTGATTATATTATCCGTGACCATGACACCGCAATTTTTGGGGCGCGTAAGGATACGATGCGCCATATCGAGGAGCTTATAAACGCAAAATACGGCGCGAACACCGCAAAGCTCAGCATCAAGGAGCAGTACCGCAACATGGCGGTCTTGCTTAAGGACAGGATGGACATTGTCGACCTCGCCGAGCGCGCTATCAGAAAGCAAGGGCTTGAGCCGGTGAACGTCCCCATGCGCGGCGGCACCGACGGGGCCAACCTCTCTTTCCGCGGTCTGCTGTGCCCGAATCTGGGCACCGGCGGCCATGGCTTCCATGGTCCATATGAGCATATTACCGCCGAGAGCATGGATACTGCGGTGGAAATCATTCTTGCGATCATTGAAGGGAACCTTGAATAAAAATTAAAGGGGAGAGCTGGCATGAAAAAGAAGCTTGGCGGCAGAAAATGGCTGACGTTTATTCTGCTGGGCCTGTTCGGGCAGTTCGCGTGGACAATAGAGAATATGTATTTCAACGTGTTTTTGTATTCCACGATCTCAACCGACCCTCGCTTCATATCCTCAATGGTAGGTTTTTCCGCCGCTGCCGCTGTGCTGACAACACTGCTGATGGGTGCGCTGTCGGACAGAGTGGGCAAACGCAAGGCTTTCGTCTGCGCGGGGTATATCCTCTGGGGCCTGTCAACGGCAGTTTTCGGACTTATAACACCTGAAAACGCAGCAAGATTCTTCCCCGGGGCTCAGGCGGCGGTGGCGGCGGCCAATATGGTCGTCGTGCTGGACTGTGTGATGACGTTTTTCGGCAGCACGGCAAATGACGCGGCATTTAACGCCTATGTCACCGATGCTACCACCGAGGAAAACCGCGGCCGGGTGGAGAGCGTTCTGGCGACGCTGCCGCTTATTTCCATGCTGGTGATCTTTGGTCTGTTCGACGGGCTCACTCAACAGGGGAAGTGGAAGGAATTTTTCGGCATCTTCGGCGCGGCGGTGTCCGCCATGGGTGTTTTGTCGATATTCCTTATGAAAGATGAGCCGCATATTAAGCCGAAAAAAGACAACTATTTAAAAAGTATCCTGTATGGCTTTGAATTTTCAGTCATAGGGGAGAACAAGGCGCTTATGCTGTCGTTGATAGCCTTTGGCGTATTCGCAAGCGCTGTACAGGTTTTCTTCCCGTTTCTTATTATTTACATTCAGAACTATCTCGGCATAAGCGATTATGCCATTGTGCTTGGTGTTGTCCTGATTTTCGCCTCCGTTGTCAGCGTGATCGCGGGAAGATATATTGACAGAGCAGGCAAGCTGCGCTTTACTGTCCCTGCGGCGGGTATTATGCTTGTCGGCCTCGTGGGGATGTACTTTGCAAGAGGCAATTCTGCTGTCATTGTAGCGGGCTCTGTGATGATGAGCGGATACATGATGCTGACAGCGGCGCTCGGCGCAAATATCCGCGATAACACTCCGAAGGATAAGGCAGGGCTTTTTCAGGGCGTGCGTATGATTTACACGGTTTTTCTCCCTATGCTCATTGGCCCAAATATCGGCGCGCTGGTTATTATGAACAGCACCAGCACCTATATTGAGCTTGGACAGGTAAAGTCTGTCCCTACTCCCGGTATTTTTATCGCCTCGGCGGTGGTGCTGCTGTTCACGGCCATACCACTTACGTTGCTCAAGAAAAACAGCGGGAAATAATAGCACGAAATGGTTTACATAATCTGAGAGAGGAGCAGCTATGGAGCGAAAAATACTTTTTGTGGCGTCCAGCTTTTCCCATATTAAAAATTTTCACCTGCCATATATAGCGGCCTTTAACGAGCGGGGATTTAAGGTAGATGTTGCCTGCGGCGGGGAAGAAATGCCCATACCCGGAGCCGACAGACTAATAAGTCTGCCCTTTGAAAAGAGTATGGCCTCGCTTAAAAATTTCCGCGCGGCGAAAATCCTGCGCGCGCTTATGCCTGAATATGAACTTTTGAGCCTGCACACATCGCTGGCGGCTTTTTTCGCAAGGCTTGCCGCTCTGGGTCTGAAGAAGCGACCCCTTATCTGCAATATCGCTCACGGATATCTGTTCGATGCTAATAGCTCTTGGAAAAAACGCGCGGTACTGACAGCGGCGGAGAAGCTCACCGCTCCGGTAACGGATCTGCTGCTGACCATGAACGAATGGGACTATGAATTTGCCTGTGCACATCATCTGGGTAAAAGTATCGCCAATATCCCGGGTATGGGCGTTGACTTCTCAAAGGCCGCCTATACAGCTGAGCAGGCTCGGGTATTTCGGAGCGCAATGGGGCTTGAAGGCAGGTTTGTGATGACTTATGCCGCGGAGTTTTCCGCACGTAAGAGCCAGAGCGTGCTCATCGGGGCAATGCCCCTGCTGCCGGATAAGGCGCTGCTTGTCCTGCCGGGCAAGGGAGCGCTGTGCGATGAGTGCATGGGCTTGGCCGGAAAGCTTGGCGTGGAAGACAGGGTGCTTTTCCCGGGGCAGGTTGATAATGTTCCTCTGTGGTATCTGGCCTCTGACGCCGCCGTGTCGGCAAGCCGTTCCGAGGGGCTGCCGTTTAATATTATGGAAGCCATGCACGCCGGTCTGCCTGTCATTGCATCAAAGGTGAAAGGGCATACCGACCTTTTGGGCAGCGGCTGCGGTATACTCTATCCCTACGGGGACAGCAGCGCATTTGCCGAATCAGTCAAAAGCCTCATGGCCGATGAGGCGCTTTGCCGCAGTCTGGGTGAGAGCGCCAAAGCGGAGGCAGAGCAGTATGCTCTTGATAAAGTGCTGCCTGCGGTCATGGGAAGGTTTGACGGCTTGCTTGAGATTTCTTGACAGTTTTCGCCCTGTGTTTTATAATATACGAAATTATGCGCTGATTTTGCTCTGATGGAAAATAAGAAGGTTGCTTTGAGTTATGATTCGTGAAAATCAAAAGCTTATAAACTGGCTGAATGTTCTTGGGGACGCGCTGCTGCTGTTTTTGGCTTTCCCGCTGGGCTTTTACCTGCGCTTTCTCATGCCGGGCATGGCAGCCGTGCCGCTCAGCGCTTACCTGATCAGCGGTTTCGTGGCGACTGTGGTGGAGCTGCTTGGCTATTGGCTAATGGGGGTTTATGACTCGGGCCGCAAGAAAAGAAACAGGCAGATCATATGGAGGATCTTATATATTAACTTCTTTATGATCGCCATTCTGTTCATGTCGCTGTATATTACCAAAGATGTCAACTTCTCCCGTGGAGCGCTGTTTATCACTTTTGCTCTTGAAAATTTCTTTGTAATCGCAAAGCATACTATTGTGCGCCGTATGCTCAGGAAGCTCCGCGGCAAGGGTTATAACCAGAAGTTTATCATCTTTGTGGGCAGCAGCCCCATGACGGCCAGCTGCCTTAACGAGCTTGCCGGTACGCCGGAGCTTGGCTATTCTGTGATAGGCTATGTCGCGGACGGCTCCGGGGCGGCTGATATCCCCCATCTCGGCCGTATGGACGAGCTGGAAAAGGTGCTGGAAAAATACTCTCCCGACGAGGTTATTTCCGCCCTGAATTGGGACGAATATTCCTCTATGGAGCAAATCATCAACGCCTGCGAGGCCACCGGCACAAGGCTGTACCTCGTCCCATATTATGCTCAATGGCTGCCCACGCGGCCTTATGTTGATTCACTCAACGGCATACCGCTTCTTGGCCTGCGCCGTGTGCCGCTGGATAATATCGCAAACGCCCTGATAAAGCGGGCGATGGATATTGTCTGTTCGTTGATACTTATTATTTTGACTTCGCCCATCATGCTTGTGGCGGCTATTGGTGTTAAGCTATCTTCACCTGGACCCATCATCTTTAAACAGGAACGGGTGGGGCTCGAGAAGAAAAATTTTTATATGTATAAGTTCCGCTCCATGCGTGTGAATGCGGAGGAAAAGACCGGTTGGAGCAAGAACAGCGACCCGCGCAAGACCCGCTTCGGTTCGTTTATCCGCAAGTACTCCATTGATGAGCTGCCCCAGCTTTTCAATGTGCTCAAAGGCGACATGAGCCTTGTCGGCCCCAGACCGGAGGTGCCCTTTTATGTGGAGCGGTTTCGCCGGGAGATTCCCAGATACATGGTCAAGCATCAGGTGCGCCCGGGAATGACCGGCTGGGCCCAGATCCACGGCCTGCGTGGAGATACTTCCATTGAAAAACGCATTGAGTACGATATTTATTACATAGAGCATTGGAGCCTGCTTCTGGATCTGCAGATCCTGTTCAGGACGGTGCGCCATGTACGCAATGAAGAGGTTGTTGCAAAATAAAAATGGGTCTGATGCCAATGAACGGCTTTAATGAGATTTTTGACAGGGCTCCGGAATATCTTTTTGCCGCGCCGGGACGAACAGAGCTGGGAGGAAACCATACTGATCATCAGCGAGGAAAAGCCCTTGCCGCTGCCGTGTCCCTGTGCTGCAGGGCGCAGGCAGGGGAAAACGGAATCCCGGCTATCCGGGTTTTCTCGAAGGGCTTTGGCTGCTGTACGGTATCAATAAAGGAGCTTTTGCCGGTTGAAGAAGAGCTGGGCAGCAGCTCGGCCTTGATAAGGGGAATCGCTGCCGGATTTTGCCGGCGAGGCGTTGAGCCAAAAGGCTTTGACGCTTATGTTTGTTCGGATGTGCTATCAGGCAGCGGCCTTTCTTCCTCGGCGGCTTTTGAGATGCTTATCGCATCGGTGATGAACCACATCTGCTCCGCAGGGCTTACGCCGGTGGAGTTGGCGAAGATCGGCAGGGAGGCAGAGAACGAATTTTTCGGCAAGCCCTGCGGGCTCATGGACCAGCTTTCCAGCGCTGTGGGCGGCATAGTCAGTATGGATTTTGCCGATCCGGACAAGCCTGAAATAGATAAGATAGATATTGATTTTACAAAACTGGGTCACGCCCTGTGCATCGTCCACAGTGGGGCGGATCATGCTGGGCTTACTGAGCAGTATGCCGCAGTCACCAATGAGCTTTCTGAAATCTGCGCTGTGTTTGGTAAAAAGCAGCTGCGTGACGTGCCGGAAGCAGAGTTTTTTGATAATCTGCCGCTGCTCCGGCGGAAAGCAGGGGACAGGGCGGTTTTGCGCGCTATACACGTTTATGATGAAAACAGGCGGGTAGACGCTCAAGCCGATGCTCTGCGTCAGGGGGATATAAAAAGCTTTTTGGAGCTTGTGCGCCGCTCGGGGGATTCCTCGTGGGAGCTACTGCAGAACGTGATCCCACAAGGGGCGTATCTCAGGCAGGAGCTTGCTGTCGTGATAGCTCTATGCCGCAATATCCTTGGCGAAACAGGCGCTTGCCGTGTGCACGGCGGCGGCTTTGCAGGGACGGTTCAGGCCTTTGTTCCGCTGGAGCTTGTGCCGGAATTTACACGCATTATCGAAAAAAATCTTGGCATAGGAAGCTGCACCGTTATGGATATCAGACAGGAAGGGGCGGGCCTCATAAAGCTCTGCCGCTGATCGCTGCACCGTGAAAGGTATCACGGTTTATGTGAGGAGTGGTCGTATTAACGCTCAAAATTCAAAACTTAAAGTCATGATAGCCGCTGATTCGGCAAATGACAGGGAAATCTTATACGATATACTTGGCTGCTGCTTCGAGCTTGAAAGCGTGTGCAGCGGCGCAGAGGCTCTTGCAGCGCTTGATAGAGGTAAGGGAGAATTCGGCCTGATGCTGCTGGCGTCGTCCCTGCCCTGTGATGGCGCGCCCGGCGTGCTTGAGCTATTCAAAAAAGTGAAAGCTATAGTCGATATCCCTGTTCTGCTTGCAGTTTCCGAGACGGATGGGGAAATCATTGATCTTGCCTGCGCAGAAGGCATCACTGATTTTATTTTGCGTCCGTTTGTTCCGTCTATTGTGCGGCGCAGGGCTAAAAATGCGTTGCTGCTCCACTCCCAGCGGGTGCAGAGCAGCAAGATGGCTGATATTATCAACAAAGAGCGGCAGAAGGACAAGCTGTTCTCTGCACTCTTCCGTGAGGTGGAGTTTGAATATATTGCTGACAGAAGGGTGCTTAGATTGTCGGAATATGGGGCAAACTATCTGGGCATGAACAGGCGCATCCCTGATCCGTGGAAAAATCGTGCCGTTCGCTCCGCAATAAGCGATGAGGATTTTGAGAGAATAATCAAAAGCCTTAGCAAAGCTGCCCCAGATAACCCAATTGTCAATATAGATTGCCGCATAAAGGTTGGCGATCAGGCGCGCTGGTTCAGGCTGGTTGCACAGGCGCTCTGGACAGACTCCAGGTCCGGCGTTTTCCACAGTGTTGTTGGAAAGACGATTGATATCAATGACTACCGTGAAAAGCAGAGGGAGCTTGAGAATCTGGCCACCAGAGATACCCTGACCGGGCTTTTCAACAAGGAAAACGCCAGAAAGCAGATCATCAGCCGCATGAAAAACGAGCCGGGGGCAAAGTATGCACTGGTTATGCTGGATATTGATTTTTTCAAGGAAGCCAACGACAATTTTGGCCACAGCTTCGGAGATGAAACACTTATCCATCTTGCAAAGAAGCTCACCAGCTCTATACGAACCGGAGATATTGCTGCCAGAATGGGCGGAGATGAATTCCTGATATTTATGCAATACAAGGCGGATCTTGAGCCGGTTATAAAGCGTATTTATAATTCCCTCGTTGGCCGGTTTGAGCAGTTTGAGCTTTCTATAAGCATGGGCGTCGCCGAATCACAAAAAGTGGGCGAGAGTTATGAGCAGCTGCTTGAGTGCGCTGATAAAGCGCTGTACTGCGTCAAGCGCAGCGGTAAGAAAAATTACTTGTTTTATGACGAAAGCATGATCGACGCTTTTTCCGTCTCAACGCCTATTGACAGCAACCGACTTTAAATCCATCAGTTGTACAATGAAAAACCGGCTCAAAAGAGCCGGTTTTTCATTGAGTAAGCCTGTAAGCCGGGTTCTGTTTTAACGACCATCTATCTAGGCCTGCCGTTGCCGACAGGCTCAAGCCACCTCCTGAGAACGGCCGGGCAGGCCATGTGTTCTCCCACGGTGTTGCTCCGAATAGAGTTTACAGCGTGACTATGTCTCCATAGCACGGGTGAGCTCTTACCTCGCCTTTCCACCCTTACCGCGCGATGCGCGGCGGTATATCTCTGTTGCACTTGTCCGAGGGTCACCCCTGGCGGGCGTTACCCGTTATTCTTGCCCTGTGGAGCCCGGACTTTCCTCATGCGAGGGCTTTCGCCCTTCGCCCGCGGTCGTTCAGCCTACTGAATGGTATTTTACTCAGTTTGCCCGGTCAAGTCAATAAATTTTCTTGTAAAGAGGCGCTTAAAGCTTTATAATATATTTTTAGAAAATAATTGAGAGGCGATTTTTATGACATTGGACGAATATATCTCCTCACTGAAAGATAAAACCATTGCCGTTATCGGCATCGGCGTGAGCAATGCCCCGCTTATTGAGCTGCTGCTTAAAAGCGGCTGCTCCGTCACCGCCTGCGATAAGCGCTCCTTTGAGGAGCTCGGCGAGGAAGCGGAGCTGCTGAAAAGCCTCGGTGCAAGCTTCAAGCTGGGCGTGGACTACCTCGAAGGGCTGGATCAGGATATCATTTTCCGCACGCCGGGGCTTATGCCCTTTGACGAGCATCTTCTGGCGGCTAAAGCCCGGGGCAGCGTCATTACCTCTGAGATGGAGGCGTTTTTCTCTATCTGCCCCTGTAAGATAATCGCCGTCACCGGCAGCGACGGAAAAACAACCACCACTACAATAATCTCCGAGATACTCAAGGCCGCGGGATACCGGGTACATCTTGGCGGCAACATCGGGCACCCGCTCCTGTGCGATACGCCGGATATCCACCCTGACGACATTGCCGTGCTGGAGCTTAGCTCCTTCCAGCTGCACAGTATGCGCTGCCACCCGGATGTGGCGGTAATAACCAACCTTTCTCCGAATCATCTGGATAAGCACAGGGATTTTCAGGACTACATAGACGCAAAGCGTGCGATATATTCCGCCCAGAGCGAGAACGACACGCTGGTGCTAAACCTTGACGATGAACACAGCGCATATTACCGCAGCTTTGCCAAGGGAAAAATAAGCTGGTTTTCCGATAAGCAGCCTGTTACACACGGCACAATGTGCAAAAGCGGTATGCTCTGCCGCGTTGTTGACGGGGCTTGTCATGAAATAATGCCGGTTTCGGAGATAAAGCTTCCCGGGGAGCATAATGTTCTCAACTACCTCGCCGCCTTTGCCGCTGTGGAGGGTCTTGCCGATGATGATGCCTGCCGCAGCGTCGCGCGCGGCTTCGGCGGCGTGGAGCACAGGCTTGAGTTCGTGCGGGAGCTGCGCGGGGTCACATATATCAACGACTCTATTGGCTCGAGCCCTACGAGGACGATAAACGGCCTACACGCTATGAAAAAGAGACCAATTGTCATCGCGGGGGGCTATGATAAACATATACCCTTTGACGGCCTCGGTGATGAGCTGTGCCGGATGGCAAAGCGCGTCTATCTCACGGGAGCTACGGCGGAGAAAATACGCGCCGCCATCATAGGCTCATCGCTTTACGCCGACAGCGGCCTTGAGGTAAAAATGATAGACGAATTTGATGACTGTGTTCTGGCGGCGGCCAATGCTGCCGAGGCGGGGGATATTGTCCTGTTTTCCCCGGCCTGCGCCTCTTTTGATCGCTTTAAAAATTTTGAAGAGCGGGGAAAACACTTCAAGAAACTTATAACGGAGCTGAAATAATGAAAATTGCAGACATAAAACCGGAGGTATTCACTATGGCACGCCGCGCCGAGGAGCGCTGCCGCGCCCGCTTTGCAGAGATCGACGCCGTGGCGGAGAAGAACACCCTGCGGGTCATGGAGGCGTTTCAGGAGTTCAAGGTATCGGACGCCTGCTTTGCGGGCACTACCGGCTATGGCTATGACGATCTTGGGCGCGAGACACTGGATAAAATTTACGCGCGGTTGTTTAACACAGAGGCTGCCCTCGTGCGCATTGGCTTCGTAAATGGGACGCACGCGCTGACAACCGCACTTTTCGCCCTGGCAAGGCCGGGGGAGACTATACTCTCCGTAACGGGCACACCCTATGACACTCTGCGTCAGGCTCTTGGAATCAGCGGCGAGGCTTTCGGTTCACTTAAGTTCTACGGCGTAAATTACGCCGAGGTAGACCTCAACAGCGAGGGGCTGCCGGATATTCCGGCGATCAAAGCCTGCGCCGCGCAAAGCGGCGTGAGCGCGGTCATTATCCAGCGCTCAAGGGGCTACGGCTCGCGCAAAGCGCTGACTGTTGAGGAGATCGGCGGAATTTGCGCCGCCGTGCGTGAGGTAAACCCCGCGGCTAATATTATGGTCGATAACTGCTATGGCGAATTTACGGATATTATAGAACCCACCCATGTGGGCGCCGATCTGGTGGCGGGTTCGCTTATAAAGAATATCGGCGGCGGCATTGCGCCCACTGGCGGTTATGTGGCTGGGAAAAAGGAGCTTGTTGAGCGGGCAGCCATGCGGCTCACCTGCCCCGGCATCGGCGGGGAATGCGGCTCCACGCTGGGCAATAACCGACTGTTGTATCAGGGGCTTTTCATGGCGCCGCATATCGTTGCCCAGGCGCTTAAGACCGCCGTGTTCTGTGCGGCGATGATGGAGGAACTGGACATTGACAGCTCACCCACGGTAGACGAGAAGCGCTCTGACATTATCCAGATGATAAAGCTTGGCTCTCCTGAGCGCATGGAGCGCTTTTGCCTTGGCATACAGGCGGGCGCGCCGGTGGATTCCTATGTCACTCCGGAGCCATGGCAGATGCCAGGTTATGACTGCCCGGTCATTATGGCGGCTGGCTCGTTCATTCAGGGCTCATCCATTGAATTGTCGGCGGATGGGCCGATGCGTGAGCCGTACATTGTGTATATGCAGGGCGGGCTTACATATGAGTCCGGCAAGCTGGGCATATTGATGGCCGTAAGCGCAATGCTGGAGGGCTGAGCGCATATAATGCATGGGGAGGTGAACCCGTGCATATTAAGCGCAGACTCAGGAAGTCCCCCTATGTTTATTCCAGGGATTTTGCCCCGGGCCGCAGTGGTAGAGTGGGATTTGGCGCGCTGCTGCTGTTTGTGGGCGGTATGCTGCTGCTGTTTTTTGCCGCCGCCGCACTGTTTCTCAAGAATATCTCCACGGATATCGCTGTGTCAGATGCCAGCGATGTGCTGATGATGAAGATAAACTCCACCATCGCTGATGTTATGGAAAGCGGCGGATACGAGGCGGATTATTTTGTCACCATGGAGAAAAACGACAGGGGAGAGGTCACAGCGGTGAGCGCAAACATGGCGCATATCAACGCCCTGTCCGCGGAGATCCTCGCCCGTGTTTCCGACTCAGCGGAGAACGATGTGCTCACGGTGGAGATCCCCTGCGGAAACCTGACAGGCGTCAGCCTTTTGATGGGCAGAGGGCCGAAGGTGCCGGTAAAGCTCATCATGCTCACATCCTCAGGAGTGGAGTTTAGCAACAGCATTATTACCGCCGGCATTAACCAGACCAAGCACCAGATAAGCCTCGATGTTATCATAGACGCCGATGTGCTCGTGCCTTGGGGCAAGGAGAGTACCCAGGTGCGTACTCAGGTGCTCATTGCCGATACAATAGTTGTGGGGCAGGTCCCCGATACATATTTTAACCTGCGAAAATAGGAGATCGTAATGGATATACAAAAGGAGATAAACAGGCTCCGCCGGGAGATAGAAAAGCACAACAAGCTCTATTATGTGTACGATTCGCCGGAGATCAGCGACTATGAGTACGATATGCTCATGCAGCGTCTCAAAGCGCTTGAGGCAGAGCATCCGGAGCTTATCACGCCCGATTCGCCCACCCAGCGCGTGGGGGGTGTACCTCTGTCCCAGTTTGAACAGGTGCAGCACCAGGTACCGCTGGAGAGCTTGAGCGATGTTTTTTCGTATGAGGAGCTGTTCGCTTTTGGTGAGAGGATGGACGGCCTTCTGCCGGAGGCTCACGACTATGTGGTTGAGCCGAAGATAGACGGGCTTTCCATGTCTCTTGAATATGAAAACGGTGTGTTCGTTCGCGGCGCGACCCGCGGTGACGGGCAGATAGGCGAGAATGTGACCGAAAACCTGCGCACGGTGCGCTCTCTGCCGCTGCGCATTGAAAACGCCCCTGAGCGGCTCATCGTCAGGGGCGAGGTGTATATGGCAAAGTCGGTTTTTGAGCAGCAGAATCTCCGCCGTCAGGAGCGGGGCGAGGCGCTGCTTGCAAATCCCCGCAACGCCGCCGCCGGGTCAATGCGCCAGCTCGACCCGAAGGTCGCCGCGGAGCGCTGCCTTGATATTATCTGCTTTAACATGCAGTACAGCTCCGAAGGGGAGTGCAGCACACATGCGCAGACGCTCGATGCGATGCGGGAGATGGGCTTTCCCGTGGTAGAGTACCGGCGCTTTGATAAAATTCAGGACTGCGTTGAGCGCATAACATGGCTTGGCGAGAACCGAGACAGCCTGCCCTATGATATGGACGGAGCGGTCATTAAGATAAATTCTCTTGGCCAACGCCAGCGCCTTGGCAGCACGGCCAAGGCTCCGCGCTGGGCGGTTGCGTTTAAATATCCGCCGGAGAAGAAGGAGAGCCTTGTTAAGGACATTGTTGTTCAGGTGGGCAGAACCGGGGTTTTGACCCCGAAGGTCATCGTTGAACCTGTGCGCCTTGCGGGAACGACAGTTTCCGCTGCCACGCTGCACAATCAGGACAATATCGACCGGCTCGATGTGCGTATAGGGGACACCGTCCTCCTGCAAAAAGCAGGGGAGATAATCCCTGAGGTGCTTTCCGTAAATAAAGCAAAGCGCCCGGAAAGCGCCGTACCCTTTGTTATGCCCGCCCTTTGCCCGGAATGTGGCTCGCCGGTGGTGAGGGACGAGGACGGTGCGGCCCTGCGCTGTACGAGCCCGGAGTGCCCCGCGCAGCGTTTGAGAAACATCGCCCACTTTGCCTCCCGTGAGGCTATGGATATTGAGGGCCTGGGCATATCGGTGTGTGAAAGCCTTATCGACAGTGGGCTTATTAACTCTGCGGCTGATCTCTATTACCTCGATGCGGAGAAGGTTGCAGGACTTGAGCGCATGGGCAAGAAATCGGCGGATAATCTCATGAAAGCCCTTGAAAACAGCAAGCAGGCCGGTCTTTCACGGCTTCTATGTGCTTTCGGGATCCGTCAGGTGGGGCAGAAGGCCGCAAAGACCCTTGCGAGCCGCTTCAAGAGCCTCGACGAACTTATGGCGGCGGGGGAGGAGGAGCTTACCCAGATAGACGACATTGGCGCGATAACGGCGAAGTTTATTGTCGAGTGGTTCTCTCTGCCGCAGTCGCGGCACCTGATAAACAGACTGCGCGAAGCGGGGGTCAGCTTTGAGAGCAGGGAGGAGATAAAGGACAGCCGCTTTGCTGGGCTGACCTTTGTCCTCACCGGTACGCTCAGCACCTATACCCGCGATGAGGCAAGCGCTATTATTGAGGGTTTCGGCGGCAAGACCTCGTCCTCGGTCTCGAAAAAGACCAGCTATGTCCTCGCCGGGGAAAACGCCGGCAGCAAGCTTACAAAAGCGGAAAGCCTCGGCATCCCTGTGATAGACGAGCGCGAATTTGAAACCATGACACAGTGATGTAGAGAACAGAAAAAGGGCGGCAGAGTGATCTGCCGCCCTTCTGCGCTGTTAAAACATCTCTATCAGCATTTCAACTCAATTGCCGCTTAAAGCTTATCCAAAATCTGCCGCCATTGGGTATAAAGCCGCTCCACGGAAAACGCGGCGTTTGCGGGGCTTGTTGACGGGAGTTTTACGGCTTCGATACCGCAGAGGGGGTAAAGCTTTTGCATATAGAGCTTGTACGCGAGAGCGCCGTTGCAGTATATCCCCTGTATCTCCGCCTTATTGAGAACGCGCCTTACATCAGTTGGCACCGCATTTTTTATGCTGCTGTCCGCTGAGCCGGAAATATCGCATTCCTCGATAACGTCCCACAGCGCGATCCCGTGAGCGAGCATCAGAGCACACTTTTCAGCCCGGTCACTTGGCAGCGGAGCGTCAAGCAGGCGGGCCATAAGCGGCCAGAAGCGATTTTGCGCGTGGCCATAATAAAAATTCTCCTCCCGGGACTTGACCGATGGAAAGCTGCCCAAAATGAGAACACGTGAGCGCTCGTCATATATCGGGCCAAAGCCATGGCTGAGATGTTTATATTCCATTCCTGCCGCCTCCTAAAGTGTACTCTATTTTATACCGATGCCATCAAAAGAGCAATCCATATCACGCCCGTCATTCGGATATTGGCCAAAAACCGGATGATTTTGTTGAACATGTATATTTTTTCGGTCAATTTTTGGTTATTTCATCAAAATGTATATATGCTCGGTGGAAGTGCAGCGCTTTTTCGTGGGTTCTTAATAATTGCAAATTTCGACAAAAGCGGATATAATCAACACATAAAGAAATATCGCAGGTATAGGCGGGGAAGTCATATGGGCCCCGCGTCTCTACCGGGCAGCCCTTGAATTGCCCGACTACCGTGATCACAAGGCTTTGCGCACAGCATAAAATTGATCTAAGTCGAACTGAACCGCAGTATTGCGGGGTAGTCCGGCGTTTTGGTTTTCCTGTGCGGGCTTTGCTTTTCCGGTAGAGATTTGATCTCTGCCGTTTTTTATTTACAAATCTTTTTTCAGGGGGAGAAGTTATGCGCACAACTAAGACCAAAGATCGCTCTCGTCTCATTCAGGCTGCCCTCGGTAAGATCCCCTGCGATCTTACCATAGGTAATGTACAGTTTTTCAACGTAATAACAGGCGAAGTGTATCCGGCCAGTGTTGATATACTGGACGGTTTTGTCGTTTTGGTCAGAGAAGAAGGGCAGGAAGCCGCGCTTCCTTCCAAAAGCTACTATGACGGTGAAGGCAGATACCTCATCCCCGGCTTTATAGACACCCATATGCATGTGGAGAGCACCATGATGATCCCCGAAAACCTCTCCCGCGCCATTTTGCCCTGGGGGACTACCACCATCTGTACCGACCCCCACGAGATAGGAAATGTAATGGGTGTTGAGGGCGTTGAGTTCATGCTTGAAAACGCCAAAAAGTCAAAGCTGCGCCAGTATGTGCTGGCTCCCTCCTGCGTGCCCGCTGTGCCAAGCATCGAAAATGCCGGCGCGTCCTTCGGAGCTGAAGAGGTCGGCCGTATTCTGGATATGGACGGCGTTGTCGGCATTGCGGAAATCATGGACTATGTGGGCGTTATTAACGATGTGGAGCGTATGCACTCCATCATTGATGAGGGCGAAAAGCGCGGTATGTACCTTCAGGGTCACGCTCCGTACTGCTCCGGACGTGCGCTTGCCGCGTACCTTATCGGCGGCCCCCAATCCGATCATGAAAGCGTCAGTGCGGAAGAAGTGGTCAATAAGCTCCGAGCCGGTATGCATATTAACCTGCGCGCAAGCTCCCTTATTGATAATCTGGACTTTCTTGTTGACGGCTGCAAGAACATGCCATGGCGTGATTTTGTCTCCATCTGTACCGACGATGTGCACGCAAAGGACCTGCTCACCGTGGGTCACATCAACAAAGTGGTCGGTAAGGCAGTCGCCTCCGGGCTTGACGGCAAGGAGGTCATAAAGCTGGCAACTATGAACGCCGCACGTGAGTACGGCTTCAAAGATCTCGGCATCATTGCCCCTGGTTACATTGCCGATATCCAGCTTGTGGATGCTTTTGACGGCAGCCGCCCCAAAGCGGTGTTCGTCGAGGGAGAGCTTGTGGCTGAAAACGGCGAATATCTTGGTGGTGACAGCATGGGTGAGCCCTATGACCTGCCCAACACCGTAAACATTCCACAGCTCAGCAGCGCAGCGGATTTTGAGCTGCGTGTCCCCGATGACTATACCGGCAGCAGCATTTCGGTTAATGTTATGACCCCCATTCCCGGCAGCCGTATCCTGCGTCAGGTCGTGCCTACCGAACTGCCTGTCACAGACGGCAAGGTCGATATAAGTGCCGATCCCACGCTTATCTTCGTCTGCTGCGCTAACCGCTATGGCCTCGGTGGAAAGACAATCGCCGTGTACAGGGACTTTGGCCTTGACAGAGGAGCACTTGCCTCCACCATTTCTCACGACAGCCACAACCTCACCGTCTGCTATCGCGATACCAATGATGCGATCCTTGCAGCAGAAACCCTGCGTGCCTGCGGCGGCGGTGTATGCGCGGTGAGCGAGGGCAGAGAGGAGCACGTTACACTGTCGGCGGCAGGACTTATGAGCCAGAAGCCCTGTGAAGAGGTTGCCGCGGAAATTGAAAAGGTGCAGAACACGGTCGATGCTATCAGCGGCGGAAAGCTCACTTTGCTTGCCAGCGCTGTGATTGCCCTGCCTGTTCTGCCCAGCGTTGTTATCACAGATATGGGACTTGTCAATGGTGCCGACCAGACTTTTGTCCCCGTATTTGCTGATATAAAGTAAGAAAAAGACAGCAGAGAGAAAAGGAGAAGAAAATGAAGTCATTTTTCAAGCTTGGTGATCGCAGCACCAATGTAAAGACGGAGATCATTGCCGGCCTTACCACTTTTATGACGATGGCCTATGTCCTCGCCGTACAGCCTGCCGCCATCTGCGGCGGTGAGCAGTTCATCACAGATGCAAACGGTGTTATAATCACCAAATCCGCCATCATGATCTCCTGCGCACTGGTGTCCGGGCTCATAACCCTGCTCATGAGCTTTTACACCAACCTCCCCTTCGCGCTTTCCACCGGTATGGGCTCCAACTTCGTGCTTGGCGCACTGATTCAGTCCCAGGTTATCAGCTTCGGCAGCGCAATGGCCATAGTTCTTGTCTCCGGCATTGTTTTTGTCCTGCTGACCGTGCTTGGCCTGCGTGAACTCATCGTCCGCGTCATTCCCAAGAACATCAAGATCGCCATTTCCGCTTCCATTGGCTTCTTTATCGCATATCTGGGCTTCAAGGATTCAGGCATCGGCTCCTTCGCAAACGGCATTTCCATGGGAAATCTTGCTGATCCAGCAGTGCTGCTTGCTATTGCCGGGCTTGTCCTTATCATCGTGCTCAATACCCTGAAGGTAAACGGCGCCATTCTCATCAGCATCATCGTCATCACTCTTGCGGGCATCCCTCTTGGCGTAACCAAGCTGAGCGCCGTCGCCTCCGTGCCTGATTTCTCCACTCTCGGCAACGTTATCTTCAATCTTGACTTCCACGGCGTGTTCACGGCAAGCGGACTTATTCTTATTTTCGTCTGCTTCTTTGGTGACTTTTTCTCCACGCTCGGCACTGTGCTTGCCGTTGGCAACCGCGCCGGTATGCTCGATGAAAACGGCAACCTCCCCGGCATCGAGCGCCCCTTCCTCGTTGACGCTATCGGCACATGTGTCGGCGCACTGACCGGCAACACAACGATCACCACATATGTTGAGTCTACTTCCGGTGTTGAGGCGGGCGGCCGCACAGGTCTTACTTCCATGACCACCGGCATCATGTTCCTGCTCACCGTTTTTCTTGCCCCGCTGTTTGTAGCCATTCCCTCCTGCGCCACCGGCCCCGCCCTCATTTATGTTGGTTTCCTCATGCTCAAGGGCTTCGGCGATATTGATTTCTCTGAGTTTGACGAGTGCATCGGACCCTGCGTTATGCTCATGTTCACCGCTTTCACCGGCAGTATCACCAATGGTATGGGCGCCGGCATCATTGTGCATGTCATTGCAAAGCTCTGCAAGGGCCGTGCAAAAGAGATACATCCCATCATGTATCTCATCTGTGTTCTGATGATCATCTACTTCATTGTGGGCTGAATAAAGGTGTTTTGATTTCAGTCTGGAAAAACTCGCGCCGCCGGGAAAGCTCCCGGCGGCGTATTCTGTTTTACTTATCGAAAGCGGGATTCACCGCGTAAATATTTTTCTGATTCATTTTTTCAAGAGCAAGACGCAGCCCCTCACCAAAGCGCTGGTAATGGACAACCTCCCGCTCGCGCAGGAAGCGGATAACATTGTTCACATCGGGGTCATCGCTCAGGCGGAGGATATTGTCATAGGTCACACGGGCCTTTTGCTCTGCCGCGAGATCTTCGTTCAAATCAGCGATAACATCACCCTTGACCGCCATGCTGGCAGCGCTCCAGGGGAAACCAGAGGCAGCTGTGGGATACACTCCGGCGGTGCGATCCACAAAGTAAGTGTCAAATCCGGCGCGCTTTATCTCCTCAATGCTCATGTCTCTTGTCAGCTGATGAACGATAGCGCCTATCATCTCAAGATGCCCAAGCTCTTCTGTGCCAATATCCGTCAGAAGACCCTTCAGCTCTGGATATGGCATTGAGTAGCGCTGGCTTAGATAGCGAAGGGAAGCGCCGAGCTCGCCGTCAGGGCCGCCATATTGGCTTATAATGAATTTGGCAAGGGCAGGGTTTGTGTTTTTTATCTTAACAGGGTACTGGAGCTTCTTTTCATATACAAACATCTCTTATACCTCCATCTGGGGCTGATAATCCCAGGGCCAGGGATTGTCAAGCCAGGCGTAGCGATCCATGCACAGCATATCCTCCTGAGTCACCGGGCCGCAGAGCTTTACATAGCGCTCACGGGCCTCCTTGCGCAAGGACAGAAATGTCTGGTACAGGGCGAAGGCCTCTTTGTCCTGACAGTGATTATCCAGATACAACTCCAGCTCATCGGCAACAAAATCTATTGCCATCATCTCAGTCAAAGGAGTGCTTTTGAGTTTTGGGTTAATAATATCCATAAAGGGCAAATCAAGCCCCGGGAAAAGCGTACCGGCGGAGAGTGCCTCATCTGGCTCATAATAAGGAGTGACACCCTGCTGCATGGGGACATAGGCAGCGGCAAGGGGTGCTTTCTCCGGCAGAGAGCCGTAGCGGTAGCTGTTATTGTTGTTTTTGTCCAAGTTGATTCCTCCGTATTATGGTGTTGGCTGCCCACACTGCATACTATGCGCCGCAGCACTCGCTGGTTACAGCGCCACAAAGGGCTTTACAATATGCGGGAAAATGTGGTAACATAAATAAGTTAAAATACAGTAATTTAAGGAAGTTGAATATGCCTGAATTAACAGAGGAGATACAGCGAAGAAGAACCTTCGCCATCATATCCCACCCGGACGCCGGTAAGACAACATTGACTGAAAAGCTGCTTCTCTACGGCGGAGCAATACAGATGGCTGGTTCGGTCAAGGGCAAGGCCACAGCCAGGCACGCCGTGTCCGACTGGATGGAGCTTGAAAAGCAGCGCGGTATTTCTATAACCTCATCGGTAATGCAGTTTGAGTATGAGGGTTACTGCATAAATATTCTTGATACTCCGGGACATCAGGATTTCTCGGAGGACACTTACCGCACTCTTATGGCGGCGGATTCTGCCGTTATGGTCATTGATGCGGCAAAGGGTATCGAGCCGCAGACCAGAAAGCTCTTTAAGATATGCGCTATGCGCCATATCCCGATTTTTACTTTTATAAACAAGCTGGACAGGGAGGCGCGCAGCCCCTATGAGCTGATGGAGGAGCTGGAAACCGAGTTTGGCATCGGTACCTATCCCATGAATTGGCCCATTGGCTGCGGGCAGGAATTTAAAGGTGTTTATGACCGTGAAAAGCGGGAGATACTGGCTTTTAATGAGTTTCATCGCGGTCAGAGCCGCATAAAGGCCATAGAGTGCCGCCTTGACGAGACGGAAAAACTGGACGAGCTTATCGGGCCAAGGCTCAGAAGCTCTCTTTCCGATGATATAGAGCTTTTGGACGGCGCGGGATATGAGTTTGATCTGGACGCTGTGCGCAGCGGCTCGCTAAGCCCGGTGTTCTTTGGCTCCGCTCTCAACAACTTCGGGGTCGAACCGTTTTTGGAGAGCTTTCTTAAAATGACCATGCCGCCCCTGCCGCGCCGCGCCGGGGAGAGCCTTGTTGACCCCTTTGACAAACGTTTTTCGGCTTTTGTTTTCAAAATACAGGCTAACATGAACAAGGCCCACCGGGACAGAATAGCCTTTATGCGCATCTGCTCCGGACGTTTTGAGCGGGAAAAGGAATACTACCATGTTCAGGGCGGTAAGCCTCTTCGCCTTGCCCAGCCCCAGCAGCTTATGGCTCAGGATCGCGCTATAATCGACGAAGCCTTTGCCGGGGATATAATCGGCGTGTTCGATCCGGGCATTTTCTCCATCGGGGACACCATATGCGAGAAGGGCATGGACGTTGCCTTTGAGGGCATACCCACTTTTGCGCCTGAGCATTTTGCCGCGGTAGAGCGTATAGACACCATGAAGCGCAAGCAGTTTGAAAAGGGCATAATGCAGATCGCTCAGGAGGGCGCTATACAGATATTCCATGAGCCTTTCACCGGTGTGGAGGAGGTCATTGTTGGCGTCGTTGGCGTGCTGCAGTTTGAGGTGCTTGAGTACAGGCTCAAAACCGAGTATGGCGTGGATATACGCCGACGCAGTATGCCATATGAGCTGGTACGCTGGGTGGATAATGAGGATGTAGATATCCGCGCCCTGAACCTTACCAGTGACACAAAGTGGGTGCAGGATTTCAAGGGCAATAACCTCCTGCTCTTCACCTCGTCATGGTGTGTTGACTGGGCACTGCAGAAAAACAACGGGCTTAGGCTCAGAGAGTTTAATAAGGATTGAGGAGGTATTACCATGGCTGAAAAAATAGTTATCGAAATTTACAAGACCAAGACCGCCGATGAACTGACAAAGCTCATTGCCGATCCTGACAGCAAGCTGGACACCGGCAGCGCTGCTGCTATGGAAGCGGCGACTGCCGCGGCTCTGCTCTGCCGCGCGGCTGGCATCTGCCAGAAGGCTCAGAACGGCGAAAGGCTTGATTACATTCAGAGAAACGCCGCAAAGATAAGAGAGTATATGATCTGCCTTATCGATGAAGATGTCAAAGCACGTGCACCCATGAAAAAGCACATCGCCGACGGCTCAGACGAACGCACGATCGAGGCCTCACGGCAGGTGGCAGTCTCCATCACCAATGAGATAGTCAACATGATGGGCAATTCTCTCGACCTTATGCGTGAGCTTTCGGATATGGCTGTTGACGAGGCGAGGCGCTTTATCGCCGAGGCAGCAGAAACGGCGCTTGCCGCCATGAAGTGCGCCGCAAGCTACAACCGGTTTATCGCAGGGCAGAGCAGGGACGAGACTTATCGCTTTGTTGCAAAGCGTGAAAATGAGATAAGCATTGAGCAGTACACGGCGGTTTATAATGAGATAATCGCCAGCTGCCTATAAAAACGATGAAGCTCCGCATGGCGGCAGTGCCAACCTGCGGAGCTTTTTCCTGTTGTGAGGTAAAAGATGAAGTTCTGCATTGTTTATGCTCCATGCAAGGTTTGAGGACACTGCATGGAGGGTAATTCAGCCTGACGGCTGTGTCCTCGGACTTTGCAACTTTGTATACAAAAAAACAAAGGAGCAAATTCAAAATGAAAAATAAACAACTTAGACCGTATCTGATGCTTTGGAGTACGCAGGCGCTTTCCGCGCTTGGCAGCGGCATGACAAGCTACGCACTTGTGCTGTGGCTTTATTTGCGCAGCGGTTCGGCGCTGAAAACCGCGCTTTTATCTGTCTGCTCCTACGCTCCCTATGTGATAATGAGCGTGTTTGCAGGCGCTTTGACCGACAGATGGAACAAGAAGCGCACAATGCTTGTCTGTGATCTGCTCGCGGCGCTCAGTACTGCCGCCGTATTCTTCCTCATCAAAACAGAAACTCTGAGCGAATGGCATCTTTATTTACTAAACGCCCTGAACGGACTGATGAATACCATTCAGCAGCCGGCGGGTGAGGTCGCGGCCACCTTGCTGATACCGAAAGACTATTATCAGAAAACCAGCGGACTGCGCTCATTCTCACAGTCCCTCAACTCGATACTCACCCCGATATTTGCAACTGCTCTTTTTGCGTTTGCGGGTATGGATATGGTGGTCGTGGTGGATCTTTTGACCTTCCTTCTGGCTTTTTTGACACTGATGCTGTTTATACATATTCCTGAAAGCTGCGAATCAGGTAAAGCTAAAGAAGGAGTGCTGACAGCGGCGCATGAGGGGCTGACCTGGCTTCGGGAAAATCCCCTGATTCTGACCCTTATCATGTACCTTGCGTGTATAAATCTGGTGGCCTCGGTTTATGACGCGGCGCTTCCCGCCATGATTTTATCCAAAGAAAACGGCGGGGAGACGATTTTAGGCATTGTAAACACCTGTGTTGGCATTGCAACACTGGTGGGCAGTGTGCTTGTTACGGTTTTTCCCGCGCCGAAAAATAGGGTAAAGGCTATTTCTGTCTGCCTGCTTTTATCAATGAGCAGTGAAAATTTTCTTTTAGCCTTTGGTAAGACTCCGCTGCTTTGGTGCGTTGGCGCTGTTTTAGGCTGGCTGTCCATACCGATCATGAACGCAAATCTTGATGTTATCTTTAGAAGCAGCATACCCGTTGACATGCAGGGGAGGGTGTACTCCTGCCGAAACACTCTGCAATTTTTCACTATACCAATAGGTTTCCTGTTGGGAGGGCTGCTTGTGGACAGTGTTTTTGAACCTCTGATGGCGGCGCAGCCATTAACCGGCTTGCTGTCATCCCTTTTCGGAGTGGGCAAAGGCTCAGGCGCCGCGATGCTGTTTTTTGTGATCGGTCTCACCGGGGTTGCGGTGTACTTGATTTTCAACGCGTTGCTAAAAAAATACAGATGGAGCGACGAATTCGCCATGCTGGAGAATTTGGAGGAAAGGAAGTAGCTTTGTGGATATACACGAATTTTGGAAGGCCGTTATAAGGCAGGATGCGGATGCTGTAAGAGAATTCTTTCGCGAGGATGCATATATAAATTGGCATTGCACGAATGAGCACTTTAATGTGGAGGAATTTATTGTTGCAAATTGTGAGTATCCGGGCAGTTGGAATGGTGAGGTTGAACGGGTCGAAAAATTTGGAGATCTGTTTATTACAGTAACTCACGTATATCCCAATGACAGGTCATTATCATTTCATGTGACATCTTTCATTAGGGTTATTGACGGCAAAATCACGGCGCTTGATGAATATTGGGCAGATGATGGAACCGCGCCTGACTGGAGATTGGATAGACATATTGGAACAGCAATAAAATAAGAACAAATTATAAAAAAACCTAAGATGTCCGCCAAATCATTGCCATTTAAGCCGGCAGAGTGTATAATACCTGCGTATGAAAACCGGATTTGGGGGTGATTCGCCGTGGACAGCGGAATTCAACAGCTAAAAAAATGGGTGGAGGAGAGCAATAACATTGTTTTCTTCGGCGGTGCGGGTGTGAGCACTGAGAGCGGCATACCGGACTTTCGCAGTGTGGACGGGCTGTATAGCCAGAAATGGCGCTACCCGCCGGAGACCATACTCAGCCGCAGTTTTTTTGACCGAGACCCGGAGGAGTATTACCGCTTCCACAGGGAAAAGCTGGTCATTGAGAATGTAAAGCCCAACTCCGCCCATATCCGGCTTGCCCAGCTTGAGCGGGAGGGGAAGCTCAATGCTGTTGTGACCCAGAATATTGACGGGCTGCATCAGGCGGCGGGCAGCAAGAATGTGCTTGAGCTGCACGGCAGTATCCTGCGAGCCTACTGTTCCAAATGCCGGAAGATATACCCTGCGGAGCTTATAAACCACGGTAACGGTGTGCCTAGGTGCGGCTGCGGCGGTGTTATCAGACCCGATATAGTTCTCTATGAGGAGCCGCTTGATGAGAGCGTACTTACTGCCGCTATTGACTGTATACGCAAGGCAGATGTGCTTATCGTGGGCGGCACATCGCTGAATGTGTATCCGGCGGCGGGGCTTATAAACTACTACAAGGGCAATAAGCTTGCCCTTGTGAATTTGAGCGAGACGCCTTTCGACAGCTATGCTGATCTCGTCATTCATGAGAAGATCGGCCAGGTGTTTTCACAATTGTGAGATAGAATATATTATCCCCAATGAGCGGGGTGGATGGAGCAATAATGAGCAAAGGAAAGCTGATTGTTTTAGAGGGCATTGACGGCAGCGGCAAGTCCGCGCAGTATCGCAGACTCTGCGCAAGAATGGAAAATGACGGAATAGTCTATAATCATATTGAGTTTCCACGCTATGACAAGGAGAGCAGCGCCCTTATCCGCATGTATCTGGGCGGGGAGTTCGGTGCGCACCCCAATGATGTTGACCCTTACGCGGCGTCCACCTTCTACGCGGTGGATCGTTTTGCCTCGTACCGCACGGACTGGGGTGAGATATACAATAACGGCGGAATGATCCTATCTGACAGATACACAACCTCAAACGCTGTGCATCAGGGCTGTAAGCTCCCGGAAGAGGAGCAGGAGGGCTTTTTCGCCTGGCTGTATGATCTTGAACATAAGCACATGGGTCTGCCTGTGCCGGATCTGGTAATTTACCTTGATGTGGATGTGCAGACCTCAGCTGCACGTATGCGCCGCAGAGAAGCAAAGACAAACAGCAGCGCCGATATCCATGAGAAGGATATAGGCTATCTTGAGCGCTGCCTGCGTACTGCGGACAAAGCCGCGGAGTATTACGGCTGGAAGCGCATACCATTCATGAGTGGCGGGCAGGAGCGCGATGTGGACGAGAAGAACGCGGAGATCTACCGAATTATTTTAGACGCGATAAAATAAAAAGGGCTTCCGAAGAAGCCCCTGAGGTAAATCGCTTAGCAGCCGCAGCCGCAGCTGTTGTTGTCGCAGCCGCAGTTGTTATTGCAGCCGCAGCCGCTGTTGAAGCCGCAGCCACCGCAGCCGAAGAGGATGATTATGAGAATGATGATCCAGAGAGAGCTGTTGTTACAACCGTTGCAGAACATAATTAGTCCCTTTCTCCGCGCTTGAAACTTTAGCTGCCACGCCCTGCGCGGTAGGGCTGAGGTCGTATCCTGAGATGTACTGGCGGCGTTTTCGTGCCGCTCGAGCCATAATATGCTGCACCGTTAAAAGCTGTTACACGAGTATTAAGGAGGCAAATATGCCTGAAGACATTGAAAAGATAAACGAGGTTTTCCGCGCTCAGGACGAGCACACAGGAAAGCTCAATTTAGATCAGAGCAAAAAAGCTGCTGAGAAAAAACAGGAAACCAGGCCCAAGGATGAAAAGCCTGAGAGCGAACGGGATTACCGTCCAATCAGGCGCGGCCGAGAGTCACGTTCCGGCTGCCTTGGCGGAATAATGTATTTTGTCTTTATCATCTGCATAAGCGTTGTACTGGCCTGTTTTGCGTGGATGGCTGCCAGTGATATGCTGGCGCTGAATAAGGACAACTTCACAGCCACGGTGAACCTGCCCTCAAGTATTTTCGAATCAAAGACTGTCGACAAGCTGGATGAGGACGGAAATGTAACCGGTACGGAGCGAATCACCTCCGCAAATATCGAGTATATTGCGGACACGCTCAAGCAGGCGGGGCTTATTGAATACGACTGGCTGTTTGAGGCTTTCTGCAAGATATCCCACGCCGACAGGAAGGTCAATCCCGGCGAATATGAGCTATCCTCCAGTTTCGACTACCGCGCCCTGATCCAGAATATGCGCTCTGGCTCCGACTCTGCGCTGACGGTTGATGTTACGATACCCGAAGGCTTCACGATGGAGCAGATCTTCCGCCGCCTCGAGGAGAATAAGGTGTGCGGCTATGACGACCTTATGGACGCTGCTGCAAATTATAAGTTCAATTACAGCTTCCTTGAGGGTCTGCCTGAAGGTGAGGCCTCAAGGCTTGAAGGTTTCCTCTTCCCGGACACCTATCAATTCTATGTGGGCGAGCAGGCGTCCAGCGTTATCAACAAGTTCCTTATGGTGTTCTACAATAAGCTCGACGCGGACATGATAAACCGCGCAAGCAATATGGGCCTGAGCATAAAGGACGCGGTTACCATTGCCTCCATGATAGAAAAGGAAGCGGCGAACGATGAAGAGCGAGCCACTATTGCCTCAGTTATTTACAACCGACTCAATGCTGGTATGCCTCTGGGCATAGATGCGACGATACTCTACCTGTATCCCGATCATGAGGGCGGCCCCACTGCGGAGATGCTTGAGGTTGACAGCCAATATAATACCCGTGTTTACACCGGACTTACGCCTACTCCCATATGCAGCCCGGGTCTTGCTTCAATGACAGCGGCCCTCCAGCCGGAGTCCACGGGCTATTATTACTATGCCCTTGACACTGAGACAGGCACTCACCGCTTCTTCACAAATCTCGGCGACCAGCAGGCCTTTGCCGCTACGCAAAACTATGGCTGATGCATTGGAGTTGCTGTCCCCGGCCGGGGACATGGAGCGGCTGAACATGGCGCTGCTCTACGGAGCGGACGCGGTTTACCTGGCGGGGCGCGCTTTTGGTATGCGCGCCTCGACAGTGAATTTTGACGATGAGCAGCTTCGCACAGCAGTGCATCTTGCCCATGAAAAAGGTTCTAAGGTGTACATCACATGCAACACTCTGCCGAGGGAGAGTGAGACGAAGCTCCTTCCGGAGTATCTGGAATTTTTACAGGATGCCGGGGCAGATGCACTGATAATAGCCGACCTTGGCGTCATGCGCCTTGCCAAAAAATACGCGCCGAAGGTGGCCCTGCATGTGAGCACACAGTTGGGCGTTATCAACAGCGAGACTGCGAATGTGCTTTTTGACATGGGAGCTGATACCGTTGTTCTCGCGAGGGAAACACCTGTTGAGGATATCCGCAGGATACGCGCAAATACTCCAAAAGAGCTTAGGCTGGAAGCCTTTGTCCACGGAGCTATGTGCGTGTCCTTCTCCGGGCGCTGTCTGCTGTCAAATTATCTGACCGGCAGGGACGCAAACCGGGGCATGTGCGCTCAGCCATGCCGATGGAAATATCACCTGGTTGAAGAGAAACGGCCGGGGGAATATTTTGAAATCACCGAGGACGGCGGCACATTTATCATGAACTCGAGGGATATGCGCATGATAGAGCACATCCCAGAGCTTATTGACGCGGGCGTTGAGAGCTTTAAGATAGAAGGGCGCATGAAGTCATCCTACTATGCCGCCGTTGTCACCAATGCCTATCGCAAGGCGATAGATGCGGCGAAGGAAGGCGAGAGTCTTGACCCAATGTGGGTCAGAGAGACCGAGAAGGTCAGTCACCGGCCCTATTGCACAGGCTTTTATTTCGGAGACCCCGGGCAGCACTATGCCGAGGCAAGCTATTTTTCCGATGCGGAAGTGGCTGCTATTGTCCAGAGCTGTGATGAGGACGGAAACGCGGTATTGAGCCAGCGCAACAAGTTTTATAAAGGAGACAGGCTTGAACTGCTTTTGCCGGGTAAACGGCCTGTGGAGTTTACGGTGGAGCATATGTACGACGATGAGGGCGCGGAGTTGGAGGACACCCGCCACGCCCAGATGAATATACATATCAAGCTCCCATGCGCCGCGCCAAAATACGCGGTTATAAGAAAAAATCTTGAAAAATAAAAAGGCACATTTTTATCAGCGAAGATTAAAATGTGCCTTTTTCGCAAAAATTCGCAAAACATCTACGACTTTTCACTTCAAAAAGTTCAGAAAATTTTTTTAAAATAATTTTTCGATATTTTTTTATTTAATATATTTCTTATTTTTTGCCTCTATACTCCAAGCTGTAAGGACGACAAGGTCCTGCTAAATTAGGAGGTAAAAAAATGAAAACTATAAATCGTATCGTCATGAACCACACCCGCAGAAACACCGTCCGCACCGGCAACCGCGCTGTGTTCTCAGCCGCCGAGGCAGTATCCCTTGCCATCGCCTTTGTAGGCGCAGAGAGAGAGTACCTGCGCAGATGCAGCTGCGTGAAAGAGGATGCCTTCTACAAAGTCGACATCACCACCGACTGGATGCTGTATGAGGTCTATGTTGACTGCATTGACAGGGAAGTGATAGGCTGCGAGCCCATGCCGGTCGATGTCTGGTCTCCTGATTATATGGAAAACGCGGTGAATACCGTGGCAAAAAAACGGGCTGAATACTTGACAAAATACCAGCTTGTGGTACAATAAGGCGAAATTAAAAGCACGATTTGGCTTTGAGGGAAATAACCGCTTTCCCGGCATATCAGAGAGGGGCTGCAAGCTGAAAGGCCCTATGCCGCGGGCGGAAGCCGTTCCTGAGCCTTCCCGGGATGACCGGGACGTATGCCGGCGTTATCGGCGCTTGAGATGCCGTTTTTGCGGCAATCAGGGTGGTACCGCGGATCAACCTCCGCCCCTGTCCGGGGCGGGGGTCTATTTTTTTAGTGGCAAACTCCGAAAAAACCGTCAAGATATCTTTCCGTTTTTTCTCAGTTCGCCGGTATGCTTTTTGTTATATTGTTTTAAGGAGATTTACCATGGAAAAATTCGGCCTGAACCAGCTTAGAGAGATGTTTTTGAGCTTTTTTGAGTCAAAGGGTCATCTGCGTCTGCCCAGCTTCTCTCTTATCCCGCAAAATGACGCAAGCCTCCTGCTCATAAACTCCGGCATGGCGCCAATGAAGCCCTATTTTAAGGGAGAGCTTGAGCCGCCCCGCCACAGGGTCTGCACCTGCCAGAAATGCATCAGAACAGGCGATATAGAGAATATCGGCAAGACAGCCCGCCACGGCACTTATTTTGAGATGCTGGGCAACTTCTCCTTCGGTGATTATTTTAAGCACGAGGCCATTGCCTGGAGCTGGGAATTTTTGACCTCTCCCAAGTGGGTCGGCCTTGACCCGAATAGGCTCTATCCCTCCGTATATATGGATGATGACGAGGCGTTTGACATCTGGAATAAGGAGATAGGTATTCCCGCCGAGCGGATATTCCGCTTTGGCAAGGAGGATAACTTCTGGGAGCATGGTGCCGGCCCCTGCGGCCCCTGCTCTGAGATCTATTATGACCGGGGCGAGCAGTTCGGCTGCGGCAAGCCCGGCTGCACCGTCGGCTGTGATTGCGACAGGTATATTGAAGTCTGGAACAACGTATTCAGCCAGTTTGATAATGACGGTGAAGGCCATTACTCTGATCTTGCCCAGAAAAACATCGACACCGGCATGGGGCTTGAGCGCCTTGCTGTTGTTTGCCAAGGGGTAGACTCGCTCTTTGACGTTGACACAGTTATGAATATTACCAACAAGGTCAGCGAGATAACCGGCGCTTTTTACGGCAAGAGCCACAAGATGGATGTCTCCCTGCGCGTTATCACCGACCATATCCGCAGCAGCGTGTTTATGATCTGTGACGGGGTTCTGCCCTCAAACGAGGGCAGAGGCTATGTCCTGCGCCGGCTGCTCCGCCGCGCCGCTCGCCACGGTAAGCTTCTCGGCGTCAATGAGCCGTTCCTTTACACGGTGGTTGAGACTGTCGTACATGAAAACGAGTGTCAATATCCCGAGCTTCGCGAGAAGATGGCGTATATCACCCGTGTTATCAAGACCGAGGAAGAGAGCTTTGCCAAGACCATTGATTCCGGTATGAAGATTTTTGCGGAGCTTCTTGCCGCTCATAAGGCCAAGGGTGAGAGTGTTTTCTCCGGGGCTGATGCCTTCAAGCTTTATGACACCTACGGCTTCCCGATCGACCTGACAGTTGAAATGTGTGAGGACGAGGGCATGAGTGTCAACGAGGATGAGTTTAAGCAGCTGATGGAAGAGCAGCGTGTCCGTGCGAGAAAGGCGCGTGAGGCGCTGGGCGATCTCGGCTGGGCCGGTATTGATTTTGGCAAGGAGATGCCCGAGACCGTATTCACCGGTTATGAAGAGGCAAAGACCGCCGTCAAGGTGCTTGCCATAGTGGTCGACGATGAATTCAGAACTGAAATATCTTCCGGCACCGAGGCTATAATCGTCCTCGATAAGACCCCGCTGTACGCCGAGATGGGCGGCCAAAGCGCCGACCATGGCACGCTTTCCACTGACGGCGTGTGCTTCAGGGTGAACAATGTTCAGAAGAACAAGGGCGGAAAATATATGCACTATGGTAAGCTCGAAAGCGGCGAGATTGCCGTGGGGGACAGCCTTGAAGCAGAGTTTTGCCCCACGCGCCGCGCGGCGATAAGCCGAGCCCACAGTGCCACGCATCTGCTGCAAAAGGCGCTTGTCGATGTCCTTGGCGACCATGTACATCAGGCGGGCTCTCTGGTTGAGCCGGATCTGCTTCGCTTTGACTTTACCCATTTCTCCGCCGTAACCGCTGATGAGCTGCGCCGGGTAGAGGACGCGGTCAATGCCGCCGTCCTTGCCGGTTATCGGATAGATGTGCGCGAGATGCCTCTTGACGAGGCGAAAAAGAGCGGCGCGACAGCCCTTTTCGGTGAAAAATATGGAGACGTTGTCCGCGTTGTGAACATGGGCGGATATAGTGTGGAGCTTTGCGGCGGCACTCATCTTGACAACACCGCCAAGGTCGGAGCATTCCATATTATTTCCGAAGGCTCCGTTGCCTCCGGCGTGCGCCGTATAGAGGCCACCACCGGACTTAAAACTTTGGAGGGGCTGAGAAACGCTGAAGCTCAGCTTGACGGCATTGCCGCTCAATTCAAGGCTAACCGTGCGGAGGCTCTCAACAAGGTAGAGCAGCAGGCTTTTGAGCTTAAAGAAGCAAGGCGCGTTATTGAGCAGTACAAGGATAAGGAATCCGCCTGCGCTGCTGGTGATTTGGTTGGCTGCGCGAAGAAGGTTGGCTGCCTTGATGTCGTTGCGCGCAAGGTTGACGCAGCCGACGCCAACGTCCTGCGCAAGATGGGCGACGTTATCCGCGATAAGGACGGCTCCGTTGTGGCTCTGCTGGCCGCGGAAAACGGCGGCAAGGTGAGTCTGCTGTGTGTCTGCGGCAAAGACGCCGTTGCTCATGGCGTAAAGGCCGGGGATATTATAAAGGCCGTCAGCCCCGCTGTCGGCGGTAAGGGCGGAGGCAAGCCCGACTCCGCAATGGGCGGAGGCAGCCAGCCGGAGAATATCGACAAGGCACTTTCCATGCTTGAAGAAATTGTTTGCGATAAGGCTTAAAGGAGGAAAAAATAATGGATAATGACTGCCTGTTTTGTAAAATCATAGCCGGGGATATCCCCAGCAATAAGGTCTATGAGGATGAGTTCGTTTTCGCGTTCAGGGACATCAATCCACAGGCGCCGGTGCATATTCTTGTTGTTCCCAAGGCGCACATTGCCTGCGCCGCCGATATTGATGGCGAAAACTCGGCATACGTCGCCAAGTGCTTCGAGGCTATTGCCAAGATAGCCAAGGCGGAGGGACTTGACGAGGGTTACCGTGTTGTCAACAATTGCGGCGAGGCCGGCGGCCAGACTGTTATGCACCTGCATTTTCACATCATCGGCGGTGAAAAGCTCTCCCCCAAAATCGTGTAATTATATCGTGTAATTTTATATCGCAGGGGCGAAACACCCCTGCGATATGTTTAAGGTGATAGTATGCGTGTGCTTGCTTCGGCGGCGCTGTCCTTTTCAGCCGCCATTTTTGCGGCAAACTACATATTTAAGCTCAGCGCATTGCCGGTCATTGCCGGGGTGCTGCTCTTGTGCGGTCTTTTGCTTATTATCCCGCGCCGTCGCTGGCTTAGGGGAATAGTTGCCGGACTAATTGCCGCTGGTTTGGGGCTTTTCTGGTTTTATGGCCACTATATGCTGACGAGCGCGCCTGCCCATGCCGCCGATGGCACGGAGGGGGAGATACACGGACGCGTGCTTGACTATCCCGTGGTATATGACGATTATTGCCGCCTGCGCATAAAGGCCGAGTGCGAGGGAATAGACGGGCTTGAGGCGCTGGTATATGACAGCAGCATGATCCTTGCCGAGGCCGAGGCGGGAGACACCGTGTCCTTTTATGGGTCTATAAGATCAGCCGACGTGAAGTACGGGGAGGAGTATGACTATTATAACTCCCGGGACATTTATCTTGTAATAAACACCCGCTCAAATGTTGAGCTTACCGACGGCGGCAATTATATCCCTGCCATGCCTGCGAAGCTCAACCACGCTGTTGCCGGAATGATAAATCAAATTTTCCCGGCGGACACCCGGGCTTTCATGCGCTCACTCATGCTTGGCGACAAGACGGAGCTTTATCAGGACGAGGGGCTCTACCTTGCTATGACGCGCTCCGGCTTTATGCACACGGTGGCGGTGTCCGGGATGCACATTGCTTTCCTCGTGGGTCTGCTGCAATTACTTTTGGGCGCAAACCGCCGCAGTTCTTTTATCTGTATTGTGCTGGTGTGGCTTTTCGTATTCACTACCGGAAGCACCCATTCCGCCGTCCGCGCCGGTGTAATGCAGACGATTTTGCTGCTCGCGCCCATTCTCCGGCGGGAGAATGATCCGCCGACGTCGCTTTCCTTTGCGCTGGCGCTTATTCTGCTTGTCAACCCCTATGCCGCCGCAAGTGTGGGGCTTCAGCTCTCTTTTGCGGCAATGGCAGGTATAATGTGCTTTTCACAGCGGCTTAACGAAGCGTTCACAGCTAAGCTGCCTCAGACATGGGCGGGAAATATACTGCGCAGTGTGCTTGGTACTGTGGCAAGCTCTCTGGCGGTGATGGTGTTTACCGTTCCGCTTATTGCGGTTCATTTTGGATATATTCAGCTTTTATCACCGATAACCAATGTTCTCGCTCTGTGGGCAGTGTCATTCTGCTTTTGCGGCGGATATATTGCCTGCGCTATCGGTGCGCTCATTCCCGCTGTGGGTACGGCTGCTGCATGGCTGGTTTCGTGGCTTGCAAGGTGTATTTTCCTTGTTTGCCGCCTTGTCTCCTCAGTGCCATTCGCAATTATCTACATAAGCAGTGCGGCTTTCATTGCTTGGCTTATAGTAAGCTATATGCTTTTTGGCATATGGGCGATGGCGAGAGGGCGTGCAAGGCGATTCCTTATCCCGACGGCAATATCGGCTCTTCTTTTAGCTGTCTGCTTCGGTTTAACAAGGCGGGGCTATCAGGCTGATAAGGGCGTTTTTGCCGCCTTGGATGTGGGACAGGGGCAATGCCTGAGCGTTACGGCGGGAGACAGCACTGTGGTGATTGACTGCGGCAATACAAACTCTCTTGAAAACGCCGGTGATATCGCAGCGGAATATCTTTCAGCCAGAGGCATTGATAGTATAGATCTGCTGCTCTTGACTCATCTTCATGCCGACCACGCAAACGGAGTTGTACGGCTTATGGAGACAGTGAAGGTGGATAAGATAATAATGCCCATAGACCCGGAGGATGACGACGGGCTTTTAAACTCAGTTCTTGATTCAGCGGAGAAGCAGGCTTCGGATGTGCTGTTTTTATCAAAGGATATAAGCTTTTCCGTTGGGGATATTTCTCTGCGGGTATTTGCTCCGCCCGAGATAGGCGATATTAATGAGCGCTGCATTTCTGCGGTGGTGAGCATTGAGGACTATGACATGCTTGTTACCGGCGATTCGCCAAAGAGCGTGGAACGGGGATTAGTCGGTAATTATGATCTCAGCGGTATTGAACTGTATATTGCAGGTCATCATGGCTCCAGATATTCAAGCTGTGGCGAGCTTCTTAAAGAACTGGGCGGAGAAACGGCCATTATCAGCGTGGGCTACAACACCTATGGACATCCCACGTATGAAACACTTGAACGATTGGACGTATACGGGTATAATATATACAGAACCGACCTGAACGGGACTATTGAGATACGGATAGGTTAAGACTATGGCTAGGAGCAAGAAGGACAATCAGACACTCAATTACTCGGCAGAGATGCGGGAACTTAAAGAAAAAGAGCCCGGCAGGCTCTATTTGCTCTGGGGGCCGGAGGACTATCTGCGCGAGCAATATCTAAGCGAGCTTAAAAAATGTTGCCTCCCAGATGGGGACGACGGCTTTAGCTATCGCCGCTTTGACGGGCCGGAGCTGGATATTAATGAGTTTGATGAGGCAGTGAACGCATTGCCATTTTTGAGTGGCCGCTGCTTTGTGGAGCTAAGGGATACAGATATAAATAAACTGAAAGAACTGGAGCGGTATGTGAGTATCCTCGATGATATTCCGGATTATTGCACGGTCTGCTTTGTGCAGAACGCGCAGTATGAGCCGGACGGCAGATTAAAGCTCATAAAAACCATCAGAGAACGAGGCAAAGAGCTTAAATTTACGGCCCAACCTCAGGGTATGCTGATCGACTGGATAATTCGCCGCTTTCGCGCGCTTGGAAAGACCATTGAGCTTGACGCGGCGCAGCGGCTTATCTTTGTCAGCGGCAAAATTATGAGCGGTCTTATCCCGGAGATTGAAAAAATCGCCGCTTATACAAAGGGCGACCGGGTCACAGTGCGGGAGGTCGATACAATTGCAAACCACATTCCCGAGGCGCGTATATTTGAGATGACAGATTATCTTTCCCAGAAAAAGTTCAACACAGCGGTATCTGTCTTGGCAGAACTGCTGATGGATAAAAATAATGAGCCTATACCCATGCTGGCTATGCTGGGCGTTCAGATGCGCAGGCTATATACCGCTCGCCTTGCGCTGGAAAAAAATCTTGGGCTTAAGTACATTATGGAGGTCTGCGGTATCCGATATGAATTCATAGCACGGGATCTGCTCAATTCCGCCCGGGGGTTTACTCTTCCTCAGCTTCGGAGCGCTGTACGCCTGTGCGCGGAGACGGATTATAAGATGAAGAGCAGCAGTGAAGATGATGCTGCGCTCCTGAAGGACGCTGTGCTGCGCATAGCGGCGGTGTGTTGAATGCTGAGTGTTAAAGAGGCTATAATCGTCGAGGGTCGATACGATAAAAACACCCTTAGCCAGGCAGTTGACGCGTTGATAATCGAGACAGGCGGTTTTGCCCTGTTCAATGACAAGGAAAAACAAACCTTTATCCGTAAAATTGCCCAGAAGCGTGGGATAATAGTGCTCACAGACTCCGACGCCGCGGGTTTTGTTATAAGAAACTTCCTGCGTGGCTGCGTTGATCCAAGCTTAGTAAAGCACGCCTATATTCCAGACATTTTAGGCAAGGAGAGGAGAAAGAGCGCCCCCTCAAAGGAAGGGAAGCTGGGCGTTGAGGGAATGAAAAGGGAAGTGCTCATCGATGCGCTCCTGCGCGCCGGGGCAACGATAGACGAGGAGCCTGTGCAAATACGCACGGAGAAAATTTCAAAGCTGGATCTTTACCGTCTTGGCTACACAGGTGGCCCGAACAGTCGGGAAAAGCGGACGGAGCTGCTGAAAAAGCTTGAGCTGCCCGAAAGACTTACGACCGACGGGCTTCTCGACATCCTCAACGCCACAATGGAAAGAGAGGAATTCCTTAAGATGGAGATTCAGGAGCTGTAAAATTTTAGCGTTTTCTGCGGCTC
>DKYJ01000021.1:44738-44897 GCA_002493305.1 Clostridiales bacterium UBA7103 | reverse complement strand
GGGGAGCCGCAGAATTTTTTTGGCCTATCCATTACATTTTTTAATGAGTATATTAAATATCAGAAATTTTTTCTGAAAAAATTTTAGAAAAGAACGGTTTTTTGGTAAAAATCTCTCATTATTTTAGTTAAATTTTGTCTAATATTCTAAAAAATTGGC
>DKYJ01000021.1:1927-44527 GCA_002493305.1 Clostridiales bacterium UBA7103 | reverse complement strand
TAATATTCTAAAAAATTGCTCCAAAGGAAAAGAATATATCAGAAAAAAAGTTTGACAATGACGGGCCAATGTGTTAATGTTTAACCAATTAAAGCAGAAAATATTTGATAAAAAGGGGATAGAAATATGGAAAATGCCATAGATGCGGAGATTTTTTTGCAAAATCTTGCCGCCAATATCTGCAAACAATTCGGTCGTAACTGTGAGGTAGCCATACACGAGTTTCAAGATGACGCCTTGGTTATCAAGCACATAGAAAATGGATACATTACAGGCCGCCATGCCGGAGATATAAGCACAAACGCGTTTCTGGACGAATTTATTGAGAAGGATTTTATTCAAAACCCGATCTACCATATGAAAACAAAGGATGGGAGAGATATCCTCGCTTCGACCACTCCGATCAAAACGGGGGAGGAGACCACTGGATTTGTATGCATCAATTACGATGTTACTGAGCTGAACGGGGTCGTGCGGGCGCTGGATTGGACACAGGACAACAAGCGCGTTACCGATGCGGTAGATGTAAATGAAATACTTGAGTATCATCTTGCGGCTTGCGAAAAGCTGATCGGCAAAAAGCCTGATGATATGGACAAAGCAGATAAGTTCCGCGCTGTGGAGTATTTGGAGAGCAAACATGTTTTCCTGATAACAAAATCCAGCATAAAGGTATGTGAATTTTTAAATCTAACAAAATACGCGCTGTATGCGTTTTTGGATGAGATAAGAAACAGAGGTTAGAAATAGTTTTATTGGAGGGAATCATCGTGAAGAAACTGATCATGTGCGGTGAGCTTTTTACAGCGGAAACAGAAGCGGTTTTGGATAATATGGCTGTAATTGTTGAGGACAATATTATCCGAGACATCCTTCCCGGCAAAGATTTGGAGGATATAAGCAAATTTGATCAGATCATTGATTTGACAGACAGCTTTGTCCTTCCGGGAATGTTTGACTGCCATACTCATGTGGCTGTCAACGGTGCTGCGGATGAATTGGACGACGGGATAAGATACGCCCGACTGCCGGCCACATATGCCCTGCGCGGCGTAAAATACGCCTACGACGATCTTATGGCTGGCTTTACGAGTATCCGTGATGTGGGCTGCTGCCCTGAATGGGCGGATGTGTGCATAAGAGATTCAATTGCCTCCGGAGCATATCCCGGCCCAAGAATGATGACCTCTGGGCTTACACTAAATGCCTCTGGAGGACATGGCGACAACAATCTGCTGCCACCGTTTTCAGGCCTGGGCAAGGACAATGTCCGTGCGATAATATGCGGCCCAGATCAGGCCAGACAGGCCGCGCGGATGAACTTCAAGTACGGTGCAAACTGCCTCAAGTTTATGGCAACATTCGGTGTGCTGTCAAAGAGTGATGATCCGGGCCCGCAGGAGCTAACCTATGAGGAGATGCGCGCGGCAATTGAGATAGCAGAATTCAGAGGATTTACCTCATGCTCTCATGCGGAGGGAAGGACGGGAATCAATGTCGCTGTACGCGCAGGCGTTACCTCTATCGAGCACGGCATATTTATGGACGAAGAGACAGCGGAGCTTATGGTTGAAAAGGGCACTTATTTTGTCCCGACCCTGGTCACTATGAACCGTATGCTTGAGAATATGAAGCCGGGCGAATTTTCGGAGCAGGTTGAAAATAAAATCAGGCGTGCGGCCGAGATTCATGCCAAAACGGTCAGCATGGCCTACCACAAGGGAGTAAAAATCGCTTTTGGAACGGACGTTGGCGCACCTTACCTACCTCACGGTACACAGGCAGATGAATTTGTCTACCTTGTGCGCGATGCAGGGATGAAGCCGGAGCACGCGCTTCAGGCGGCAACAAAGATTTCCGCCGAGACTCTCCATTGGGACGATAGGCTTGGGACATTAACTAAAGGCAAGCTTGCTGACATTATCGCCGTCAAAGGGGATCCTATTGCCGATATTTCTGTCATGAAGAATGTTTCTTTCGTAATGAAAGACGGCAAGGTATATAAGGATCAACGAATATAGAGGAGGAGATGCAAAATGAAGAAACTTATTTTCTGTGGGCAGCTCTTTACGGCTGAGACTGACACCGCGCAGAACAATATGGCTATCGTCCTCGAAGGCAACAGGATCGCAGATATTGTCAGTGCAGACCAGATAAAAGTCACTGACAACTTTGATGAAGTGATCGACCTGTCCGATAAATTTGTTTTGCCTGGTCTGTTCGACTGCCATGCACACTGTGCCTTTAACGGCACCTTCAGCGAGCTTTCCGACGAATACATGTGTTCAAGCTCAGGCCCGTTTATTGCACTGAAGGCAATAAAAAACCTTCAGGATGACCTGATGGCTGGCTTTACAAGTATACGCGATGTAGGCTGCTGCCCTGACTGGGCGGATATCGCAATCCGCGACGCGATCAATCAGGGATATCACTGGGGGCCTAGAATGTCAGTAGTTGGGCTGACAATAAACGCAACCGGCGGCCATGGGGACAATCATCTTCTGCCTTCCTATTCAAGCCTTGGAACCGACAGGGTGCGTGCAATCATCTGCGGTGCCGACTCCGCCAGACAGGCGGCGCGTATCAATTTCAAGTATGGCGCGGATGGAATAAAGTTCATGTCCACTTATGGCGTGATGACGCCAGGAGACGATCCGGGGCCTCAGGAGCTGACCTATGACGAAATGCGTGCGATTATTGAGGTCGCCGAATTTCGCGGCGCTTACACCTGTACACACGCCCATGGCTTAAACGGGATCAAATGTGCGGTGCGCGCCGGCGTTACCTCAATCGAACACGGAACCTTTATTGATGAGGAAGCAGCCGAAATGATGGTCGAGAGGGGTACTTTTCTTGTTCCCACGCTTGTTGTCGACCCGAGAATGTTCAAAAACATGAAGCCGGGTGAGATCAAGCCCAATGTAATAGAAAAGGCAAAGCGCTGCACGGAGGTTCATGCCAAAAATATCGGCATGGCATACCGGAAAGGTGTAAAGATCGCCTTTGGTACAGATGTATGCGCGCCATATCTCTACCATGGCACACAGGCGGAAGAATTCGTTTATATGGTCAACGAGGCTGGAATGAAGCCAGCCCACGCTCTGCAATCCGCCACATCAATAGCAGCTCAGCTTCTTGGGTGGGGGGACAAGCTCGGAACTCTGTCCAAAGGCAAATTGGCAGATATCATTGCGGTTGATTCAGATCCGCTAAAAGATATCAGCACAATGCAAAGTGTATCCTTCGTCATGAAAGACGGTGAAGTATACAAAAATACAAGACCCAAAACTAAGGAGGCAAAATAATGAAAAGAGCTATTTGCTTATTGCTTGCTGTGCTTATGTGCGCAGCCTTGTTTGGCTGCGGAAGTAAGCCCAACACAAGCAACCCCAGCGCAGAACCCAGCAATAATGCCGGCGCAGATCAGACGCAGACAGGCGCCGAAAAGGACAGCCTGATCGTCTCTCTCGCTACCGAGCTCCAGACGCTCAGCATTTTCGGACAGCAGAACATCATCACCAATGAAGTTCTCACCAACGTCTATGACGGTCTTCTGGTTTTGGACCAGGACGCCAATATTGCTCCGAATGTTGCAGAAAGCTGGGAGTGGGACGAAGAGAATGTAAAGTATACATTCCACATCAAGCAGGGTATAAAGTTCCATGACGGCAGCGAACTGAAGGCAAGCGACATTGCTTTTACATTTAATCTTATTAAGAGTGAGTATGCTGATTATCAGGCGACTGTGGCGTCACAGCTTGACAGAGTGGAGGTCATTGATGATTACACCGTGGATGTGTATCTGACAGCACCCTCCGCCACCTTCCTGTATTACTGTGCCATTTATGTAAAGATCTACTGCGAGGCTGCCTGGGAGAGCACTGATCACTATACCACTGGTATCGTTTCATGCGGCCCCTACAAGCTGGTCTCCTACGACCCCACCACCGGCGTTGAGCTTGAGGCTTTTGATGACTACCACGGTGACCCGAAGCCAAGCATAAAGCATGTTCGTTTTGCTATTATCCCCGATGCTAACACTCAGGTGCTGGCCCTGCAGAACAACGAGCTGAATATTTCCCGCGATTTCCCGGCCAGCGCCATAAGCACAATTAAAAACGACGCCAATCTGGATATCTACTCCCATAACTGCGGCATGGTATATTTCCTCCAGTTTAACCTGCGTGATAACACCCTTGAGCCGCTCAAGAGCAAAGAGGTTCGTCAGGCAATAAACTATGCACTGGATAAGGAGTTCATGATCTCCGTGGCAGAGGAAGGCCTGGGCATCGTAGCTGACTCCATAGGCAACCACAACATGTTTGGCTATGACAGCAATGTCCCGTCTTATGAGTACAATGCAGACAAGGCCAAGGAGCTGCTTGCTTCTGCCGGGTATGAAAACGGTTTTGATCTTGGTACGATATACTGCCGCGAAGGAAAGGATCAGAAGGTAGCAGAGGTTGCGCAGGAAAATCTTGCTGCTGTGGGCATAACCACAACTGTTAGTATCGTTGAGAATAATGCCTATCTTGATTTGATGAAGAACGGTAATTTCTATGTGACTGCTTCCCATCTTAACCTGAACACGGATGCAGCCCAAACATTTGAGGTTACCAGCATAAAGGGCGCAGTGCCATACAGTGGCCTGAATGACCCATATATAGAGCAGATGCGTGTTGACATTGATGTGGAGATGGATACGGAGACCCGCCGCTCCATGCTCAATGATGTGCTCGTGTATCTGTCCGACGAGGCGTTCTTTGCTCCGTGCTACTACCCCGAGAAGAGCTACGCACACACTGCCGGACTGGTATTCAAGGGCTACGATCCCTTTGTTGGCCTGCAGCTCCGCTTCCTCGAGTGGGAATGATCCGGCGTTAAATATATGTAATGACAAAGCTTCGTATCCGATATTTAAATCGGATACGAAGTATTCAAAAGGGGGAAATAAATATGTTAAGCAGATATGAAAGGCTTAAGGCAGAGCTCCGGGCGGAAAATATTGATGCAGCCGTTATCATTTCTCCGGCTAATACGATATACTTTTCGGGCACATACATCATGACTCAGGCAGATATCCCGGAGAGACTCGCGATAACCGTCCTGCCTGTAAACGGAGAGCCTGCGATTATAGCATGCGGCATTGAAAAGAACACGGTCGACTCGGAAACATGGATAGCGGACAAGCGCTATTATGTGGAGTTTCAGGAGTCTCCGATCGCTTTTCTGGTAGATCTGATCAGAGAGCGCGGCCTGACGGACGCAAGAATAGGCATAGAACTTGGCTATCTCACCGCATCGTATTATCAGCAGCTGATTGAGCTTGCGCCGGAGCTTGACCTTGTAAACTGCAAAAGGGCGTTTGAGCGCGTGAGAATGATAAAGGAGCCGCAGGAGATAGAAATTCTTGCCAATGCTGCCAATATCACTCGAATTGCCATGGAAAAAGGAATACAGGAAGTTCACCCGGGCTGCACTGAGCGTGAGTTTGCAAATATAGTAAAAACCTATATGCTTACCGGCGGCCTGGCTGATATTGATTTCTTCGTTATGGGCGCCGGTGAAAAATCTCCTTTGGTTCATGCGCTGCCTACCGATAATATCATGAGCGACGGGGATCAGATGCGTATGGATTTTGGCGGAGTGACGAATGAGCGTTATTTGTCAGACTTTGCCCGCACGATCATGATAGGGGAGCTTAATCCCAAATATGTTGATGTTTACACTAAGATGTGTGAAACACAGGAGGAGATTTTTTCACATATCAGGGAAGGTGTGACTGCGAGCGAGCTTTTCAGAGTTTGCTCTGATGGTATGAAAAAGCGCGGTCTGCCCTTCAGTATCCCGCATATCGGACACTCACTCGGCATTGAGTGTCATGAGTTTCCCATGCTCAGCCCGGTAGAGGACTTTGCCCTTCAGGAGAACATGGTGTTTAACATTGAACCAGTTGTTATGACCGAGGGAAGGATGTTCCATTTCGAGGATCTCGTTCTTGTAAAGAAAAACGGCTTTGAGATATTGTCCAACACACAGGTTGATCCGGGCCTGCTTAGAATAGTATAATATTGGAGGAGACAGATGAGTACACCCATTTTGTCAGAAGCAACCAGTTGTGGCGAACTTTACTTTCTTTCGGGACAAATCGGTACGGTGCCGGAGACTGGAGAGTTCGCCGGGGATGATATTTTGAGTCAGGCAACTCAGGTCGCGGAAAATATATCGGCGGTCCTGAAAAAACACGGCATGGATATGAGCAATATTTTGAAAGCAAACTGTTATATCACCGATATGTCAAACTATGCCGATTTTAATGATGTATACAAAAGCTTTTTTATCAGCAGGCCGGCCCGCACCTGCGTCGCAGTAAAACAACTGCCCTTTGGCGCTTTGTGTGAGATCGAGGTCATTGCGCTGAAAAAGTAGATCCTCGTCTGAATAAGAGGTATACCTATGCTAAAATATGTTATAAAAAGACTTCTGCTGCTGATACCCATACTGCTTGGCGTGATTTTTCTCATTATGTTTATTATGAGCCTCACGCCCGGCGATCCTGCAACGCTGCTGCTGGGTATAAATGCAACGCCTGAGGCAATAGAGACGATGAACGAGGAGCTCGGCTTCAACGATCCGCTTCCGGTGCAGTATTTCAACTATATCATCAACGCTCTGCGGGGAGACTTTGGAACTTCATGGCAGACAGGACGGCCGGTGTTTCAAGAAATCATCAAGCGTTTTCCGGTGACACTTAAGCTGGCTGTTTTCAGCGTAATTCTTACGGCGATTATCGGTATTCCCTTGGGAATAATCTCGGCAATAAAGAAATATTCCGTCACAGATATGGTATGCACCTCAGTGGCCATGGTGTTCACCTCTCTGCCGCGTTTTTGGCTGGGTATGCTGCTTATTCTGTTTTTCTCCGTTCGCCTTGGATGGCTGCCGACAAACGGGGTCGGGACATGGAAGCATTATATACTTCCCGTATTTACTTTGGCCGCTCCCACTGCGGCAAAAATAATGCGCTTGACAAGGACGACCATGCTTGAAACGATTCGTTCCGATTATGTTAGAACAGCCAGAGCAAAAGGCGCGGGTGAGAGAAGGATCATAATGCATCATGAGCTGAAAAACGCACTTTTGCCCGTCATAACCTCACTTGGCATCGAGTTCGGTCAGCTTCTTGGCGGAGCTATCCTTATCGAAACGGTATTCTCTATGCAGGGAATCTCTACCCTGATGATAAATGCTATTCGTATGAAAGATACTCCTCTCGTTACTGCATCGATCATATTTTTTGCGGCGATGGTCTGCGTGACGATGCTGTTTATTGACTTGATTTATGCCGTTATTGACCCGAGAATACGCGCCAAGTATTCAAAATCCAATTAAGAAAGGGGGATCATTTTGTGGGAAACGACAGCAACATCAGCGTAAGCATAAAACAAGCGCGCAAGAATCGTTCGAGAGAGATTGTTCGCCGCTTTAAAAAGAATAAACTTGCCATGTTTGGTCTGATAGTAATAACGATCATGATCGTATTTGCCATGTGCGCGGATCTGATTGTAGATTATGAAGAAGGCGCCATACGGCAGCATTCGGAGCTGAGACTGCAGGCTCCCTCGATGGAGCACCCCTTTGGAACGGATTCATATGGCCGCGATCAATTTGCCCGGGTCATTCATGGAGCCCGTATATCGCTCAGCTTGGGGTTTTTTACTACGCTTATCTCCCTTGGAGTGGGCGGTCTGCTTGGAGCTATGTGCGGCTATTACGGCGGTGTATTCGACGAAGTCGTTATGAGGCTTATGGACATACTTCTCAGTATCCCAACTCTGCTTATGGCCATAGCTATCGTGTCTGCGCTCGGCCCAACGCTTACAAATCTTCTTGTCGCCATAACTATTTCTCAGATACCGGGGTTTACCCGCGTGGTTCGCTCCTCTGTTTTATCAGTTGTGGGGGAGGACTATATTGAGGCGGCCAAAATGGGTGGCTCAGGCGATCTTCGAATAATAATCCATGATGTCCTGCCGAACGCGATCGGCCCTATAATCGTACAGGGCACAATGGCCATCGCTTCCATGATCCTCATGGCAGCCGGACTGAGTTTTATAGGGCTTGGCGTTCAGCCGCCACAGCCTGAATGGGGAACTATGCTCAATCAGGCGAGAGAATATATGCGCGAATACCCATACCTTGTTACAATTCCCGGAATTTGCATAGCGGTTTCCGTGTTTTCCATTAATCTTGTCGGTGACGGTCTGCGCGATGCGCTTGACCCCAAACTGAAGAACTGACCGAGAGGATAGCATATGAACAATAGGCAAACTGAAAACATTCTTGAGATTCGTGATTTAAAGGTCGTATATGAGACAGACACGGAGACTGTGCACGCGATAAACGGCGTCAGTTTTGACTTGAAGGCCGGAGAAACTCTTGGCCTCGTTGGAGAGACCGGCGCTGGCAAAACGACTACTGCTTTGAGTATACTCCGTCTACTGCCGCAGGATATCGGCAAAATAGTTGACGGCAGCATAAGCTTTTGCGGTGAGGATATGCTCAGGCTAAAAGAACCGGAGATGCGCAAAATACGCGGGGATAAAATTTCCATGATCTTTCAGGATCCGATGACCAGTCTTAATCCGGTCAACACTGTGGGAGACCAGATCCGCGAATCACTTATGCTCCATAACAGCGAGGGTCGGAGCAAAGCTGAAATAGAGAAAAAGGTCGACGAGATGCTGGAGATGGTCGGGATACCAAAAGAGAGGAAAAAGGAATATCCCCATCAATTTTCCGGAGGAATGAAGCAACGGATCGTTATTGCGATAGCGCTTGCGTGCGATCCTACTCTTGTGGTTGCGGATGAGCCGACGACTGCGCTCGATGTAACTATTCAGGCGCAGGTGCTCGCTATGATGCGCGAGCTAAAGGACAGGCTGAATATGGCAATGATCCTGATAACCCATGATCTTGGAGTCGTCGCGGAGACCTGCGATAAGGTGGCCGTAATGTACGCCGGGGAGATCATAGAGTCGGGCACGATGGAGGATATATTTGGGGCAAGCCGTCATCACCCATACACAGAGGGACTGTTTGGCTCTATCCCGAACCTTGAGGAGGATACAGACAGGCTTAAGCCCATCAACGGCCTGATGCCTGATCCTACTAATTTGCCGACGGGCTGCAAATTCCATCCAAGATGCCCACACGCCACAGAGAGATGTGCCTCCGAACAGCCAGAGCCGGTGTGCTTTGGAACGCATGTCATAGCCTGCCACTTGGCAAACGGAGGTGTAAAGGCAGATGGTTGAAAAAAATACTCAGCTTGAGGTAAAGAATCTTAAAAAATATTTTAAAACCGGGGGCGGCTTGCTCCACGCTGTGGACGATGTAAGTTTCTCCATAAAAAAGGGTACTACGCTTGGCGTGGTGGGTGAGTCAGGATGCGGAAAATCCACTCTTGGCAGAACCATATTGCGTCTTGAACCGTACACCGACGGCGCGGTATACTACGAAGGCGAAAATATTTTTGAGTATAACAAAAAACAGATCCGTGAACTGCGAAAGAAAATGCAGATCATCTTTCAGGATCCTTATTCAAGCCTGAATCCACGCAATACAGTCTATCAGCTTATTGCCGACCAGCTGATCGTCAATAAAGTCTACAAGTCAAAGGCGGAGCTTGAGGAACGTGTTAGGGAACTGATGAACATCGCAGGACTTGCGCCGCGTCTTGTTAACAGCTATCCGCATGAGCTTGACGGCGGCCGCAGGCAGAGGATCGGGCTTGCGAGAGCACTTTCCATGAACCCCGGCTTTATTGTATGCGACGAGCCGGTATCGGCTCTTGATGTGTCCATTCAGGCGCAGATATTGAACCTGCTTATGGACTTGCAGGAGCAAATGGATCTGACCTACATGTTTATTACGCATGACTTGTCTGTGGTCAGACATATTTCCGACGAGATAGCCGTACTGTATGTGGGTCAGTGCATAGAAAAAGCCCCGTCCAAGGAACTGTTTAAGAATCCTCAGCACCCATATACAAAGATGCTTCTTTCCGCAATCCCCATCCCATCCATCAGCAGCAGAGACAGACAGCGCGAAATCATTCAGGGCGAGGTCACAAATCCAATTAATCCCAAGCCCGGCTGTCGTTTTGCTTCCCGCTGTAAATATTGCACAGATAAATGCCATGAGGCCGGATTAGAGCTTAAGGAAATAGAAAAGGATCATTTTGTTATGTGTCGTCTGTTCGACTGACAAAGAAAAATGCCTGTCTTTTTAGACAGGCATTTTTGAGTAGTTATCACAGTCACTATTTCACATGATCATCGCGCGCTGTTTATCAGAGCCGAGGCAATGACAGCTATTAAAAGCACCGCTTGTGAGGTTTCATTAAGCGCCATAGCAGTAGTGTACAGCTCATAGTTTACCATACATCCGCCCCATTCCAGCAGCAGGGCAAAAGAACATATCAGCAGCATACAGCAAAGCTGAATACTGCGGATAAATATGTACCAGGCTTCTGATCTCATGTTGAGCATACCCAGCAGGGCTTTTTTTATTTTCATATTCTGCCCCCTAAAATTCTTATAGCCTTATTTTAGGGCAGGCGGCAGCGCTTTTCAAGAAACAAATTTTCCCTGCTGCTGAGCAAAAATTGTAAACAGTTGATTAAACTTTCTATAAAACTTAGACAAACGAAAACACAAGTGCTAGAATAATGAGTCATGATATGACCGCTTGATTTATTCATTTTTCACTATTACATATTACCTTCTAAAAATAGACGCTTGTTTTTAGCGAAGAGTGAATAAGTAAAAAAAATCGACAAGCTTATAAATAAGCCCGTCGATTTTGGCACTCCCGGCGCGATTCGAACGCGCGACCTTCCGCTTAGGAGGCGGATGCTCTATCCTGCTGAGCTACGGAAGCATATGCTGAAAGCCTAAATATTCTACCGCAATAACACGTCAATGTCAACAAATAACTTTGTAATAGAGGAATCGTAATGCTCAAACTCAAGGAAATCAAAAAAGACTATCTCTCCGGCGAATCTACGGTTCACGCCCTGAAGGGCATTGATCTGGAATTTCGTGAAAGTGAATTTGTGGCCATTCTTGGACACTCAGGCTGCGGCAAGACGACGCTTTTGAACATTATAGGAGGGCTTGATCAGTATACCTCCGGCGATCTTGTTATCAACGGCAAAAGCACAAAAAACTTCACCGATGCCGATTGGGATGCCTACCGCAACCACTCCATTGGCTTTGTTTTCCAGTCTTATAACCTTATTCCGCACCAGACTGTGCTTTCCAACGTTGAGCTGGCGCTGACCCTCAGCGGTGTCGCTCCTGCCGAGCGCCGCGCCAAGGCTATTGACGCGCTTACAAAGGTGGGTCTTGGAGATCAGATAAACAAAAAACCAAATCAGATGTCAGGCGGCCAAATGCAGCGCGTGGCTATTGCGCGAGCGCTGGTAAACGACCCGGACATTCTTCTGGCCGATGAGCCCACCGGTGCGCTGGATTCTGACACTTCGGTACAGATAATGGATATACTCAAGGAAATATCCAAAGATAAGCTCATCATCATGGTCACACATAACCCGGAGCTTGCCACCAACTACGCCAGCCGTATTATTCGCCTGAAGGACGGCCTGATAACTGACGACAGCGATCCTTTCACCTCGGCAGAGGAGGAAGCCCCGGTAAACACGCAGACCAAGAGAACCTCCATGAGTTTTCTCACGGCGTTATCTCTTTCAATCAATAACCTGCTGACAAAAAAGGCCAGGACAATATTAACTGCCTTTGCCGGAAGCATAGGTATAATAGGCATCGCGCTTATCATGTCGCTCTCCAATGGAATACAATCTTACATTGACAAGGTGCAGAAGGATACGCTTTCAAGCTACCCGATCACGATCCAGGCGGAGAGCATGGATATGACCAGCATGATGACTTCTCTTATGGGAGTCCATGCCGAATCCAGCGCCAACAAGCATGAAAAGGACGCGGTTTATGCCAGCACCATAATGTATGACATGATGAACTCTATGCTCTCGGCTGATAAGGAGACGAATAATCTTCAGGCATTCAAGGAATATCTGGAGGACGAGAACAGCGAGATAGCCCAGTATATAAACTCCGTCCAGTACAGCTACGATTTTGATTTGAACATCTATGCCGAAGATGTTGATGGAAACATCGTCAAAACCGATATTATGGAGCTGCTGCAAAACACTATGAGCCTGCTCTACGGCGGCGATTACAGCTCATACTTTGATTCATATGGGCAGATGTATTCCTTCGCCGAGGTATGGCAGGAAATGCTTCCCGCTGAGGACGGCAGCTCTGTTAACCCGCTGCTGAAAGAACAATATGACCTGCTCTATGGCAAGTGGCCGGAGAGCTACGACGAGGCCATACTTATTGTCGATAAAAATAACGAGATCTCCGACCTTGTGCTCTATGCTATGGGACTTAAATCCAACGACAGCATAGCCGACAACATGCAGAGCTTTGTTTCTCAGGAGACTGTAGATGCAAAGGCAGAAAGTTGGAGTTATGAGGATATCTGCGGTAAGACCTTTAAGTATATTTTCCCGGCCGATAAGTATAAGCTCGACGAGGCGACAGGGGAATATATAGATCTGACCGAGGACGAGCTTGGCCTCAAAACACTCTACAACAACGGCATGGACATCAGGATAGTAGGCGTTATACGACAGAATGAGGATGCGCTCTCCGGTATGCTCAGCGGATCAATAGGCTATACCCATGCGCTGGTTGAGCATATCATGCACGAGGCGGAAGGCAAGGAGCTTGTGAAAGAGCAGCTTGCTGATCCTGAAAACGATGTATTCTCCGGTCTGCCTTATCTTGACAATGAGGACGACAAGATCAATGCCATAAAGAAATCTGATGCTGCCAGAGAGTACATTGCCAATGCAACGGATGAAGAGCTTGCGGAACTCTACATTAAGTATATGAGTGAGCCGGATGAGGAGTATCTGGACGAGATGATAGATGAGCAGATGGAGGGTACCACCCGCTCTGACATTGAAAAAATGGTGCTGGATTATTATCCGGAGTACGCCTCTATGCTCGACCAGATGGACGATGATATGCTCTTTGAGTATGTGGGGCAGATGATAGGCGAGCAGGTAAAAGAGCAGTACGCTATTCAGATGAAGGCGCTGTACTCAAACCTCTCTGATGCACAGCTCGTGGAAGACTTTAATCTCCTCAGTCTGGAGGAGAGCGACTATGTCTGGATATATGACAATGCCATGCCCCCGGTCTATTCTGAGACCACTCTCAAGGATAACCTTAAAAAGCTTGGTTATTTTGACCTCGACAGCCCCAGCGCCATCAATATTTATGCCTCCACCTTTGAGGATAAGGACAGCATAGCTGGCGCTATACAGCACTACAACGACTCAGTGGACGAGGACGATCAAATAAGCTACACTGATGTTGTGGCTTTGCTTATGAGCTCCATTACAACGATTATTAATGTCATAAGCTATGTGCTTATTGCCTTTGTGGCCATCTCCCTTGTGGTGTCCTCGATCATGATTGGCATTATTACATATATCAGCGTTCTTGAAAGGACGAAGGAAATCGGTATTCTCCGGGCTATCGGCGCGTCAAAGAAAGATGTGTCCATGGTATTTAACGCCGAAACATTTATTATCGGCTTTACAGCCGGCGCTATCGGTATTATCATGACTCTGCTGCTGAATATACCCATAAATGTTATCGTTCACGATCTTACGGGGATATATTCTCTCAATTCAACACTGCCATGGGTCGGCGCTGTTGCGCTGGTGCTTATAAGTGTGCTGTTGACATTTATCGCGGGGCTTATTCCTTCGGGCCTGGCTGCGAAGAAAGACCCGGTTGAAGCTCTCAGAACAGAATAAGGACAAAAAAAGAAGCCCTAACGGGCTTCTTTTTTTTGTATGTGTCTTATTTCTTCTTATTGAGAAGTATTTTCATCTGGCGCTTGGCGGCGTAGGGGAGGATCGCTTTCATCTTGTCCTCTGAGGTGTGCATCGTGCTGGCCTCAGGGTGATCGCGGCGCAGATGGATCGCGTCAAACTCACACTTGGTGGTGCACAGGCCGCAGCCGATGCATCTGTTCTCGTCAACGACGGTAGCACCGCAGCCAAGGCAGCGGGCTGCCTCAGCCTTGACCTGCTCCTCGGTGAAGGTGAGCCTGTCATCAGAGAAGGTCTTTGCCTTCGCAGTGTCATGGCGCACAGCCTGACGGCGGGAGTTATCAAAGCTCTCAACGGGGATAACAACGTTGTCCTTATTAAGCTCCACAAACTTGCGAAGGTTACGACCCAGAGTGAGGCTCTGACCCTTGTGGACAAAACGGTGCAGGGAGACAGCGCCCTCACGGCCAGCTGCGATAGCGTCTATCGCGAATTTCGGGCCGGTATATACATCGCCGCCAACAAAAATGTCAGCCTGCGCGGTCTGATAGGTGACAGCGTCAGCCAGAGCATTGCCCTTAGCGCCAAGCTTAATCTCACCAATGTCGAGCTTGCCCCAGTCAATGACCTGACCGATAGCGCCGATGACGGAATCAAGCTCTATGGTCTCAAACTTGCCTGTACCAACGGGCTTACGGCGGCCCTTTTCATCGGCCTCGCCAAGCTCCATGATCTCAACTTCGAGCGCGGCGACAGCGCCGTCCTTGCCGACAATTTTCTTCGGAGCGTTCAGGAAGCGGAACTTCACGCCGTCTGCCATGGCCTCCTCGACCTCAACAGGGTCAGCGGGAAGCTCAGCCTGAGAGCGGCGGTAGATGATATAGGTTTCCTCCGCGCCGAGACGCACAGCCGTGCGGCAGACGTCCATCGCAACATTGCCGCCGCCGATAACGGCGCAGCGCTTGCCAATTTCGGGCTTGTTGCCAATATTCACCTCACGCAGGAACTCAACTCCGCCGAACACGCCTTTGAGATCATCGCCCTCAATACCGAGAGGCGCAGATTTCTGGGCACCGATGGCAAGGTAGAAGCCCTTGTAGCCCTGATCGCGAAGCTGCTGGATCGTAAGGTCAACGCCGATCTCTACGCCGCACTTGAACTCAACGCCCATCTGACGCAGAACATCGATCTCGGCGTTTATGACGTTGCGCTCAAGACGGAAGCTGGGGATGCCGTGAGTGAGCATACCGCCGGGAACAGGGTTTTTATCAAACACGGTCACAGGATAGCCCATGTTTGCAAGGTAATATGCGCAGCTCATACCGGCAGGCCCGGCGCCGATAACGGCTATCTTCTCCTCATAGGGCGTAAGCTCCGGGCGGAAGTTCTTGAGCGGCGGTATGTAACGGGTCTCGGCATTAAGCTCCTGCTCGGCGACAAATTTCTTGATCTCATCGATAGCAACAGCCTGATCAACGCGGCCTCTGGTGCAGGCGTCCTCGCAGCGACGGTTGCATATGCTGCCGCAGACGGCAGGGAAGGGGTTATCCTGCTTGATGAGCTTGAGAGCGTCCATATATCTGCCCTGAGCGGCCATTTTGATGTAGCCCTGAACAGCGATATGCGCGGGGCAAGCTGTTTTGCAGGGCGATGTACCGGTATCGTAGCAGTTTATCTGATTGTCGTTTTTGTAGTTCGGGTTCCACTTATCAGGGCCCCAGCTTACTGCGTCGGGCAGCTCCTGCTTGGGATACTCGATCGGGCCGCTCTTAGTGCACAGCTTCTGGCCAAGCTTTGCAGCGCCCGCAGGGCAGACCTCAACGCACTTGCCGCATGCAACGCAGTTTTCGGTGTCTACATGAGCCACATACGCGCTGCGGGACATGTTGGGAGTGTTGAAGTACTGAGAGGTACGCAGAGCGTAGCACACGCCGGGGGCGCAGTTGCAGATGGCAAAAATCTTGTTCTCACCGTCAACATTGGTTATCTGATGAACATAGCCCAGATCCTCAGCCCGCTGGAGAATGTTCATTGCCTCTTCGTATGTAATTTTTCTGCCGTTGCCGGTCTCGGTAACATAGTCACCGAAGTCACCTACGCCGATGCACCATTCAGCCTGAATATCGCCTGAGCCTTCGCCGCGGTTGGTCTGGGAGCGGCGGCAGGAGCAAACGCCCACGCCGATATGTCCCTCGTATTTTTTGAGCCAGTGAGAAATGTGCTCAATGCTCAAAGACTGAGTCTCAGCAGGAATGGCCTTTTCGACCGGGATAACATGCATGCCGATTCCCGCACCTCCGGGAGGCACCATGGGTGTCACATGCTCAAGGGGCAAAAAGGACATTCTCTCAAAGAAATCGCATACCTCGGGATGCTCCTTGACAGTGGTGGGGCTCATGTTGAAAAGCTCCGCAATACCGGGGACAAACATGGGCAGAACATAGCGCTTGTTCTCCTGCGTATGCTCCTCTTTTCCGCCCCAGTTGTACTCCAGAAGGCCGAGCATCGACATCCTCTGAAGCAATTCAACAAGTTCATCACGATCCCTGCCGGTCATATCAACAAGGTCATCAAGTGAATAGGGGGTGCGCAGCTTCATCTTGAGCGCGACCTCCACCATGTCGTCATCAAGGACATTTACCAGGCCCCAATATTCAGGATCCTCCTCAGTTATGGGTTTAATGCCAAGCTTCTGGGGTATTCTGTCGGTGATTTTTTTGCCGAGCTTGAATAAATTCTCTTTATTCGTTACCATATTTTGCTCCTTTCAATATAGTAGCTGCGATTGATAAAATAATAATATCACAAATATGTGTAAAAGTCACTACAAATCTTTCTAAATCATAGATCCAGCAAGCAGGTATATTTTTATTGATTTTATGCGGCTTTGAGAGGATATGAGATGCCTGAAAGAGCAAAAAACCGCCACCTGAAAAGCAGCGGTTTTTTGTTCTTTCAGCAGGAGCCTTACAGTCCGGCATCCATCTGTTCCGTTCTCCGGAGCAGACTCTCGACAAATTCATCGTTCCATATGCCTGTGAAATTCAGAAGGTCGATAATGGAAAAGCGGTTTCGCATCAGGCAGCAATTTTTTATCGCCCATCTTACCGTATCGGCAGGAACAGGGTAATTAAGCGCGCTGTATCTTGTGGGGGCGTTTGCTTTATGCATACATTCTGAGACATATTCCGGTTTTTTCACATAAGGAGCAACGGCAGCTTTAAAGCTGTCAAAGTCACGGAGAAAAGCTTCAAATTTGTCCCGGTTATCATGCCAGCGCTGGAGCTTTACTTTATAATCCGCCCAGCATTCTTCGGCTGTCGCGTCGGAGATCCAGCCAAAGGCGGAGCGAACTTTTTCTTCCATTTCCACGGCATCTGGATAGCAGGCGGATATATCGACCCGCTTTGGGTCAAATTCATTTAAAAACCAGTCCCAAATTGCCTCGGATATCAAGCCTGATACGGCGACCTGCGTGCCATGATAGCATATGCCCGTTTTGCGCATGCCGGCAGTCATATCAATGAGATGGCTCATCACATGCTCCGAACCGGAAGCGGGGGAGCTTTCGTTGGCAAGCCCCATGGAAAGCCCGCTGAGCGTGAGCACGTTGGCAAGATCGCTCAAAACAGCAGGATCCCCGGCAGCAAGCTTTTCGGAATTTTCAAGCAGCTCCTCGCACTGGGTGCGTATCATGTCAGATGGGGCGCTGTGGTAGTTTTTGCCCATACCGAGAATGTTTCCAAGATACCAGTCCACAGGTGCTGTCCATGTGGCGATGAGGTCGCCGTAGCCGCTGACATTCATCTCCGCCGGGGCTGCTGCAATTATATCAAGGTCAATTATAAGCACGGCGGGGTAGCGGGAGTGAACAGTGCGCTTTACTCCGCTGATAAGCATGACAGACGAGTCATCCGAAAAGGCGTTCACGGAAAGCGCCGTCTGCACGACCACGAGGGGAGTGGGGGCGTCAGGGGCAAAACGGGAGGTGGCGAACTTACAAAGGTCGCATATCGTGCCTGAACCTACCGCCACAACGCAGTCCATACCAGGCAGAAGCGCCTGGATTTTGGCGGCGTTTTCGGGTGTTGCATGGACTATGCCTTCCGGCTCGGACAGGACGAGCCAGTTTACATCAAACTTCTCCTTGAGCAGCTCGTGAACCTTGTCCTTTACATTTTTGCCCTCTTTATCAACGATCAATGTAGGCCCGGTAATCATAAGCACCCGGCTGCCGGAGGCGATAGATCGCACCTTATCGCACACATCATTTACCGCGCCGTGGGCAATGATAATGTCTTTCATCGTTATTTTGCAAAGTCTCTCCGCGTTTTCCTGCTCGGCCATGAGCCTGTTCAATTCGTCAAGCTTGGTCGCATCTGCCCGTATAAGGCGTTGGTCTAACATATGCTGATCACTCCTTAGATTTTACAAATATACTTCTGCCGCGGTTCTTTTTCAGAACCGCGGCTTAAAAACCTGTATTGCTGAATAAAACTTATTTTTGCGCCATATAATCAGCGACAGCCTTCAGATTATCGTAGAAGGAACCGTCTGCAACAAATTTCTTCTCAAACAGGGCAGATCCCATAGTGAAAGTCCATGGGCCAATGTCGAACATGGTGTCAATGCGCTTGAAGCTGTTGATAGAACCAGCAATGCAGATTTTGGCGTTAACTGCTTTGCAGAAGTCATACGCAAGCTTCTCACCGTCCACAACATGGCGATATGCCAGAATGTCGAAGCCGGTGATACCCTTTTGCATAAGCTCAAGGGCGTTGTTTATGATTTCCTCATTGCTGCCCTCAAGAATGCTTGGGCTGCCGGAGACCTTACCGACAAAGGGCAGATAGTCCATGCCGTTTTCTTTGAGGAGCTTTGCCACGGAATCGTAGTAGATAGTGCCCATGAGGTAGTCAAAGCCGCAGTCGATAGCGGTCTGCGCTCCATCAAGGCAGCTCTCCTCATCGTATGTAACGACTTCAAGGAAGGTCGTCTTACCGGCGGCTTTCATAGCGGCGGTCAGAGCTTTCATCTCGTCCTTGGGCAGACCGACATTTTTAAAGCCCCAGAATTTTACGGGCAGATCTTTGCAGCTTTCAAAAACTTCAGCTGCATTTTTAACGGTGACATCGTGATGGGTAAGCATTATGATTATTTCTGGCTTCATTTTGGTGACCTCCAAAACAAAATTTGTGCTTTTAATGATATTTTGCTGCCATAAAATTGTCAATTCGCACATTTTTTGTAAAAATGATACATAAACAGCTTTTTTTGAAAAAATATCGTTGCGCTAAAAAACCGGAGAAAACAGGCGATTATGCCAAAATATCTTGTTACATTTTTACAAAAACGGAGGTGATTTTTCGTCAGATCAATCTCTGCGCTGACGGAAGCGGCAGATTTTGGCTCAATTTTTTATTTACAAACCCGGAAAAACTGTGTTATTCTTTAGAAAATCCCGTAACCAAAGAAGATGATGCTATGAAAATACAGAGGCGGGAACAAAAGATAATCTCTTTGCTTGAAACCCGCAGAGAGATATCCGTAAATGAGCTGAGCGCAATACTCGACTGTTCACTGTCTACTATCAGAAAACACCTTGCCGTTATGGAGGAGGAAGGTCTTCTCATCAGAACCTACGGCGGCGCGCGAGTGATCGACCGTACCATAGATGAGAGCTTTGACAGCAAAATGCATAAGGGCATCCATGAAAAGCGCCGTATCGCGGAGAAGGCAAAGAGCCTGATCCCTTCCGGTGCTACCGTCGCGCTGGGCAGCGGCACAACGGTATATAACCTCAGTAATTGCATGGATGATCTGTCCGCCGGAGTGGTGTACACGAATTCCATGCAGGTTGCCGTCTATCTGTCAAACTGCCCCAAGCTTGAAATGCATGTCATAAGCGGCATTGTCCGCGGCAGAACGGGGACGATAATCGGCAGTGAGGTGACGGAGTTCTTCAGAGAGAGCAAAAATATCGACTATGCTTTTATTGGCTGCGACGCTATCGATTCGAACGGCGACATTTTTAACGATAACCTCGCAGTGGCTGCCGCTGAAAGGACGCTGCTTTTCAGCGCAAAAAACAAATTCATACTCTGTGACAGCTCAAAATTCGGCAAACGCTCCACCGCGCGGATCGCAAACCTGCGCGAATGCAGTGGCCTGATAACAAGCGGCAATCTCGGCTCGCTCCTCGATATATACCGCAATTTGACAAAGGTAATAATAGGATAAATTTACTAAAGCTCCGGAGCGGCCTGGCTGCACCGGAGCTTTAAAGTTTTGACGGGATTTTAACAGAGCAAATTATCCAAAAAATGGAATCACAAATTGAAGCGGCAAATTTATGCACTTTTTACTAATTTACTGGTTTAAAGCAGATTAAAATTATCGATTCGCTCATTTTGCCACAGAAATGCGTTTTTTTGCAGTTTGCGCCGTCTAATTATTCGTTGACAAATCGGGGTATATAGATTATTTTTTCAACATTAAATGCCGTAAAAAAATGTGTTTTCGGCAGAAAAGAGTAAACAAAATCAGTGAAAAGAAAGGAACAGAAAACCATGAAAAAATTACTCGCATTGTTGCTTGCGGCCGTTATGGTTTTTGCGCTGTGCGCCTGCGGCGGTTCTCCCGCTCCTGCGGCTTCCAAGGCTCCCGCCGAGGGTGACGCTCAGCCTGCCCCCGAAGGCGAGACCTACGAGCTGAACTTCTATCACATTTTTGCCGGCGTCGGCCATGAGCAGAAGTGGATAGAGAAGGCCATTGAAGAGGTCAAGGAAAAGACCGATGGCCACCTTATTATCAACTGCATCCCGGATGGCACCATGGGCGGCGAGGATGAGCTTATCCCGCAGGTATTCTCCGGCTCCCTGGATATGAGCCTGTCCGGCCCTTCTGTGTGGGGCACTAACGGCGGCATCGATGAGATCGGCTGGTCTGAGCTTCCCTATATTGTTACAAACTACTCCGAAATGAACGCTCTTGGTGAGATCCTCCCTGAGCTTACCAACAAGCAGCTTGAGGCGAAGGGCGTTGACCTGTACTGCCTCGGCGCTATGAGCCAGGGCATCCGCTGCCTGCTGACCATTGACGGCAGGGAAGTAAATACCATGGCCGACTGCAAGGGTCTCAAGATCCGCGTGCCCTCCTCCGATGTCTACATGAGCACTGTCGAAGCATGGGGCTGCGCACCCACTCCCATGTCCTCCTCTCAGGTCATCACCTCTCTTGCCAACGGCACCATTGACGGCTTCGAGAGCGACCCCGCCAGCATCACCGCCCGCGGCCAGCAGGAATCCTTCAAGTACTATATCGAGACAAACCACATCGCCTCTCTGAATCTCCTTATGATAAACAAGACCAACCTTGAAAAGCTGCCTGAGGAGTATCAGCAGGTTCTGAAGGACGTATTCAAGCAGATCTGCATTGACCAGTGCGTTGACCGCGTTACTGCCAATGAAGAGGAAGTTGAAGTCATCAAGGCCGCCGGCGTTGAGGTAGTCAGCCTTTCTCCCGAAGCTCTTCAGGAGTTCATCGATGCTGATATAGCCTATCAGCAGTCCTGGATCGCCCAGTATGGCGTTGAGGATATTGTTGCTGAGGCTCAGGCTTATGTAGAGGCCAACGCGAAATAAGTTTTTACTGCATCTCTGCTCAAACCTTAAAGTTTCCGGAGGGCTCGTTCCGGGCTTTCCGGAAACTTCTTTTTCCGCCAGATGATTCTGTTAAAACAGGACAGAAAGAGAGCGATTTATGAACAAATTGAAATCCATATATATTAAAGTAGATGACATTTTTGCACTTATTATTAAATATCTGTGCGCTCTTCTGCTGGCAACGATGATAGTTGTCTGCTTTGTGAACACTGTCTCCCGCTATGCATTTGGGCATACCTTCAAGTGGGCAGAGGAGATAGTCAGATATGCAGCGGTCTGGGTCACCTGCGTGGGCGCTTCCCTTACTGCACGAGTAGATGAACATGTAACCATGGATCTGCTTCAGGAGACAATTAAAAACCACAAGGTCAAAGCGGTTCTCTACGGATTGACGCGTTTTATCGCCTGCGCATTCCTGCTGCTGCTCATGCCGGCAGCCATAGAAATGGTCAACATATATAAATCGGCGTTTTCTACCGGTGCGCATATGCCGCAGTGGGTGCTGTATATCTCATATCCCATTGGCTCTGTCGCTATGGTGCTTGGATATTTGAGAATAACCCCGCCTAAGGTCAAGGCTCTGTGGAACAACACTCTTGAAAAGACCGAGTTTGAAAAAATAAATGAGGGGGAGATTGAATAATGTTAATTGTCGCGTGTGTATCGCTTCTCGCGCTGATGCTGCTTGGTATCCCAATTACATTCTCCCTCATGGGCGCGGGCTTCCTGGCCGTCCTTCTGGGAGACGGTAATCTTCAGATGTATATGAACTGCCGCGGCTTTATAAGCGGCGTCAACTCCTTTACCCTGATGGCGATCCCGTTTTTCATGATCTCCGGTGCTATCATGAATCAGGGCGGCCTGTCCAAACGAATTATTGACTTTTGCAGCTCATTGTTCGCGTGGCTGCGCGGCGGTGTTGGCATAGTATGCGTGGCCGCAAACATGATTTTCGGTGCGGTTTCCGGCTCCGGCACGGCGGCAGTTGCCGCGATAGGCTCTATCACTGCTCCCGATATGGAGAAGATAGGCTACAAAAAAGAGTTTACCGGTGCAATGATCGCGGGCGCAGCTTCAACAGCGCCTATTATACCGCCGAGCAATACGATGATAATCTTTGCATCCATCACCGGCCTGTCCGTGACCCGCATGTTCCTTGCGGGCTATACTCCCGGCCTTGTGATCGGAATTATCCTGATGATCATCTGCCACTTCTATGCCAAGAAGCACAATATTGACTACGGCGGAAAGTTTGACATCAAGAAGGTAGGCAAGTCCTTCCTTAACAGCTTCCTCGCTCTGCTGATGCCCCTTATCATCATCGTCGGCATCACCGCAGGCTTCTGCACTCCCACCGAGGCAGGCGCTATCGCCTGCGTCTACGGACTTATCGTGGGGCTGTTTTTCTATAAGGATCTCAACCTTAAAAACATTCTCAATGTGCTGTTTGACGCTGCCGAGGGCACTGGACAGGTTCTGTCTCTGTACGCTGCGTCCACAGTGTTCGGCTATATCTTCACCGTTGAGGGTGTGGGTCAGGTGTTCCAGAATTGGCTCATGGGCATTTCCTCCGGCAACTCCATCATTATCATGCTGCTCATCGGCGCTTTCATGCTCCTTATCGGCTGCTTTATGGAGCCTGTGGCGGTCATGCCCGTTATTCTGCCGCTTGTCTACCCGCTGCTCCAGAGCCTGGGCTGCAACATGGTTCAGTTTGGCCTGATGTTCTCCATGTGCACCATCATCGGCGGACTTACGCCACCCGTTGGAAGCTACCTCTTTGTCACGGTCACCGTGGTCAAGTCATCTGTGGTAAAGCTCATACCGTGGATGCTGGTTATGATTGCCGTTGATCTTTTAGTTGTATTGCTCGTAACATTCTTCCCGAGCTTCTGCACATGGCTGCCCGACCTGTTCCTTGGAGCAATGTAACGGACAGATAAAAACCTGAAATCCGGGGGAGGAGGTAAAGCATGGATAACAGATACGGCGTATATCAGAAGATAAGACATGACAGAACATACAGGACCATAGGCAAAATGAGCCTGTGGCGTGTGGCGCTGGGCATTGCTCTGCTCATTCTGGTGTTGCTGCTCTCAGGCACGGTGTCACAAATGCTTGCCTCTCATGGCCATTTTAAAGCTGCGCAAACTCTGATGATCTCCAAACAGTGGATGGAAAAATATAAGCCTGACACAAAAGCGTACATTGACGCCGGCGTTTTATACCAGAACGGTGAGTATGAGGAAGCCTATGAGGTTTTTTCCGGCATAGATGGTATGAATGCTGCGGCGGCGATGAAAAGCGTTACTGCCGTGGAGCTTGCTCTGGAGCGGCTGGAGCTTCAGGACTATGAGGGGGCGTATCGCAGCCTTATCGGGGCGGATACATCTCTTCTGCCTGAGGAGTTTTGCCGCCTTTGCCAAAGCGTTTGCACGGAGCTTATAGAGCATTATAAGACGAGCCCCGGAGATGAGTGCGTGCAGTTGAAGCTGATATTAAACAAAATAGGTGAACAATAAATACCCAAGCGAAGCCTGCTGGCTGAGGTTTTCTTACATATAAAAAAGGAGCATGTTATAATAATGAAAGAGATCACTGTTTCTCAGGCTCAGCGCATGAGCTCACCCTGTCCTTTTGCCTTGCTTGGCACAAAATCGGCCTCAGGGAAAGAGAACTTCATGGCGGTGTCCTGGTGGACATATCTATCAAATCATCCGCCCATGCTTGGCGTGTGCCTTTCAAATAAGGGTTACAGCGGCACGGTAATAAGAAAGCAGGGAGAGTTCAGCCTTAATCTTGTGGCGCTGGAGCTTAGCTCCGCTGCGCTGAACTGCGGCAGATGCTCCGGAAGAGACATCAATAAAATAGAGGCGTTCGGTATTGAGACGATGGACGCCGACCATATTAGTGCGCCGCTTGTTAGAAACAGCCGTATATGCTTTGAATGCAGACTGAATTCTGCACATGAGGCGGGTGATCACACCTTTTACATGGCGGAAATAGTTGCCATTCACGCAGACGAAAACAAAAAACAGCTCTTTGCTTTTGAAGGTTACAGAAGGCTTGATACCGTATGACGACAAAAATCCCTGCTGCAAAGCAGGGATTTTCAGCTTATTTTGGACATTGTCGGCCGGTGTTATCAAGAGTGTAGTCCCCGGTTAACAGTATCTGGGAAATGGGGACTATCTTATAGCCGTCTGCCAGCAGGGATTCGATTATACCCGGCAGAGCCTCCGGTGTGTTCTCGGCGGCGTTATGAAAGAGAATAATGCTGCCCGGCTCTATGTTTTTTAGCACGCGTTTTTGTATCTCACTTGCGGAAATGCCCTTCCAGTCAAGGCTGTCTATGTTCCACTGCACTGCGGTCATGCCCATGCCTGTGACGGCGCTGACAACGTGGTCGTCATATTCGCCGTAGGGACAGCGGAACAGCGTAGGAGTCACGCCGGTCACTGCGGCTATCTTCTCGTTGCAGGCTGTGATATCAGCCACGATCTCATCGCTGCTCAGTGAGGAAAAATGTGCGTGGTTCAGGGAATGGTTCATTACCTCGTTTCCATTGTCGGCAAGGGCTTTTACTGATTCTGGATACTTATCCACCCAGTCACCCACAACGAAAAAAGTGGTGTTTATCTGGTATTTATTTAGAATGTCGATAAGCTGCTGTGTGTCTTCGTTTCCCCAGGCTGCATCAAATGACAGCGCCACCACCTTGTCGTCCCGCTGCACCCAGTAAACCGGGAGCTTTCTCTCGGAAGCGGACGCGCCCACTATTGCCGGGCTGTTCACCGCCCAAAATATCATTACCACCGCCAGCACCAGTCCCAATGCCGAAAAAATCTTGCCGTATTTTTGCTTAAATTGCCTTAAATCTAACAAGCTCATCACTCCTTGCCGTACATACTATGCTTGTTTCAGGGCGCTTATTATCAGAGATGAAAATTTGTCCTGCCATAAATTAACTTTAGTAATGCCCTTAGTACAAACTCGAATGTCAAGCAGATAAAAACCGTGGGTTTTTCTGTTGAAGAAGGCCCGGTTTTCATGATAAAATTATGCAAAAACTGATATGGGGGTTTAGCCATGGAAAGAAGCAGCGCCGTTTACAGGACATATCTGGATATTCTTGAAAAAGAGCTTGTGCCCGCTATGGGCTGCACCGAGCCGATCGCCATTGCCTATTGTGCGGCCATTGCCAGAGACACACTTGGAAAGCTCCCTGAGCGTATGGAGGTCGTGGCCAGCGGGAACATCATAAAGAATGTAAAAAGCGTTGTGGTGCCAAATACCGGCGGCAGGCGGGGTGTCAATGCCGCAGCTGCCGTTGGAATAATTGCCGGTGACCCGGACAAGGGACTGGAGGTCATTTCGGAAGTTTCCGCCAGAGACAAGCATGCCCTTGAGGAGTATATAAACACGACGCCCATAAAGCTCAAGGCCGCTGACAGTGATTTGTCTCTTGATATAACGGTCAATGTTTCTAACGGTGAGGATACGGCTTCCGTCCGTATAATAAACCACCATACCGGCATTGCCTGTATAGAGAAAAACGGCAAGGTTCTGTTTAAGGACGAACCGGTAAGCCCCGCAGCTCTGGCTGGGCTTGATTATGAGGCCTTGTCCGTGGAGGGAATATACGATTTTGCCTGCTCAGTCGATATTAATGATGTCAGGACGCTTTTTGACCGTCAGCTAAAATATAACTGTGCCATAGCGGAGGAAGGCTTAAAAGGCGATTACGGCGCCAATATCGGCAAGGTTCTCATGCTCAACGGCGGAGATGTGCACACGCTGGCCAGGGCAAAGGCAGCCGCGGCTTCCGATGCCCGGATGGGCGGCTGTGAGCTGCCTGTTATTATAAACTCCGGCAGCGGAAATCAGGGCATAACCGTCTCTGTCCCTGTGGCAGAGTACGCCATGGAGCTTGGCATAAACGGGGAGAAGCTGTACAGGGCTCTTGCCATATCTAACCTGATCGCCATTCATTTGAAGCACGGCATAGGCAGACTATCCGCTTTCTGTGGGGCAGTCAGCGCAGGGGCCGCTGCCAGCGCCGCCATCTCTTTCCTGAAGGGTGGAGATTTGGACTCCATATCCCATGCCATTGTAAACACCCTTGCGGTCAGCTCAGGCATGGTCTGTGACGGGGCAAAGCCCAGCTGCGCCGCGAAAATAGCTGTGGCGGTGGACTGCGGTCTGCTGGCTATGGAGATGTATGAGGAAGGTCAGGAGTTTTTCGGAGGAGACGGGATAGTTCTCAAAGGTGTTGAAAACACAATTAAAAACATAAATGTGCTCGGAAAAGAGGGCATGAGAGAGACTGACAAAACAATAATCGGCCTTATGACAAAATAAGTAAGTTATTTGCTTGACCTCCCGTTAATATCTTTTGATATCGGGAGGTGTTTTTATGCCAAAAAGCAATGCCTTACAAAAGATGGATATGCGTTTTTTGCTCAGCGGCTGCCTTGCTTGGGGGATAAGCGCGGCGGTTTTACTGCCAATCGCTTCGTTTATTTGCCTTAAAGCCGGAGTGAGCGAAGGGGCAATGGGCTATATCAGCTCAGCTTTGAGCTTTGTTATCGCCGCGTCAGCCGGGGCAGCGGCCGGCAGGAAAAGCGGCGGTATTTTGGCTGGAGCACTTACGGCGGTGGTGGTCATTATCCTACTGCTGACCGTAGGGTTTATCGTAAAGGGTGCGGACTTATCCTCAGGCGGGGTTTTGAGCGTTGTGTCCTTTACGCTGACAGGTTGCGTTTTTGGCGCGTTCTTTTTTTCCGGCAAAAAAGACAAGGGCAAAAAAAGCCGGATCGATCCCAGACGAGGCCGGTGAAACGGAGGGGTTACATAATCAAAAAATAATATTTATCATCAAAAGTTTTTTTCTTACAAGATATAGTACCACAGCCAGGTTTGCAGACTTGAAATTGACTATAAATAGTGTCTATTTGTAATCTCTGTTAACATAAAAATAAAAAAACTTCAAAAAAATTTCAAAAAAGGACTTGAAAATTTTGCGTATTTGTAATATATTGTTACAGCAACCCCGTTATGTAAATCAAAAAGTTATTTGCTGTAACAATTTCTTCGGGCATATAAAGTATGGAAATTGAAGCGGTAGACAGGTATAAGGGCAGGGACGGGCTTTTCCGCGCTCTCATTTTTATCTTCTTCCTTGTGGGTGCACTGCCTGGAAAGAGTGTCGTGAGCGGTTTACTTTCCACGCCGCCGGTGATAGAGATAAGTATAGCGGTTTTTGCGCTGCTTTCGCTCCTGGCATTGGCTTTTACTGGGCTCCCTGCAGGCTTTGCCATGCTCCCAGTCTGCGCCCTGCTCTCCGGAGCTTATGTGGGCTTTTTGGCAGAGAATATAGTGACGGGATATCTTGACAGCGGGGCGCTGGATAAGAATACACTTATCCTTTGCGCAGTGTTTACACCCGGGTATTTTGTTCTCAGTCACGGCGGTATGCGCTGTTGCGGTATGCTGTCGAGTGCTTTTGAGCGTTGCGGAGAGAGCGCAAGGGCGGAATATTCGAAAGCTTTTTTGCCGTTGGCTTTTGCCATTGTTTTTATGGCGCTGGCTTTTTACATTATACTCAGATTATAGACAGAGAAAGGAGGGCTTGCTGATGCAAAACTCTCAGTGTCTGGAGATTTTTGAAAAGTATCTTGTTGAGGAGAAGAAGGCCTCTGCAAATACCGTTAATTCTTATCTCCGCGATGTCAGGCAGTTTAGTGAATATCTGGAAGCTAACACTGATCTGAGCATCGACACGGTACAGCAGCCCGATGTACAGGAATATACGGAGTGGCTGAAAGGAAAAGGCAAGTCTGCTGCCACCATTTCGCGAAGCGTTGCTTCAATAAAAAGCATGTATACGCACCTGTGCATAAAGCAAATAGTAAAGGCCAATCCCGCCACAAAGATAAGCACTGAAAAGAGCACCCATAAGCTGCCGGAGATACTCACCAGCAAAGAGGTGGAGCTGCTTTTGGAGCAGCCCAAGTGCATTGATGCCAAGGGCTACCGCGACAAGGCAATGCTTGAGCTGCTGTACGCAACCGGCATCAGAGTCACTGAGCTTATTGACCTTGATATAAGCGATGTGAATCTGACAGCAGGTATAATCCGCTGCCGCAGCAAGAATAAGGAGCGCTACATACCCATGTATCCCGCCGCTATCAGGGCTTTAACAGAGTACATTGACCTTGTCAGACCTCAAATGATTGCTGTTCCGGATGAACCCTCGCTATTTGTCAACGTAAACGGTGAGCGCATGTCCCGTCAGGGCTTTTGGAAGCTTATAAAGTACTACCAGAAAAAAGCCAAGATCGAGAAGGATATCACCCCCCATACTTTGCGCCACTCCTTTGCAGCACACCTGCTTGAAAACGGGGCCGATATCCACGCCATACAGGAGATGATGGGTCACGCTGATATATCCTCGACCCAGATTTATTCTCAGCTTGTCAAAAAGCAGCTGAAAGATGTATATAACAAGGCCCATCCCAGAGCATAACAAAAGCCGCGTCTACTGACGCGGCTTTTGCAGCTTCTTTTTGTTGCCAATTAAAGCGGTTTATGCTAAAATCTTAATGGATGTGATACGATGCGTATATTGGGCATAGACCCCGGGATCGCTACCATAGGCTTTGGCATTGTGGACTCAGATAAGAACAGGCACAGGCTCGTGACCTGCGGCGTTATCACAACGCCCGCTCACACAAGTCTCTCTTCCAGACTTGAGCAGATCTATGAGGATCTTCAGCACCTGCTTGAGGCCTTTAAGCCGGACGCGGTCTCCATTGAGGAGCTGTTTTTTAATACAAATATAACTACGGGCATCGCCGTCGCACACGGCAGGGGAGTTATCCTGCTTGCCTGCCGAAAGGCTGGAGTCAGTATCTACGAGTATACACCCCTCCAGGTCAAACAGGCTGTGGTGGGATATGGTAGGGCTGAAAAGACCCAGGTCATGGACATGGTGCGTCGGCTTTGTGGATTGTCCGCACCGCCGAAGCCCGATGACGCGGCTGACGCGGTAGCTCTTGCCTTGTGCCACGCCCGCAGCTCCACATCTCTATTATACAGAGGGGACAAAGAAGAATGTTCTACCACTTAGACGGTGTTGTTTCTGAGATACAGCCAAATCTTGCCGTAATCGACTGCGGCGGGGTTGGTTTTGCGGTCAATATAACCGCTTCAACAGCAGGCGCACTCAAAATGGGCGAAAAACGCAGGCTTTATATTGCCGAAGCTATTACCGAGAGCAGTTTTGATTTATATGGCTTTGCCTCAAAAGGGGAGAAGAGCTGTTATGAAATGCTTATCTCAGTTTCCGGCGTGGGGCCAAAGGCGGCGCTGTCCATTCTCTCCTGCAATACTCCGGAGGGGCTGGCACTGGCAGTTATGAACAGCGATGAAAAGGCGCTGACCGCCGCACCCGGTATTGGCAAGAAAATTGCCCAGAGGATAATTCTGGAGCTAAAGGATAAAATTTCCAAGGAGCTTGGAAGCGTAGACATGCCTACGGTCAGTGTGAGCGCTCCGGCATCGGATAACTCCGCCATGGGTGACGCGATGGCCGCGCTGACGATGCTTGGCTATTCAAGCGCTGAGATCGCGCCGATCCTGAGAAAACTGAATGTTGAAGGCATGAGAGCGGAGGATATTATAAAATCCGTACTTAAAAACATGGTGCAATAACTGACGGGCAGTTATTGAGTTACGAATTGCCGGTTTCCTCATTCACTTGTGGGGAAAATGAGGCTGAAGTATATTATATGGGTTATGCCCCATGGGAAATTAACGGGAGCTGCAAATGAGTATCAGTTTTTCCAGCGATACAAATGATGAAATTGTAACAACTGCCGCAAGCCTGCCTGAGGACAGTGGAGAAGGCTCTCTGCGTCCAAGGTCAATGGCAGAGTACATTGGTCAGAAAAAAGCCAAGGACAACCTTGAGATATTTATTAATGCCGCAAAAATGCGAAGCGAGCCGCTTGACCATGTGCTGCTGCACGGCCCTCCGGGTCTGGGAAAGACTACCCTTGCCGCAGTCATCGCCCACGAGATGGGCGTAAATATGCGCATTACTTCCGGCCCGGCAATTGAAAAGCCCGGAGATCTGGTCGCAATGCTTACAAACCTCAACCCAGGTGATATTCTCTTTGTAGATGAGATACACCGGCTCAACAGAGCCTATGAGGAAATCCTTTACCCAGCCATGGAGGACTATGCCATTGATATTATACTTGGCAAAGGCCCATCGGCAAACTCTATCCACCTTGACCTTCCTCATTTTACACTGATTGGGGCGACGACGCGTTCCGGTCAGCTTACCGCACCTCTGCGCGACAGGTTTGGAGTTTCTCTCAGGCTCGAGCTGTACACGCCTGATGAGCTTCTTAAAATCGTTGAGCGCTCAGCCTCGATCCTGTCAGTAGAGATAGAGCACAGCGGCGCTATGGAGATCGCCTCCCGCTCAAGAGGCACGCCGCGTATCGCAAACCGTCTTTTAAGGCGTGTGCGTGATTTTGCTCAGGTGCGCGGAAATGGCGTTATTACGAAGAAAATCGCTGATGAGGCGCTCCGGAGCCTTGAGGTAGATAAGCAGGGGCTTGACGCACTGGACAGGCGTATGCTCCGCAGCATCATAGAGTTTTACGGCGGCGGGCCAGTTGGGCTTGATACCCTTGCCGCCACAATAAATGAAGAGGCTGTGACGCTTGAGGACGTTTATGAGCCATACCTGCTGCAAAATGGCTTTTTGATACGCACGCCCCGTGGCCGCTGTGTCACAAAAAAAGCGTATGAACACCTGAATATTGCCTATATGGGACAGCAGGAATTGGAGATTTGAGCAAAAAACGAAAAAAATTAAGGACTTTTTTTGAATAATATATTGACTTTGTACAAATATGATGTATAATATCTGTTGTATATTAAGCTGAAAATAAGTGTTGCGGTATGTTGGATTATTCAAGTTTGAGCGATGAACAACTGCAAAGTCTCTCCGCAGGAGGCGACAGGGAAGCCGAGGACGCCTTGGTTGAGCGGTATATGTACCTTGTCCGCAGTTGTGCACGCCCCCTGTTCCTTGCAGGAGGAGACAGCGAGGATCTGACTCAGGAGGGTATGTTCGGTCTGCTTTCCGCGATCCGCCATTATAAGAGCGAGCTTGGTGCCTCTTTCCGTACTTATGCGGAGCATTGTATCCGCATGCGCATATTATCAGCTATTAAGTCCGCATCCCGATTAAAGCATTTCCCGCTTAACGACGGTGTATCGCTTGAGCAACTCTCCGAAGATTCAAACGCACAATTATCGGCTATCCCAGAGGCGCTCCGGCTCAGCCCGGAGAAATTGGTTCTGGCCAGAGAGAGCAAGGAAGAACTTTATGCGGCCTTTTACAGGCATTTGTCCGAGCTTGAAATAAAAGTTTTAGGTTTATATTTAGAGGGGCTTTCTTACAGAGATATTGCTTTGCGCCTCGGTAAAACGCCTAAAGCGATAGACAATGCCGTGCAAAGGATCAGACGCAAACTGGCGCGGGACATTAATCTTGGCGAAATCAGCTTCAGCTGAACGCAAATACAGCCGATAACGGCACATAATCAAAGAGAGGATCAAAAATGTACGAAGACAAGACTTTAGTTTGCAAAGAGTGTGGTAATGAGTTCGTATTTACCGCCGGTGAGCAGGAGTTCTATGCCGAGCGCGGCTTCCAGAACGAGCCCCAGCGCTGCAAGGCCTGCCGTGACGCTCGCAAGAATGCTGCCCGTGGTCCCCGCGAGTTCTTCACTGCTGTCTGCGCAGCCTGCGGCGGCGAGGCAAAGGTTCCCTTCGAGCCCAAGTCTGATCGCCCTGTTTACTGCAGCGAGTGCTTTGCTAAGATGAGAGAGCAGGCCTGATTGGCTTGTTTGCAGTAAAGGGGCGCGAGAGCGTCCCTTTACTGTTATCTGTTAAGTTTTCTATCAAAATGAGGTGTACAAATGGAGATTACAAGAGAAACTCTTATTTCCGACATCGTTGCTAACTGCCCTCAGGCAATGCCTGCTTTCCAGGCAATCGGTATGCACTGCATGGGCTGCGCTCTTTCCAGCGGTGAGAACCTTGAGCAGGCCTGCGCGGTCCACGGCGTTGACCCTGATGAATTTCTCATTGCCCTGAAGGCTTATTTGGAGACTGTTTAAGGGATGATTGCATGAAGCATTGAAGTAGATTCAATGCTTCATGATTTTTATGCCATTTTTCCTATGAATAAACGCCTAAAAAAAATATACGAATTTATTAGTAATGGTTTGGGTCTTGTTGATGTGGGCACAGACCATGGCTATCTGCCGGTTTACCTTGCTCAAAATGGATACACAGGGAATATAATTGCCACAGATATCCGCCCAAAGCCTCTCGCCGCTGCCCGCCGCAGTGCGCTTGCCGCAGGGCAAAGTGAACGGATATCCTTTTTACTGTGTGACGGGCTCGAGCTTTGCCCACCTGATAAAGTGGATACTATTGTAATTGCCGGTATGGGCGGAGACACAATATGCGGTATTCTAGACAGAGCGGAGTGGAGCTGGAACAGCAGGTACCTGCATATATACCAGCCCATGACAAAGCCCCAGGTGCTGCGGTACTGGCTCATTTACAACGGATTTGAGATTTTATCCGAAGCCCTTGTAAAGGATAGCGGGGTGATTTACCCAGTCATCGCGGCTCGCTTCGGTGGAGAGACACAGCTCAGCGACGGAGAGCTTTTTGTTGGGAAGTACGACCTTTTGCGGGCTGAGCCATTGTTCGTTGAATTTTGCGCCCAGCAGATACAACGGCTTGAAAATGTCCTCAATGGAATTGAGCGCTCCAGCGCCACACAGAGCACCGCCCGCCAAAAAATTATAATAAATGTGCTTGATGAGCTTAAAAGTAACTTGGAAGGAAGCGCAATATGACCATAAAAGTTTCGGAAATATATGACTTTTTAAAAACCGTCTCGCCGCTGGAGCTGCAAATGGATTTTGATAACTCGGGCATACAGGTTGGCTCTCTTTGTCAGGAGGTGAACAAGGTGCTCGTGGCGTTGGATATAACAAACGCAGTAATAGATGAAGCTATTGCTCTTGGCGCGGAGCTTATTGTATCTCACCACCCGCTTATATTTGGCGGCCTTAATAACGTGACAGCGGAAGGGAAGGGGGCAAAGACTCTGCGCCTTGCCCGTGCCAACATCTCCGCCATATCCATGCACACGAATCTTGATATTGCTCAAGGCGGTGTAAACGATGCGCTTATCGAGCTTCTGGGCGCAAATAGCGAGCAGGGGCTTGACACGGAAAATTGCGGCAGGGTAGGGGAGCTTCCTGAGCCTATGGAGTTTATGGCCTTTGCCGAAATGTGCCGCGATCGACTCAATGTGCATGGCCTGCGATATTACAGCGCGGGTAAACCGGTAAAGCGCCTTGCCGTTATGGGAGGCGCAGGCGGCGGCGAGGTTCAGGCTGCCTTTGAAAAGGGCTGCGATACTTATGTGACGGCGGATGTGAGCTACCACCATTTTCTTCTTGCGGAGGAGTTGGGTATAAACCTCATTGATGCTGATCATTTCTGCACCGAGAACCCCATAGTCCCTGTGCTGAAGCGCCGCCTGAATGAGCGATTTCCACAGATAGAGGTGGATGTATCTAAAACACATCATCAGATAGTGTCGGCACTGTAAGCATACGGGAATAAACAGCCTCTGCTTTTCATAGACTCGTACAAACGAGAACATGGAAGCGGAGGCTTTATTATGACTGATACAAATATCTATCGCGACATAGCAACCAGAACGGGCGGGGCTTTCATGCTCGGCGTTGTAGGCCCTGTCAGGACGGGAAAATCCACTTTTATCAAGCGTTTTATGGAGACTATGGTCATCCCCCAGATAGACAATACCTATATGCGGGAGCGAGCCAGAGATGAGCTTCCACAGAGCGGTTCCGGCAGAACTATAATGACCGCTGAGCCAAAATTTGTGCCGGAGGACGCGGTCAATATCAGCATTGACGAGAGTACGGCGCTGTCTGTCCGGCTGGTGGATTGCGTGGGATACATGGTGGAGGGCGCCTCAGGCCAGTTCGACGAGGACGGAGAGCGCATGGTGACGACCCCATGGTTTGACCACGAGGTTAGCATAACGGACGCAGCTGAGAAGGGCACGCACAAGGTCATCGCAGAACACTCAACTATTGGCATTGTAGTGACTACTGATGGCAGCGTATGCGATATTCCCAGAGAGAAATACATACAGCCTGAGGAGCGGGTCATAAATGAGCTGAAAAGCATTGGCAAGCCATTCATTGTTCTTCTCAACAGTGTGCAGCCGGATTCAGAGGATGCAGTCAGGATCGCCTCCGAAATCAGCACAAAACACGGTGTTGAGTGCCTTAGGGTAAACTGCCTTGATCTTAATGAGGACGATATCACTGATATCATCAGATCTGTTCTCAACGAATTTCCGCTTAAGTCCATCGGCTTCTATTTACCAGAATGGCTTGACGCGCTCTCCAATGAGACCGCGCTGAAGGCCGAGATGTTTTCATGGATAAAGGAATGCTGTGCCGATGTGGTGAAGATCAAGGACTGTAACGAGGCAATAAATAAAATATGCGGCCATGAAAAGGTAAGCTGCGGCAAGATATCACGCAGTGAACTGGGCAGCGGCGCCATTTCGGCGCAAATACAGCTTCCCCGGGCATTATATTACAGCACAATAAGCGAGCAGACTGGCATTGAGATACGAAATGACGGCGACCTCATATCCACCCTTGCGGAAATGAGCGTCATCAAAGCAGACTATGACAGCCTGCGCATAGCGCTTGAGGATGTGCGCACAAAAGGCTATGGTGTTGTGCGGCCTGATTCCTCTCAGATGCGCCTTGAAGAGCCGCAGATAGTCCGGCAGGGTGGGAAATATTCAGTCCGATTAAAGGCCCATGCCCCGGCTATACACATGCTTATGACCAATATTGAGACAGAAGTGACCCCGGCAATCGGCGGACAGAACGCCTCTGAGGATATAATCAACTTCCTGCTTCAGGGCTTCGACGGGGACGTAAACCGCATTTGGGAGTCAAACATTTTTGGGAAATCACTCTACGATATAGCTGAAGAGGGCCTGACTTCCAAAATCGAAGCTCTGCCAGAAAACGCAAAGCGTAAGCTGCAAACCACATTGCAGCGGCTTATAAACGAGGGCAGCGGCGGGCTTATTTGTATTTTACTTTGAGGCAGTAATTAAATTTGTTTGACTTGAGGTGGGCTGCAATATATAATAATTTCAGCCCACCGAGCTTGAGGGGGCAGAATGTTCTACACAATAAAAATACGAAAGACTGGGTATTTTCCCGCGGTTGCCCTGTGCTTTTGCGCCCTTGTTATGCTGGCGCTCGCTGTCATCAATATCCGCGCCGTTTCCGTGAGCACCGGGACTGGGAGCTGCTGTATTATCATCGACCCCGGCCATGGAGGGATCGATGGCGGGGCAGTATCCGTGAACGGGAAAAAGGAGAGCAATATTAACCTCGCCATTGGCTTAAAATTGCGGGAGATATCGGAGTTTTATGGCGTCCCTGTGGTGATGACCAGAGAGGATGACACAGCGTTTACCGAGAATACAAATTACAGTGAGCACGATGAACTCGTGCACCGGGTGGAAATAATCAACGCTGTCCCGGGCGGAGTACTTTTCAGTATACATCAAAACTGTTTTCCCACTTCTCAGTCAAGCGGCGCGCAGATATTATATGGCGCTGCCAGCGGCAGCGAGGCTCTTGGGCAGATAACCCACAACAATATTATTAACTGCTTAGAACCGGAAAACCGCCGCGTTGCCGAGCCCGCGCCCAAAAAGCTGTTCATAACAGCAAATGTCAATTGTCCCTCGGTTTTGGCCGAGTGCGGCTTCATGTCCAGCTTTATCGATATGGAAAAGCTGGTAACGAGCGAATATCAAACCTCTCTTGCGGCGGTGATGTTTGCGTCCTACGCACAGTTCGTCTCGCAGACAGAGAGGTCATAAGGCGGAGAGAAATAAATGGCTAACAAACAAAAGACAATTTACTGCTGCACCGAATGCGGCAACGAGACATCAAACTGGGCAGGGAAGTGCCCTGCATGCGGCGCATGGAACACGCTTACGGAAGTAAAGCTGGACAGCGGAGCCAGGCGCGGCAAAGCCTCGGGATACAGTTTTTCAAAACAACAGCCTAAAAAACTCAAAGAGCTGGATACGCGCGAGGAGATACGTTTTTCGACCGGTATTTCTGAGCTTGACCGGGTGTTAGGCGGCGGTGCCGTCACCGGCTCCCTGGTTCTTGTTGGCGGTGCGCCGGGTATTGGCAAATCCACTTTGCTATTGCAAATGTGCGGCAGTATAAAGGCGGAAAAACTCCTGTATGTCACAGGTGAGGAGAGTGAGCGCCAGCTAAAGCTCCGTGCCGACAGACTGGGCATTGAAAACGACAGGCTGTTTGTCCTCTCCGAGACGGATATGGACAGTGTCCTTGCCTGTATTGATGAGCACGCGCCGGATGTGGTGATCATTGACTCTATCCAGACTATGTCCGACGCTCAGGCGGCTTCTGCTCCGGGCAGCATTACTCAGGTGCGTGAGTGCACCATGCGCATCATGCGCGCGTGTAAGGAGAAGGGGCTGACGGTTTTTGTCGTTGGCCATATAAATAAGGAAGGCAGCATCGCAGGGCCGAAGGTCTTGGAACACATGGTCGACTGTGTGCTGTATTTTGAGGGCGAGCGAAACACCAGCTTCAGGATATTGCGCTCAGTTAAAAACCGTTTTGGCTCAACCAATGAGATAGGTGTGTTTGAGATGGAGGAAAAGGGTCTTGCCTGCGTGGAAAATCCCTCTGAAATGCTGCTGTCCGGCAGACCTGAAAACAGCCCCGGCACCTGCGTCACCTGCGTGATGGAAGGCACGCGCCCTTTGCTGGCGGAAATTCAGGCACTTGTCAGTCCCGCCGCTTATAACGCCTCCTCCCGACGCAGCAACGGTATCGACTACAACCGGGCAGCTATGCTCCTTGCGGTTTTAGAAAAAAGGGGAGGTATGCCTGTCGGCGGCTGCGATTCCTATATAAATGTTATCGGCGGTCTCATGCTCGAAGAGCCGGCGGCTGATCTTGCGACCATGCTGGCTCTGGCCTCCAGCTTTCTTGACAGGCCCTTGGGGGTTGATTTTGCGGCTATCGGAGAGGTGGGTCTCTCCGGTGAAGTCAGAAGCGTTAATTTCATGAACCAGCGGCTCTCTGAGATTTCCCGCATAGGCTTTAAGCGCTGTGCTATCCCGGCTCACGCACGCGAGGATATCAGCTCTTATAAGGGCTTGGAGCTTATTCGCGTAAAAAATGTGGGTGAGGCTGTTGCAGCCGCTCTTGGTAAAGGGAAAAAATGAGCGGTTTTGTAGCTAAACCAAACCTTCCCCAAAGCGTGAAAGCCTTGCTTTTAGGGCAAAAATACGCCGATATTCTCGAAAAACCACTTAAAAACACTGGAATTACGCCGATTTTTGTTCCAGACAACTCATCAATTGATTCGAGACTTTCAGGGCACGTTGATCTGTCTGTTTTCCATCTGGGAGGGGAGAAGTGCCTGCTCGCCCCCGAGCTGAAGGGGAGTGTATTAGAGAAAAAATTGATGGAAATAGGCATTGAACAGAGCTTTCTCAGCCAATCCCTGGGCAAAAAATACCCGGACGATGCGGCGCTCAATGCCTGCGCGGTTGGAAATGCGTTGATATACTGTAAAAGTTCAACGGCAGGTCAAATCGTCGATTATTTCACAAGTAGAGGCAGCAAGATGATCCCGGTCAAACAGGGATACTCCCGCTGTTCAATATGCGTTGTGGACAAGGAATCAATTATAACAGCTGACAGGGGAATAGCAAGATCTGCTGCGCACAGCGGGTTTGATGTATTATTGATTTCACAGGGTTATGTAAACCTGCCTGGATTTGAATACGGATTTATTGGCGGTGCTACATTTAAGATGAGCGCGGACAGGCTCGCATTTACCGGCGTATTGAATCATCACGCTGATAAGGACAAAATACTTGATTTTCTTCGTAAAAAAAGCGTGGAGCCTGTATTTCTAACAGATTTACCAATTTTCGATATTGGTGGTGCAGTACCGATCATAGAGAACTAAGCCGGGAGTTTCCCAGCTTAGTTCTCTTCTATATCTGCTTTCTTCTTACGGCCTATTGGGTTTGCCATTGCAGCCTCATGTAAGGCTGCATTATCCAGATGCGTGTATATCTGCGTTGTATTCAGATTGCTGTGCCCAAGCACCTCCTGAAGTGATCTTGTGTCAACTCCATTTTTAAGCATAAGTGTGGCAGCGGTATGCCGCAGCTTATGTGGCGAATAACGGCTGCTGTCAAGTCCTGCTATCTTCAATTTTTTGTCAAGCATTTTCTGCACGCCGCGCACGCTGATTCGCCGGTGGTCGCGGCTAATAAACAGCGCATTTTCTTCGCCCTTTGGAAGCTCATCACCGTTGCGAACTGATAGATAGTCGTCTAATGCCTCCCGGCAGCCCTCGGCAAAATATATGACTCTTTCCTTGTTGCCCTTGCCGAGAACGCGGAGGTGATCTTCATATATATCAGTCGTATTGAGCGACACAAGCTCTGACACGCGCAGACCGCAGGACATGAAAAGCATCAGCATACAATAATCACGAAGTGCGTATGTGCCTTCACAGGCCGCAAGCAGCCGCTCGCATTCGGATTCCTCGAGATACTTCGGCAGCGAGGCTTGGCGTTTTGGCATGTCAAGTTCTTGACAAACATTTTTTTCAAGCAAATGACGCTTGTTTGTCAGATAATTAAAAAATGACTTTACTGATGAAGTCCTGCGGCAGCGGCTGGCTGGAGACAGGCCGACCGAGGAATTTAGCGACTCCGGTGAAAACGATTGGTACCTGTAAAGTTCTTCAATGCGTATCGTTTTAATAAAGTCTATATCAATATCGGTTATGTCGATTTCATTAAATGGTGTAGCAGGATCAACAAGGTGTCTGCGTCGTTTAAGAAAACGAAACAGAATCTTCAAATCCAAATAATAACCCATAACGGTTTTGTCAGAGTGTCCGCGCACGGTGGAATGATATTCAAGAAATTCAAGCAAAATATCCGGCGCATCTGTGATTTGATCTAAAACCATATTTTCACCTCAAATCCTTACGTCTAAGTTCGTTTAATTGATATTATGCGAATCAAACGCTCTTTAACCAAATATAACATATACACGATAAGATGTCAATAAATTCATCAGCTTACTCTCCCCTCACACAGCATTTATTGAAAAATTTTTTTGCCAGATAGCTGCAATATAACAAAAAAGCGTGCGTCTAATGACGTACGCTTTTTTGTTAAGGTTTATTTTCCTGTTCTGGCTCTGTATGTGTTCAACAGAGATTCATTTGTAACTCTTACAGCATTCAACATTGTTGCGAGTATCGCGACTATATCAATGAAAATCGCGAACCACACATTGCAGTAACCAATTATACTCAGGAAAATCAAAATTGCCTTGACGACAAATGCAAACACCGCATTTTCAATTGCTACTTCCTTCATGCGCTTTGCCACCTGGAACGAGAACGGAATATTCTCCACGCTCTCCGGCAGAACAACGGCGTCGGCATATTTTGCCTTCTTTGCAACACGAATATCAAGGCTTGCGGCGCTGTGACCTTCAAAGCCGTTTGCATAAATATATGCCACCTTGTTTTTGCCCGCCTGGCTCAAATCGTCAATATATTTTAGTTTTCTCTCGGGGCTACACTGGCAGAAAGCCTCGTCGAAATCAAGCTCCTCTGCAAAATGCTGTCCCGCACTCTCTGAGTCTTCTGTGAGAAGTATGCAGCGGCGAACACCAACAGCCTTAATTTCTGAAGCCAGATCTGCAGCGTCCTCATTGATGTTATCAGAGACAACGAATCTGCCCACATACCTGTCTGCAATGCTCATATAATAGGGTTTACCAGCGTCACCCTCGGACTGGGGCACATATACTCCCCTGCCGGCCAAAAACTCCGCAGTACCGAGAGAGACATGAGCGCCGCCTATATTGACATCTATACCGCTGCCGGGAATCTCCTCAAAATCAGAAATAATGTCTGTCCTGAACTCCTGCTCGTTGAGAGCGGCAATAGCTCTTGCAGCAGGCTGCTCAGAGTAATATGCAGCGTGTGAGCCAAAGCTTATTAAATTGTGATTATCCAGCACGTCGGATTCAATGGCCAGCACTCTGGGTGAACCGTCAGTGAATATACCGGCCTTATCAAAAACCGCTATGTTCAGCCGTTCGGCGGTCTCCATAGCGTCAACGCTGTTGAACATAACCCCCTGCTGGGCGCTGTACGCAAGACCGATCATACCGGTGAACGGCATGGCGGCCACGACGGAAACGGGCGTTGAAATAATGAGAATAGTTATTGCTCTATGGATCGAGACAATAAAGCTGTAGCTTGTAGTCAGCGGCAGAACTATGGCGTAGACCAGCGCAAAGACCATTGCACCTTTGAGCACCAAAGAGGAGCTGTCCAGCATGAGCTTTTCTATGCTCTTGGGGGCAGTGTCACCATTGGCAATCTGAGCGCGGACAGCGTCCACCGCATCTTCGCTGCGGCGCTTAATAATATCCTCCGCTGTTTTTTTAGTGCGCTCCCCTGCGTATTTAATAAGCAGTCCGCCAATCTGATACAGAATCACCAGAGCCACGCCTTCAACGGCAAAGCCGATGATGAACGAGACAAGAGCAACAAAGGAAATTATAACAGGAGTGGCAAAGTATCTGCCGCCAGTTATATTGTTGACCGCATCAAGCACAAGGTCATAGCCGGCAGCCACAGCAGCGAGGACAAGAATAATTATCTTCACCGCAGCGGGCATCTTAACAATAAGCGACACCACAAACAGTACGGTTGCAAGGGCAAGACGCACGATCAAAATCGTAGTATCAGGTACCGCTGGAGTCTTTGGTGCGCCGCTGTCAGCCGCCTTTGGTGCCTTTGGTGCGGGCGCGGGGCGGGATTTGCGGGCCGGTGGAGCAGTATGCTTTGCATGGGCAGGTCTCTGGCTCAATTATGCCACCTCCAATTTCTCTCTTTTTAAATGTGGATCAGGCCTTCCCGTCACAGCCGAGGACGTCAACCAGCTTGTGCTTGACCATCTCACGGATAGCGTCACGGGCGGGAGCCAGATACTGGCGGGGGTCAAAATGATCGGGGTGTTCATTAAAGTACTTACGGATACTGGCAGTCATGGCAAGGCGCAGGTCAGAGTCAATGTTGATTTTGCAGACAGCCATGGACGCAGCGCGGCGAAGCTGATCCTCGGGAACACCGATGGCACCTGGCATATTGCCGCCGTTTTCATTGATGATCTTAACAAACTCCTGAGGGACAGAGGAAGAACCGTGCAGAACGATGGGGAACCCGGGAAGACGGTGCTCAACTTCCTCCAGAATGTCAAAGCGGAGCTTGGGGTCAGTGCCGGGCTTGAACTTATAAGCGCCGTGAGAGGTGCCGATGGCTATGGCCAAAGAGTCGCAGCCGGTGCGCTCAACAAATTCCTGAACGTCCTCGGGTCTGGTGTAAGAGCTGTCCTCGGCGGAAACCTTGACCTCATCCTCGATCCCGGCCAGAGTACCAAGCTCGGCCTCAACAACAACGCCGTGATCATGGGCATATTCCACAACCTGTCTGGTAAGGGCAATATTCTCCTCAAAGGACTTTGAGGACGCGTCGATCATAACGGAGGTAAAGCCGCCGTCAATGCAGGACTTGCAAAGCTCAAAGCTGTTGCCGTGGTCAAGATGCAGGGCAATGGGCAGGCCGGTCTCAATAACGGCAGCTTCCACCAGCTTTATAAGATAGGTATGGTTAGCATAGGCGCGGGCGCCCTTGGAA
>DKYJ01000021.1:0-1642 GCA_002493305.1 Clostridiales bacterium UBA7103 | reverse complement strand
AGTGAGGTCGCAGACCTCGGCAGGCCCAAAATACTGGATCGCGCCGGGATAGGTGTAATCGGTCTCAACTGCCCACTGATCCCGGTGAGCGGCAAAAAACCGGAAGGGCTTGCCGTCCAATTCCACCAAAGCCTTCTTGATGACGGGCTTGTCCTCGCCGTGCCGACGCTCCATGTTCATCATCTTGGTGNNGCATAGGCGCGGGCGCCCTTGGAAACCTGAAGGATCAGGGGGGCATTGAGCTCCTTTGCAGCTTCGGTGATACCCTGAACGATCTCCATGTTATTCACATTGAAGGCGCCAACTGCATACCCGCCGGCATAGGCTTTTTTGAACATTTCGGTAGAAGTAACAAGAGGCATGGGTTCCAACTCCTTATTTCAAATTTTGGGCTGACTTTATTTTAACAAAACCCCGTAAAAAATGCAATACCTGGAAGTTACAATTTCCGGCGCTGCATGCGGGAAGTTGCTACATCTTGGGGCCGGGAACAAATTAACCCTTTTCCAGGGCAAGCGTCCGCGTGGTAAGGTCACAGACCTCAGAAGGCCCAAAATACTGGATGGCGCCGGGATAGGTGTAAGCAGTCTCAACAGCCCACCGATCCCGGTGAGCGGCAAAATACTGGAAAGGCTTGCCGTCCAGTTCCACCAGAGCCTTCTTGATGACCGGCTTGTCCTCGCCGTGACGGCGTTCCATGTTCATCATTTTGGTGATGGGCATACCGCCGGCCACCCACTCCTCGGCGGGCTTGGAGAGGTTGGACACCTTGGACAGATAGCCGTTATAGCCGTACTGGATCAGCATAAAGGCATTGTAGCCCAGGGAGTAGCAGTAATCCGCGTCAAAATTGGAGGGGAAGGCGCATCTTCCCTCATAGCCGAAAAAGTGATGGAGAGGGCTGAACTTTCCCTTGTAGGTCCCGGCTTTCTTCCGCTGGGCCAGCTTGTCCTTAACCAGTGCGGAAAACAGCTTTTCGGACTCGATCAGGGAGACCTGTACGTTACCGTGGGGGTCCCGCTCCAGGAAGAGCTGTTGCTGGATGCCCTGGGGCAGAATGGCGAAGACGTCCATGGATTCCTTGGTCAGACCCTTCTCGATGAAAACGTACTTCTCGTCCCAGGTGGGCAGGTCGTTGAAGACGGCCGCCTTGCTACCGGCCAGTAGCTCGTTGATCTCGGCGATCAGTTTGGAGAACTCGGGGACAAACTCCACCACTCCCTCGGGAATAATGGCCACACCGAAATTCATGCCCTTCTCGGCCCGCTTCTCCACCGAGTCGGCAATGTAGTCCGCGATCTGGGAGAGGGACATCTTCTTGGCGGCAACCTCCTCTGAAACGAGGCAAATGTTGGGCTGGGTCTCCAATGCACATTCCAGAGCCACGTGGGAGGCGGAACGTCCCATGACCTTAACGAAGTGCCAGTACTTCTTGGCCGAGTTGGCGTCACGCTCAATGTTGCCGATCAGCTCACTGTAAGTCTTGGTTGCGGTGTCAAAGCCGAAGGAGCATTCGATATCCTCGTTCTTCAGGTCACCATCAATGGTCTTGGGGCAACCAATGACCTGCACACCGGTGTTATGGGCGGCAAAGTACTCAGCCAGGACAGCCGCATTTGTGTTGGAGTCGTCACCGCCGATG
>DKYJ01000058.1 GCA_002493305.1 Clostridiales bacterium UBA7103 | reverse complement strand
TTAAGAGGGGAAGATTTCGTTTTCTTCCCCTCTTAAAAATCTCCCTATTTGAAACGCCCAAAGGGGACACCGCGACGGCGGTTTCCCCTTTGGAGGACCCTTTCCGGGGATTTGGTGCGGTTCAAATTCTGCTCTCTGCCAAAGGCTGCGCCCGCCTCTTGCCTCGCCTTGCCGCAGCAAGGAGAGGTGGCTTGACGCGCAGCGGCAAGCCGGAGAGGATACCCCTGCGGTGCAGCTTTACGCCGGTGCTAACTTCGAGCCTCGCGCGTATTGCCCTCTCAGACGGCTTCGCCGCCAGCTCTCCCATAGGGAGAGCCAAGATTGGTGCGGAGTTTGTTTTGCGCTTTTGCAAGATGTTTACGCCGTTTCAGGGCTTCCCCCAAGCAGAGATTCTAAACGTCTTAAATCCGTACAAGGAAATTCACAAAAAATTCTCTTTACAAAGCCCTGAGAATATGATATAAATAGGCCAGATATTAGGAATTATTACTGAAATTGAATGTCTATGGATATTAGAAGAAAAAACAGCAGGAAGCGCAGCGCGGTGCTCAGCGCTCTTGCCGCCACAAAAGAACATCCCTCGGTCGATGAGCTTTACAGACAGCTCAAGCCCGATTACCCGGAGCTGAGCCTTGGCACGGTGTACCGCAATCTCTCCGTCCTGCAGGAGGAGGGGCTTGCGCAGTGCGTGGCTCATGTGGACGGGCAGGCGCGCTTTGACGGGCGCACCGATCCCCACGCCCATTTTATCTGCCGCCGCTGCGGCCGGGTGATGGATATGGAGCTCCCGGAGAGCCTTCGTGCCCTTGCCGGTGAGCTTGCCGTTGGGATAGACTGCTCAGCCGAGCGGGTGACGTTGAATATCAGCGGCCTGTGTTCCTACTGCGGCGAGTAAACAGCTTTTACTGCTCTTTAGTAAGCGCTGAACAAACCGCGTTTACTGAAAAGGGCAATAAAATAAATTTTACATAAGAAATTATGGAGGTATTATTATGAAAAAGTGGGTCTGCCCCGTATGCGGTTATGTTCATGAGGGTGATACTCCCCCCGAGTTCTGCCCCCAGTGCAAGGTTCCCGGCTCCAAGTTCACCGAGCAGAAGAGCGATATGACTTGGGCTGCCGAGCATGTTGTCGGCGTTGGCAAGCAGTTTGGCGCCGATGTCCCCGAGGAAGTCAAGGCCGAGATCATTGCAGGTCTCAAGGCCAACTTTGAGGGTGAGTGCACCGAGGTCGGTATGTATCTTGCCATGGCGAGAGTTGCCCACCGCGAGGGTTATCCCGAGATCGGCCTGTACTGGGAGAAAGCCGGCCTTGAGGAGGCCGAGCATGCTGCCAAGTTTGCAGAGCTCCTGGGCGAGGTCGTCACCGACAGCACCAAGAAGAATCTGGCCATGCGCGTTGAGGCCGAGAACGGCGCGACCGCAGGTAAGTTCGAGCTTGCAAAGCTTGCCAAGAAGTACAATCTGGACGCTATTCATGACACCGTCCACGAGATGGCCCGCGACGAGGCCCGCCACGGCAAGGCCTTCGCCGGTCTGCTGGAGAGATATTTCGGCAAGTAATTGCGCAATTATGCGGGCGGGTGACTCCCGCCCGTACTTATAATTGATTCTAAGGAGGAAATCAACATGAAGTATGTCTGCAATCTCTGCGGCTGGGAATACGACGAGGACGCCGCCGGTGTCAAGTGGGAAGACCTTCCCGATGATTTTGCCTGCGAGCTCTGCGGCGCGGGCAAGGAAGAGTTCAGCCCCGCGGAGTAAATCCGAATAGTACGACAGCAAACAAAGCGCCCGTATTTTCATACGGGCGCTTGAGCTTTGTCAGTTTTTTAAATGAGGGCTCCGATGGCGGTGCCAATAATGGTGGAATCATCTATCATGAGAAATTCAACATTCCTGCCCGGGGCATATTGAGCCATAAACTCCGGCAGATATTTTTTGAACAGCCTGCTCTTTCGCAGCACGGAGCCGTCGGCGGAGATGGTAATATCCGTCCTGTCGCCAAGAGTGTAGTCCATAGTGGCCGCGAGACTAAGCGCTATATGCTTTGCCGCCCTTGCAAAGACGGCCCGCACGATCTCTCTGCCGCGGTCAGCATCGGCCTTATCTGCAAAGAGCGCGCTCTCACCGCCGCTGCCAAAGAAGTCCATTTCCGGAGTGCTCAGAGCCGTCAACGCGCCGATCCGAGCGGCGCTCTCCGGAGAGAACAGCCCCGCCTCCGCCGCCTCTGACAGAGCAAGAAAGCATAGCTGCCCCAGATACGCGCCGGACACGATCTTTTCCTCAAGATACACGCCCGGGGCGATGGTAGCCTCGTCGAGCCTGCGGTCGGTGGCGTTTCTGTCAGGTGGCTGGAAGCCGCCGGATTCAACGGCAATTATCATGTTTCCGCTGCCGCTCACGCCGAGACTTTGGCATGGGAGCTGACAGCAGATATTTGTGCCTGTGCCGTTGATGAGCCCCAGAAGCCCGCCGCTGTCCTTCCCGGCGGCAAGACCGCTTAAAAGCACGGCGGTGGTGTCGTTCAGAGCCTTTATATTCAAGTCGGCACGGCCCAGAGCGGCGGCCAGATCCCGGCATACACGGCGCCCCTCAAAGCCCTCGATATCCACCTCTTTCGTGAAGCGCTGGATAGTGCCGTCCCCGTCCGGGCTTATGGTGGTAGGGAAGGAGATGCAGATGCCGAGCCTGTCCGTGTGCTCCATAAGCGGCCGTACGGCCTCAGCCAAAAGGTCGATAAACTGCTGCCAGCTGAGTCTGCCCTCCGTGCCGGGTGTGGGCCGGGAGCTGAAATGCTCCAGATGCGCCCGGTGCCCGTCAAAACGGACAAGGGCCGTGCGCAGGTTTGTGCCGCCCATGTCTATGGCGGCGGCGCATTTATCCCTGACGTCGGCTCCGCTGAGGAAAACATAGGTGGGTATCATTGCAAGAGAGCTGCCCTCTTTTTTTGCGCCACGCTCCATCTCCTGCTTGAAGAGGCGCATGAACACGCCGGCATCAGTCCCGTCGGGGCCGATGGCGGTCTTTTTTATAAAGGCTTCCACTGATTTCATCCCGGTTCTCCATTTCAGCGTGTCAGATTATTTCGTCCTCATAGCGTTCGGCAACGGCTTTACCGTCGTAATATTTTTTGAGTGCCTTGAAATCCACCGCAAAATGCGGGTATTCAAGATGCCTTGCGGCGGCCTCGCTGTCCTTAAAGCACTCGAAAAGCGTGAGAACATTTTCTTCTGCGTTCCAGAAAGCGGTATACTCAAGGCAGCCCGGTTCCTCCCTGGTTTTGAGGATACAGGGCTTCAGATCCCGAAGATAATCTGCCTCCATGCCCTTCTGGATCTTGAATTTTACTACTATTTTAACCATCTCAGTCAACCTCCAGGGCGTTGCTGCGGCAAAGCTCCGCATACCAGCGCCCGCTGTCTTTTATATAGCGCTGCTGTGTCTCATAGTCCACATAGGTCAGCCCGAAGCGCCTGTCATATCCCAGCGCCCACTCAAAATTGTCGAAGGACGACCAGGTAAGATATCCCCGGACATCTGCTCCGTCCTCAATGGCCCGGTGCAGCGCCGCAAGATGCTTTTTGTAGAAATCTATGCGCTTGGCGTCGTGGACTTGGCCGTCGGGGGTCAGTTCATCATAAAAAGCAGCGCCGTTTTCGGTGATGATGATTTTTTTGCCGTAGTCCCGCCAGCAGCGCATGACGCAGTCATAAAATCCGTCCGGGCAGATGGGCCAGCCCATGGCGGTATATTCCCTGTCAGCGGGCCTTACGGAGTTTACTTCAAGGGGCCAGCGATCCTGACCATGGCCGATAAAGTAGCTGTAATAATAGTTCAGACCAAAGAAATCGGTGGGTCTGGATATAAGCTGCATATCCCCTTCGTGTATCCGGGGAAGGACTATTCCATGGTTCAGATACCACTGCTGCATATCCTCCGGGTACCGGCCCTTGTACACCGCGTCTAAAAACCAACGGTTCCAGCAGCCGTCCCAGCGGCGGGCGGCGGCAATATCCTCCGGGCACCCGGTCAGGGGATAGTGGCTGGGAAGGTAGTTCGTTATGCCTATCTCCCCCTTGGTGCCCGAGGCTCTGAAGGCGTCCACCATCATTCCGTGGGCGCGCAGCAGATTATGCCCGGCCAGCAGCGCGGAGGAAAAGTCCCGCATACCGGGGGCGTGCTTTCCGTCCCAATAGCCGTGATAAGCGCAGATCTGAGGCTCAAGAATGGTTCCCCAGAGTGGAACTTCTTTTGGAAAAGCCTCGTATATCGTCCCGGCAAGCTCAGCCAAATAGCCAGCCGTATCCCGATTGAGCCAGCCGCCTTTTTCCTGAAGACACTGGGGCAGATCCCAGTGGTACATCATGATAAAAGGGTCAACGCCGTTTTCAAGCAGAGCGTCCACCACCCGGCGGTAGAAGTCCAGACCCTTCTGGTTGAGCCTGCCGCTGCCCTCGGGGAAGATACGCGGCCAGGATATGGAAATGCGCTGTACCCTCAGCCCCAGCTCTTTCATGATCCTGGCGTCCTCGGCGTAGCGGTGGTAAAAGTCCAGAGCTACATCTCCGGTGTCGTTGTTGAGAATGTTCCCGGGTATATGACAGAAGCGATCCCAGATGCTCTCGCTTTTGCCGTCGGCCTGCCATGCGCCCTCTGATTGGAAGGCGGCGCAGGACGCGCCCCAAATAAAATTGTCAGGAAATTTAAGTGTCGGCATTAGGGCTCCTTTTTACAGCTGTACTTCTCTTCCGAGCGCGGCGGAGTCATATATGGCGTTGAGCATGCGCTGTACCGTCAGCCCGTCATCCAGAGAAGGCATGGGCTTTTCACCGGTGAGCACACAATGGGCAAAGTGCGCCGTCTCACGCTCAAAGGCGGGCTGCCAGCTGTCCTCCGGCACAAGCACAGGGACAGTGTCCGTCAAAAAGCCGTTTTCCTCGCCATATATCTCGATGGGGCGAAAGCTGGCGCCGCCTCTTGTGCCATAGATTTTAGAGAACATTTTCTCTTCCTTGCCGTTGATGGCCCAGCTTATATCCACGCTCATTGAAGCACCGTTTTCGAATCGTATAAGAGCGGTTGCGGCTTCCTCATTGTCGAAAACGCCGTTTTTCGCCCCCGCCGCTGCCCAGCCCTTCACGCTGCGTGTCTCATAGGCGCCGATCTGCCTGTGGGTGACGCCGCTTACGGAGACGGGCCGGGGTCTGCCCATGAGATACCATGTAAGGTCGATCACGTGCACGCCTATATCAAGCACAGCGCCTCCGCCGGATTTGGACTTGTCCGTGAACCAGCCGCTGGGGGTGCCGCGCCGCCGCACCCAGCCGCAGCGGGCGTGGTAGATCTGACCGAAGCGCTGCTGCTCCAGCAGCTCCGAAATGATTATGCTCTCCTGACGGAAACGGTTGACAAAAGCCATCATGAAGGTAACGCCGCTCTCCTCAACGGCCTTCTTCATGTTCTCCGCCTCCTGCACGGATATTGCCATGGGTTTTTCACAAAGTATGTTTTTCCCGGCCTTCGCTGCGGCGATGACAAGGCTCTCGTGGGAGACATTGCCCGTGCAGATACTCACACAGTCTATATCCTCATCATTGAGCAGCTCCTCAAGCACTGAATAAGCCTTGGGTATGCCGTAGCGCTGGCAGAGCGCCTGCGCCCGCTCGATGTGCCTGTCAAAGACTGCGATCACCTCAGCCTCGTCGCATTTGAGAAATGCCGGGATCTGATTGTCCCTTGCCACTGTGCCCGCGCCTATAATGCCAATGCGCGCTTTTTTATCACTCATGTTCTGTACCTCTCAAAGGATCTCGCTTAATAATACGGGTCTGTCCTCCTCAATGCTCTTGAGCACGGCGAAGCCTATCGCGAGGCTGTTGATGTTGTCAAACACCTCCGGCACCGCGCCTTTTTCACCTATGAGCTGCTTCTTGAGCTCGGCAAGAACGCCCGCCCGGTCTTTTCCGGGGAAATAGAAGTCCTCGGTCAGGCTGCCCTGAGCGTCAACGGACATGGAAAGCTTATTGGGCTCGTCATTTTCCCATTTTACGGCACCCTTGTCAGTCTGCATTATCCAGTCTGCCTGATAGCCAGTGGGGAAGCCTATGGATTTTTCGGTGACAGAGTAGTTGGCTCTGAAGCCATTTTCGAAGTCCAGCATTATGAAGGCGGCGCCTATGCCGTTAAGGTCGCTCCACTCCGGGTTCCAGCCGCGGGCGTACACGCTTTTTACATTGGAGCCGCTTATGAAGCGCAGCATGTCAAAATGGTGTATGGCGACCTCCAGCAGCAAAAGGCTTGTCTGCTGCTGCCGCCAGTCCTTGCGCTGCCAGGCGGTTTTTTCGCTGTTCCGCTCGTGGGTCACACCGTGGCGGAACACAACATTTGCCCAGGCGGGATCACCAATGCCCTCACTGCCGAAGCTGGCCTTCATCTGCCAGAGCTGGGGACGGAAGCGGTAATTCTGGCTCACAAAAGCTTTTTCGCGGCGACCCTCCATAAAGCGCAGGAACTCCTTCGCCTCGTCAAGGTTGTCGCAGAGAGGCTTTTCTATTATAACATTTTTCCCGGCAAGCACGGCCTTTTTTGCATAATCTATATGGAACTTATGGGGCAGGGCAACAATAACAAGATCGGCCTCGCGCTTGAGCGCCTCGTCATAGTCGGTGCAGCACACAGCGTCGCTGATGGCCCATTTTTCCTTTGCCGCCTCCAGCGTTGCTCCGCCGCGGCTCACAAGCGCGACCAGCTCACAGTCGGGGTCGTTGTGGATATATTCAAGCCAGCCGGCCGCCCAGCCGCTGCTGCCAACCTGTATAATTTTCATATTGATCTCCATTCTGCCGCATAGCCGTCAGCACAAAAAGAAATGAAAAACTCCACATGCGGCGGAGCGGAGATTTTCGGAATGTGCCGCGGCTGCCGCTTCTGCGGCGAGCGGCGCGCCGTTTTTAATAATTTAATTTAACACAGGGTTTCTTTATGCCTTCATGCCGCAGCACCGGAAACCGGCGCTGCGGCAGTTTGCGTTATCCAAGCTCTTCAAGAGTCAGCGGAGTGAAGCTGGTTTTGAGTTCCACGGTCCTGCCGGAGCGCATGGATTCAAAGCCCGCCTCGATTATCTCAAGCACATGGCAGCCCTGCTCTGCCGAGCCGAACGGACGCTTGTCCTCGCGGACATAGTCCACAAGCTCCATGACATCCCGGTATACAAAAGGCTCGTGCATCTTCAGATGCTCCATAGGAAGACCCTTTGCCGCCATGCCCATTATCGGGTTTTCAAAGAGCTGCACATTGTTCAAAACACCCTTTTCAAGCCTGCCCTCTGTGCCGTACAGGGAGGGACTCATCATGTTCTCGCCGCCGGCAAGAGCCGAGTAGAACATGCCGAAGGTGTTTTCACCGAAGTCAAGCAGGAAAACAAAGTTGTCGTCAACCTCGCTCTCGATGATCTGCTCGCCGAATTTGAACTCCTTCATTATCTGCCCGCCCATGCAGGACACACGCTTGACCGGGCCAAGAATACCGGTCATGGAGGTCAGCCCGTAGACAGCGTGGTCATACTGGGGGCCGCCATCGGGCTTCTTGTAATACCAGGTGGGGATAAGCGGCTCAGAGCCGCAGTTATCATGCCGGTAGCCCTCGCGCAGATGATAAAACAGCACACCGCGGACGCCGCCGATGGCGTAAGTCACCTTGCCAAGCTTATTTTCAAGCACAGCGCGTCTGGACTCAATGTTCAGGGGCATGGCCATCATGCCGGGGGAGGCGGTGAGCTTTACGTTCATGCGCCGGGCTTCCTCGATAAGCTCCATGGCTTCCCTGCTGGTCATGGCCATGGTCTTATTGAAGTGGACGTGCTTTCCGGCGCGTATGGCCTTCATGCCCTGCTCATAGTGAAAGCGGATCGGTGAGCAGATGGATACTATGTCCACATTTGGGTCTGCCAGCAGCTCATCATCGGTCATGTACCAGCTTTTGATGCCATACTGCTGCGCCATTGCCTCCGCGCGTCCGGGCACGGGGTCGCACACGGCGGCCATATACACCTTATCGTCGGTATCGTGCAGGTCAAGGTGCTTGAAAATTGAGTTTATCGCGATCTCACCGGAGCCTATGGCTCCAAGGCCCAAAGCTTTCATGTAGGTATACCTCCTTTATCAATAACGCTCCACGATCTCCAGCATTTTCTTTACAAACTGGCGGGAGATCTTCCTGTTGTACTCTACCCGGTCATCGCGCTCGGCGTCATTTGTGGGCAGCTTGAAGGCCGGCTCTGCCAGGAGCATCATGCCCTGAGGCTTTGGCGCTTTTTCTATCAGGGTTTTGAGTATCCTGTCAAAGTCAATGAAGCCTTCGCCCAGATAGCAGCCAGTGACAGTCAGAGGCATATCCGGGTATAGCCTTGTGCGCAGGGGGTTGTCCACCACTGCAAAGTCCTTGAAATGGCAGGCAATGGCGTAGGGAGCAAGATATTCCAGATCCTCCATGGGGTCAACACAGGCCACGGCTCCGTTGCCGAAGTCGTAAAGAGCCCGGATCTGCTCGCAGTCAACCTCCTCTATGATGGAGGCGATCTCCCGTCCGCTGAAGTCGCAGTGGTTTTCGTAGGCAAAGCTTAGTCCTGTGCCCTCAAGCATCTGCGCAAGTATTTTGAGGTTTGCGACGATGAATTTCTTCTGCTCGGAAAAGGGGAAAGCCTTGTTGTAGCGGCTGGTGGCCACATTTGAATGGCCGTAGCCGGAGCAGAGTATATCCGCGCCAAGGGCCTTTGCCAGCGTTATGGTGCTTTCAACACCCTTGCGGGCGAGGGCGACATCCGGGATGTCGTCCGGCCCGGAGGCACCCACGGTGGCTCCCGCGGCGCCCCATGAATCCACCCGCAGGGGGAGCCCCGCAAGACCCCACACGGAGAAGGGGTAGAGAATGAGCTTGACATCGCTCTGCCGTGCCATGTCCGCCATCTCACTTATAGTGGCGGCGCTCAGATCCTTTGGTATCAGATTAGGGAAAAGAGATATTGCCCGGGCGCCAAGCCGCCGGCACTCATCAAGAGTCCAGATATATGAGTCCATACCGGGGGCGGTGCCGTCGGGAGGCATGAGATTAAAGGGCTGAAAACCTACACGAAAATCATAGGAATTTCCCATTAGAGTTCCTCCTGAGCTGCTGATTTTTTACTTGAGGCCAAGCACCACAGGGGTGGACTTATAGCCGATGCCCATGCGGTCGATGCCCATGTCGATAAGCTTCAGGAACTTCTCACGGTCACGTATACCGCCAGAGCCCTTGATTTTGCAGCGGCCCTGGGCCACGTCCATCATGGCCTGAATGATCTCATAGGTCGCGCCGTCGTTCTTGCCGCCGGTGAAGAAGCCGGTTGAGGTTTTCACGAAGTCCGCCCCCGCGGAGATCGCCACCTCGGTGGCCTTCTTTATCTCATCGAGAGTGAGCGCGTCAGTCTCGAAGATCACCTTGAGGTTGGAGCCGTATTTGTGGCACACATCGGCAACAGCCTTTATATCCGCCTGCACATCGTCCCATCTGCCGCTGCGTATCCAGCCGTAATTGGCGACGATGTCCAGATCCTGAATGTCGCCGTCGCGGCAGATTATTTCCGCCTGAGCGACCTTGGATTCTGTGGTGGACAGACCGAAGGGGAAGTCGCACACAACGCATATGCCGGTGTTCGTGCCCTTGCACAGCTCTCTTGCGATGGGCAGGGAAGCGGGATTGATGCAGACGGTCGCGCAGTTGTAGTCAATGCCCTCCTGAATATATTTGCGTATGTCATCCTGAGTAAATTCAGGCTTGAGGACGGACTGGTCTATGTAACGGCCAAGCTCCTGCACTGTCATTTCTGCTGCTTTTTTAGTAGGTTTCATAGTCTTTCCGCGGCGCGTTTATGCCGCACTCCTTTCAGAAAATCAAAATACGAAATATCAGCTTCCGCTGTTTTTATCAAACCTTGCTCTTCTTGTTCCTTGCAATGTCGATGTACACTGCGGTGAGAAGCAGCAGGCCCTTTACCAATTGCTGCGCGTAGCTGTTCATGCTCAGCAGACCCATGCCGTTTGCAAGCACCGCGAAGAACAGCATTCCCAGAAGCGTGCCGAAGATGTTGCCCTTGCCGCCCGCTACGGACAGGCCGCCGATGATGACCGCCGCGATGCAGTCCATATCAGCGCCGGAGCCCTGGTTAGGCTGTGCCACATAACCCTGAGAGATATAGAGGATAGTGGCAAGACCGGCGCAGGCGCCGGAGATCATAAAGGCAATGGCGCGTGTCTTTTTCACATTGATACCGCTGAGGAAGGCCGCCTCCTGGCTGCCGCCCACGGAGATGACATTACGTCCGAAGCGGGTGTATTTAAGCACAATGCCCACAATGATGTAGACTACTATCATGAACACCATGGTCACGGGGATCCCAAGGAGCTTGCCGCGGCCGACCCAACGGATAAACTCATCATTGATGGTTATCATATTGCCGTTTGAAACGATGTATGCCAGGGCTCTGAACACCAGCTGTGTGCCCAAGGTCGTGATGATCGGGTCAATATGCAGGTAGTTCATAATGAGGCCGTTGAAGATACCGCCGCACACACCCACGCAGACCGCTATCAGCAAAAGTGTCGGGCCGTGAATACCCGCGTTATACGAGACGCCGACAATAATGCCGCTGAATGCCATGATGGACATCTGGGACAGATCCAGACCGCCAAGCAGCATGGACACCGTGATACCGGCGGCTATGATGCCAGAGGCGGACATATACACGCCGATGTTCTTCATGTTGGCCATCGTCAGAAAATACGGGGAAGAGATCGACCAGACGATGGAAAGCGCCACTATGGCGATCAGAACGCTGCCGTATGAGTTGAAGGCAGTTTTGCCCACGTGCTTGAGCCTTGTGCCTATTGTCACTTTATTTTCCATTTGTTATTCTCCTATCGCACTCTTGACTATGTTTTTCTGGGTGATCTCGTCCCCGACAAATTCGCCGCAGAGCTTACCCTCGTGCATTACATATACTCTGTCCGCAATGCCAAGCAGTTCCGGCAGCTCCGCCGCCACATACAGCACGCTGCACCCCGCCTTGCAAAGGCGCTCAATGTCCTTGTAGATCTCGACCTTGGCGCCAACGTCAATGCCCTTTGTGGGATCATTGAGCATAAACACCTTGGGCTTCATCGCCACCCATTTGGAGATGACGATCTTCTGCTGGTTGCCGCCTGACAGTGAGGAGGCGGGCGTATCCAGAGTGGGGGTCTTTATGCGGTAGTTCTCCGCCCATTTCGCGGCGGTCGCTCTCTCGCGCTTGAGGTTGAGAAACAGCTTTCCGACAAAGTCCTTCAGTGTGACAATGGTAAGGTTTCTCAGCACGGAATGGTTTATTATCAGCCCTTCGCGCTTGCGCTCGGCGGGGATATATGCTATCCTCGCGCCGATGGCATCCTTTGGCTGATGGATCTTTACCTCCTGACCGTCCACAAAAAACTGACCGGTTTTGTATGGCCTTTTGCCGAAGGCACATTCCAGAATATCGGAGCAGCCGGAGCCCATAAGCCCGTACAGCCCCACGATCTCTGACTTGCGCACGTTGATGGAGATATCGTCCAGAAAACCGTTGGATAGATTTTTTACCTCAAATACCACATCTCCCAGATCCCGCTTGGAAACAGGATACATGTCTTTAAGCTCACGGCCGCACATGCTGTTGATGATCTGATCGCGGTCAGTATCCTTTATATCCCCCTCATAAACGCTCTCGCCGTTTCTGAGCACCTGAACGCGGTCGGCTACCTCAAAGACCTCGTCCAGCTTGTGGGAAATGTATATAATGCCCTTGCCCTCATCACGGAGCTTGCGGATAATGGCAAAGAGCTTCTCTGTCTCTTCCTGATTGAGCGCGGAGGTCGGCTCGTCCATGATTATTACTTTGAGCTTTTTTGAATAAGCTCTGCCTATCTCAACAAGCTGCTGTTCGGCAGTGGAGAGCCTGCCCAGAAGGGTCTCCGGCGAGAGATAGCCGAGGCCTACCTCGTTTTGTATGCTCAGGCTGTCCGCGTAGAGCTTTTTGTAGTCTATAAAGCTGCCCTTTTTCGGCTGCACGCCAAGGTATATGTTCTCCGCTATGGACATACCTTTTACATTGGTCAGCTCCTGATAAATCGCAGTGATACCCAGCGCCAGCGCCCGGGAGGGGATAAGCTTGCCCTCATCCTTACCCTCAAACAGCACCTGACCTTCGTCCTGCTGGTACGCCCCGGACATGATCTTTATAAGCGTGGATTTGCCGGCACCATTCTCACCGACTACTGCCAGCACTTCCCCGCTGTTTATTCGCAGATCAACTTTGTTCAGCGCAATAACTCCGGGAAACCGCTTGGTTATGCCTCTCATTTCAAGCAGTGTATTGCTCAATACTCTAACACCTCCGAGGTTCTTTTTTTTTGTGTCAACGCATCCCTGAACGCGCCGTGTCCTCTTGTGATATCAAAAGACCCAGGCGCGGATAATGATCAAGGGCTCACTGTGCCGGACAAATTGTCCGGCACAGCGTTTACCCTGTATTTTGTGTCTGTTTAGCCGTAGAAATCCATGATGTTTGCGGAAGTGACCAGCACACCGCTGTGCTCGGTGTAGACCTCGTCCACGCTGCCGTCCATAATGGCCATGACCTTGTCAAGGAGCTTGTAGCCGTAGGTGGCGGTGTTAAGGTCGATGGAGCCGTACCAGGGAGTCCACTCGCCGGAGGCGTTGTGCTCCTTGGCGTAGTCGATATAAGTCTCGGTGCAGTCGCAGGAGAGCATGATGACCTTCTCCGTCGCGCCTGCGTCAGCAAGAGCGTTGACTATGGTGGGGCAGAAGGAGTCGGTGCAGACCACGATGAGAATGTTCTCTGCATCGGGGTGGGAGGTCAAGGCGGCGGAGATGTTGGCGCCGATGGTGCTGGTGTCAAGGCCGGTATCAATAGCGACCCACTCAACATTCTCATATCCGTTTGCCTGAAGCACCTCGACGGCGTTGTCGGTACGGGGAGCCATAGCGGGAACCGCAGTGTAGGCGTTGCAGGTGATGATGAGGTCAAGCGCGCCCTCCCACTCGGCGTTGATCGCGTCAAGCGCGTAGCTGCCGAAGGAATCGCCAAGACCGGTGTTGGAGGTGCCGTAGCTGTATACGCCTTCGACCGGGCAGTTGAACGCCACGCAGAGCATGGGCATACCGCTGTCCACAGCTTCTTCGGCGTAGGCAACGGCGATCTCCTCGCTTGCATAGCCGTTGACAATGATGTCGACCTGCTGCGCGACCATGGAGTCATAGGCTGAGCGCATACCGGCGCTGTCGGCCACTATCTGATAGGTGAACTCGACGCCGGCCTCCTCGCAGGCTTTGGAGAAGCTCTCAAGAACTTCCTTCCAGAAGCCGGAAGATGCGTCGCCGCAAATAAAGCCGACCTTCAGGTCGTTGGCCTCGGGTGCGTCCGCGGGCGCATCGGAAGCCTCGGGCTGCTGGGACTCAGCCGGCGCGGGGGTGCTGCTGCATGCGGCCAGGCAGAAAAGCATAACTGCTGCCAGGAGCATGGCCAAAATCTTTTTCATGTTTTTTCCTCCTGTTAATTTGTGCCGTTATTTCAGGCGTTCTTTTTTTACCGTTTTTCACGGCTGTCTATGCCTGTATTATACAAATGCCTGTTGCAATTTTCAACATTTTTTTGCATATTTTAGCCTAAATTTTTCATTTTTGCGCATTTGCACAAAAATGATGCAGCTTTTTTTACATATCGTACAATACAAGTATGCCTCTACTGGCATTATTTGCAAAAAAATATAGTTTTTTTCAAAAACCCAAAAACATGGCCGTGTACAAATGTACACGGCCATGTTTTTGCTGTATTGCTTATTTTGTTTTACACCATCACAAAATTTGAAGGCGCGTCCTTTATATCGATTGAGGAGTCACAGAAAACATTTTCAAAAGCAGTCAGCGTGTCCAGTTTACAAAAGCTGCGTCTGTTGAGCTTGCTTGAATCCACAAGCAGATATGTACGGTCTCCGTTATCCATGGCAAGGCGTTTTATAGCCAGTGTGTCAAGCTCGTTCGTATAGGCATAGCACTCGTCAAGATCTATGCCGGTGCAGCCGAGGAACACTCTGTCAAAATGAAACTGCTGAAGCATCTGCTGGGCAAGAGTACCTACGCTCATGCTGTAATGGGGCAGAAACATGCCGCCTATGAGGATGATTTTGGCGGTGGGGTTATTCAGCGAACGGACGAGCAGTTCGCTGTTGGTGACGATCAGCACAGGCCGCTTTGCCAGAAACTCCGCCATGGCAGCGATACTTGTGCCACCGTCGAGGAAAATACATTCTCCGTCGAGAACTGTCTCGCTGGCCTTTCTTGCCACGCGCAGCTTTCCGTCATAGTTCAGGGAGCGCTTGGCCCGCATCGTGAGCTCCGCAGTATTGGCAGCATCCTCCGCAGAGCCTGTGAGTGTTGCCCCGCCGGTAACGCGCTTGAGCTTGCCCTCGTTTTCCAGCTTTTCAAAGTCTCTGCGAACTGTTGCTTCTGATATATTAAGCTCCTTTGCAACATTTTTCAGGTTGATTATGCCGTTTTTGTTCAACTGAGAAATAATATATCTTGTTCTTTCCGACGCAAGCATTATCTCATGTCCCCTTTGTTCTAAACTTGAACCTTTGCCGGGATCAGGCGGATACCACATACCCGACCCTGCACAGAACCGCGTGGATTACACTATCATTTAGAATACTACGATTTTTATTTGCTGTCCATAGTATATAATTTTTTGTTATACCGGGTGGGCCATAAAGTATTTATACATCATCTTCAATATCTGGGGTTTGTTGCAGTCCCATTCTATATTAAAGCGTGATGCGGGGACTATCACCTTCCAGGGCTGCACGAGCTCTTCATATTCCTCCATGCTCAGCCCGCACAGCTCAACATATTTTTTTTCGTATCGGCGGGTAAAGCGCCTTATCGTCTCGCCGCGGTCTTTGAATTTTGCCGCGGCCTCGGCAGTTATCTTATCTGTGGGTATTGTGGGGTTGCCGCTGAGCGCCGTCGGGCCGTAGTCAAACATCTGCACCGTACGCGCCACATCGGCAAAGGGATTGCCTGAGGTGGCGTCGCTCCAGTCAATGGCGGTCATGCCCTTGGAACCGTAGATTATATTTCCCGGGTGAAAATCATTGTGGCAGATACGATCTCCCTCCGGCAGCTTTTCCATCAGCTTAAGGCAGCGGGTCATAAGGTCGGTGCCCAGGTTTGGCTCAGACAGGCGCAGCAGCCGCTCGAGCCGGACTTTGCCCTTTTCCAGCTCCTGCGCGCTGCACTGGTGCATGGCGTAATGAACCTTCGCAAAATCCTCCGCCAGCTCCTCCGGCGGTACCTGACCCTCAGAAAGGACTTTCATCATGCTCTCGCCCCGTATGTATTCAAGGATAATTGCACGCTGCCCTTTATACATTGTGTATCCCCGGTATTCAGGTACCGGCAGACCCCGGCCCTGCACGCATTTGGTGCATAGTATTTCCCTGTCAATATCCGCCTGGGGCACATAGTCCCTGTACAGCTTTATGAGGCTGTCCTGATCATACTGTTCCACATCTGCGGTAAATCCGGTGGTATTGCGCTCAAATTCAGCCATATTCCAGCCCTCCTGAGTAAACGCTGAACACAGTTTTATGAGCTTATATTACATTTGCTTTCATTTTCTGTCAAGTGTTTGCAAAAATAATCATAAAACGAGCGCCGCCCGCATGAGGATAATAAAACAGGAGGCGCAGAGCCTCCTGTTTTGCTATCAAGAATTTTTCGGCAAACTATTTGATATGTACTTACATCGGCTGACGGCCGTTGCAGAGATAAAACACGGTCAGCAGGCCGGGGCCGCAGTGAGCGCCTATTACGACGCCGAGACTGGTTATGCTTATCTCACCCATATTGGGGAAGGCTTTCTTTACCTCGTCTCGCACAAATTCAGCGTCCGCCATGCAGTCGGCCTGAAGAATGTGCATCTCAAGCCCGGTGGTGTCCACCTGCTCAAGGTCGTGCTTGATGCCGTCGATAATGGCGGCGAGAGCCTTTTTGCGCCCGCGCACCTTCTGCGCCACATCGAGCGTGCCTCTGTCGGGGACATACAGCACGGGCTTGACGGAAAGGAGCGAGCCGACCAGTGCCGCGGCGTTGGAGACGCGGCCGCCCTCCTTGAGATAGTTCAGGTCGTCCACCGTGAAGCGGTGGGCGATCTTGAGCTTGTTATCCTCGCCCCAGGCTATGACCTCGTCAAAGCCCATGCCAGCTTCCCTGCGGCGAACCATATTCTCCACCAGCAGGCCGAGACCGCCGGAGATGCAGAGCGTATCCATAACATAGAGCCGCTGCTGCGGATATTCGGGGCGAACCATGTCCGCAGCCTTATTGGCGTTTACATAGGAGACGGACATTTTCTGGGACATGTCAAGGTAGATAACGTCCTTGCCGCTGTCCAGCAGGGACTTGAAAAAATCATAATATACAAACTCGTTGATCATTGAGGTCTTGAGCCTGTCGCCGGCGCGCATACCCTCGTATACCTTCTGGCGGCTGTCCTCGCGGCAGTCATCCTCATAGAGCTTGTCCCCAATGGTGTAGGTATAGCTGACAAAAGGAATACCGTGCCCGTCCAGATAATCCCGCGTCAGATCGGAAGTGGACGAGGTGGCAATAATATAATCGTTCATTTGTAGTATCTCCTTTTTTCTTTAACGGCGAAAAAATTGCTGTTGCTTGAATGAGTATATCAGAAACTCCCGCTTCTGTCACTATGCAAATTTGCCATATTGCTAAGGACGGGCGAAAATCGGCGCAGGCGCTTCTTTCCAAACGCGGCGGGATATGCTATAATAATCAAACAGCATTTACTTATAAAATGGGTGAAATAAATGAAGTTCCTGTTCCAGAGCTTTAAGGGTTATAAAAAAGAGTATATAAAAAACGACGCGGTCTCCGGGCTTGTTATCGGCGCGGTGTCCATCCCTATTTCCATGGGCTATGCCCAGATAGCGGGGCTTCCGGCGGTGTACGGGTTGTACGGTTCACTGCTGCCGGTGCTGCTGTTCGCGTTGTTTTCAACATCGCCGCAGTTCATCTTCGGTGTGGACGCCGCGCCCGCTGCGATGATAGGCAGCATCATCTCCGGCATGGGCATTGCCTACGCTTCACCGGAGGCGGTGCGCATTGTCCCGGTGCTGACGCTGTATACCGCGCTGTGGCTGCTGCTGTTTGCCATTATCCGGGCGGGCAATGTGCTGAACCTCATCTCTATGCCTGTTATGGGCGGCTTTATAAGCGGCATCTGCTGTACTATTATACTTATGCAGCTTCCAAAGCTCATGGGCGGCAGCGCCGGAACGGGGGAACTGTTCGAGCTTGCGGAGCACCTTTTCCACGCTGCCGGAGCGCTGCACCCGCTCTCGCTCCTGCTGGGGCTGGGAGCCCTGACCCTGCTGCTCCTATCAAAAAAGCTGCTGCCCAGATTCCCAATGGCGATAGTGGTCATGGCTCTGGGGGCGGCGCTCTCGGCTATGTTTGACCTGCCGGGTAGGGGCGTTGTCTGCCTCGCGGCGGTGGAGCCGGGGCTGGGGGCGCTGCGTCTGTCTGATTTGTCGCTCGTCGACCCGGTGACGGCGCTGCAAAGCACACTGCCTGTGGCGCTGGTCATCATGACGGAGACACTTCTGGCGGAGAATAACTTCGCGCTTAAAAATGACTACAAGCTTAAAGATAATCAGGAGATTTTCAGCTTCGCCATTGCAAACCTCGCCTCGGCGCTGGTGGGCTGCTGCCCGGTGAACGGGAGCGTGTCCCGCAGCTCCATGAATGAGCAGTTCGGCGGCAAAAGCCAGCTTGTGAGCGTCATCGCGGCGCTTATTATGGCGCTGGTGCTGACCCTGCTGACGGGCTTTATCCGCTTCCTGCCCGTGCCGGTGCTGACGGCGATAGTCATTTCGGCGCTGATGGGGGCGCTGGAATTTCACATGGCGGCTCGGCTTTTCAAGGCTGACCGTAAGGAGTTTTACATTTTTGCCGGGGCTTTTCTCGGCGTGCTGATATTAGGGACGATTTACGGAGTTCTAATCGGTGTAACACTGTCTTTCGCAGATGTTATCCGCCGGGCGTCAAACCCCAAAAGGGACTTCTTGGGCGCTATCCCCGGTAAGCCCGGCTTCTACCCGCTTGAGCGAATGAGCGAGGCGAGGCCTATTGACGGCATAGTTATCTACCGTTTCAGCGGAAACCTCTTTTTTGCCAACGCCGCCCGCTTTCAGGAGGACATCGAGAGCAGCATAAAGCCCGACACCAAGGCCGTCATAGTCGACGCGAGCGGCATCGTCAGCGTGGACACGGGCGCTGCCGACAGGCTTTTGATAATAAACCGCAAGCTGCGGGAGAGGGGCGTCGCTTTCTATCTTACGGAGCATATCGGTCAGGTCAATGACCAGCTTCGCCGCTTTGGAGCGGAGGAGCTTATCAGCGGCGGCGCCGTGCGGCGCACGATGTACGCGGCTCTTATCCAGTGCGCCATAAGCAGCGAGCAGGCCGAAAATCTCATACCCGAGGGGCAGCGCGACGGGAGCGAGCTGCTGCGCCAGCTTCAGGAATTTGAATGGGCCTACGGTAAGGACGCGGAGGAGAAAATGGAGCAGCTGGCAGGGGAGGTCATCACCACCCTTGAGCAAACCGAGCAGGGAAGCCGGGAGAGCAGACTTGACCTGCTGCTGCACGAGTGGCGCTTTGGCGGAGCTATCGATCGGGACGAGGTGCTTATCCACCTTGAAAGACGCCTCGGTGAGCTGTCAAAGCTGCTGGGCCTGTCAGAGGACAGAGTTTTTGAGGGCCTTGAGCATGAGCGGCGCCTTTTGACCGAGCGGGTGCGGCATGAGCACCCGGAGCTTGCGGAGTTCCTCTCAAAGCATAGGATAGAGATAGAGGAGCATTTTAAAGACAAATACCCCCTCGCGGCGGCGCACATCGCAGAGCTGAGGGAAAAGCACGAGCATGCGGAGGAGTAATCCGACAATGAATAATGTGGTTTCAATACAGACGAGAGATCAAGGAGCGATGACATGAAAATTGGCTTTATAGGCTTTGGGAACATGGGGCAGGCTATTGCCCGGGGAATGACCGCCTGCGGCGGCGTGAGAGGCGGGGATATATACGCCTTTGCGCAGCGGCAGGAGAAGCTGAAAAAAGCGGCGGCGGAGCTGGGAGTGAACCCGGTAGGTTCTGCATCAGAGCTTGCCCGGAGCTGTGAGATGATAATAATTGCTCTGACCCCTGACGCTGTGGAGCCGGTACTGGGGCTCATAGCCGAAGAACTTCGGGGAAAGATACTTGTATCTATCGCGGCGGGCTATGACTTTGAGCGCTACGAGGCGTTTCTGCCGCGGGGCGTGAACCATATAAGCACGATCCCGAACATCCCCATATCCGTCGGCGCGGGTATTCTCGCCTGTGAGGACAGGCACTCGCTGACAGAGGAGCAGTACGCCGCGTTTGAGGCGGTTTTCGGCAAAATCGCGCTTATTGAGCGCGTCAACGCCGCGCAGTTTTCAATCGCCGGGACGCTGGGCGGCTGCACTCCCGCCTACACCGCCATGTATGTTGAGGCGCTGGCGGACGCCGCCGTCAAACACGGCATGAGCCGCAAGGCTTCCTACCGCATAGCAGAGCAGATGATGATCGGCACGGGAAAGCTGCTTTTGGAGAAAGATATGCACCCGGCGGAGCTTAAGGACTTGGTCTGCTCCCCCGGAGGGACGACGATAAAGGGCGTCGCCGCGCTGGAGAATAAGGGCTTTCGCGGCGCGGTTATCCGCGCGATAGACGCGGCGGAGGAGTAAGCGCCGATGCCGAGAAGGATAGAGATACGGGATTTTAGCTCGCCGGAGCTGGATGTTTACGCAAGGCTCACGGAAAACCAGCTCGTCTGCCGCCGGGATCCGGACGAGGGGCTGTTTATCGCGGAAAGTCCGCTGGTCATTGGCCGGGCGCTGGACGCGGGCTGCGTGCCGGTGTCGCTGCTTGCCGAGACGAAACAGGCCGACGGCCGTTGGGACGAGCTTTTGAGCCGCTGCGGGGATATTCCCATGTATACCGCTCCGGAGGAGATACTCACGGAGCTGACGGGCTTTCACCTGACGCGGGGCATGCTCTGTGCCATGCGCCGCCCTAAGCTGCCTGATGCGCGGGCGCTCTTGCGTGGGGCAAGGCGCGTGGCGGTGCTTGAGAATGTGATGAACCCCACCAATATCGGGGCGATTTTCCGCTCCGCCGCCGCGCTGGGCATGGACGCGGTACTGCTGACCGCGCAGGGCAGCGACCCGCTGTACCGCCGGGCGATACGAGTCAGCATGGGGACGGTTTTTCAGATACCCTGGGGATATCTTCCGGAGGACTGGCAGGGGCTTTTGCATTCGCTGGGCTTCAAGACGGCGGCCATGGCTCTGCGGGAGGACTCGATCAGCATAGCAGACCCGCGCCTTGCCGCCGAGGAGCGCCTTGCCGTGGTGCTGGGCACGGAGGGGGACGGGCTTGCAGGCTCGACCATTGCCGAGTGCGACTACACGGTGCTGATCCCCATGTCCCACGGGGTGGATTCGCTCAATGTAGCCGCTGCCAGCGCTGTGGCTTTTTATGAGTTGAGCAAGGGAAGCTCTGAATAAATCCCCGGGCACATCCCAACGGCATATTTTCCGCCTGTTTTGCCCCAAAATTTTGAAAGCCACAAAGGATCCCTGCAATTTTGGAGCTTCAACAGCCAAAAAACTGCTCGCCGGTATGACCTGTTGATTTAATCAGAGCTTCTCAAAACATATCACTTGACAAATTGAATCGTCTAAAGGAAAATAGAAAAGAATAAGGTAAACGAAGGGATGGGAAAATGGAAAAATTATCAGATAAGGCTCTGCGCCTGATGGCGGCAAAGGGGCGGCTTTTGGCTGTGGAAGCGGTATACACCGCAGCCTCCGGGCATCCGGGCGGCTCGCTCTCGTGCATGGATATTCTCACGGCGCTGTATTTTAACGAGATGAATATCGACCCCAAGAACCCTCGCCGGGAGGACAGAGATCGCTTCGTCCTCTCCAAGGGACACTGCAGCCCGGCGCTTTATGCTGTGCTGGCGCTGAGGGGCTTTTTCCCGGTAGAGGATATGAAGCTCTTTCGCTCCATCAAGGCTCACTATTCCGGGCACCCGGATATGCGCCATGTGCCCGGGGTGGATATGTCCACAGGCTCTCTGGGGCAGGGGCTGAGCGCCGCCGTGGGCATGGCTATCGCGGCAAAGCTCCAAAACCGGCAGAACCGGGTATACGCCGTCTGCGGCGACGGGGAGCTGGCCGAGGGTCAGATATGGGAGGCGGCAATGGCCGCCGCCAAGTGGAAGCTTGACGATCTGTGCGTTTTCGTGGACGTCAACGGCCTGCAGATCGACGGCAGAACTGCCGACGTTATGCCCACAGAGCCTCTGTACGAGAAGTTCAGAGCCTTTAACTGGAATGTAATAAAAATAGACGGGCACGATATGAGGGCTATCCTCGCGGCGCTGGAGCAGGCTCGCGCATGCAAGGGCAGACCCACGGTCATCCTCGCCGCTACGGTGAAGGGCAAGGGCGTGTCCTTTATGGAGGATCAGGCCGGCTGGCACGGAAAAGCTCCCAATGATGAGCAGTTCGCGACCGCCAAGGCCGAGCTTGAAGCGGTAATAAAAGAACTGGAGGCGGAGTAATATGGCAGGAAAGATAGCAACACGCAACGCCTATGGCGAGGCTCTTGCGGAGCTGGGCGAAAAGTACCCCGAGCTTGTGGTGCTTGACGCGGATCTCTCCGGAGCCACGATGTCCAAGTTTTTCGCGGCAAAGTATCCCGAGCGGTTTCTTGACTGCGGGATCGCTGAATGCAACATGGTGGGTATCGCCGCCGGTCTTGCGGCTGACGGATTAAAGCCGTTTACAAACACCTTTGCAATATTTGCCGCCGGAAGAGCATACGAGCAGGTTAGAAATTCCGTTGCATATCCGGGCCTGAATGTGAAGATAGTCGGCTCCCACGGCGGCCTCTCCGTTGGTGAGGACGGAGCCACGCACCAGTGCATAGAGGACTTTGCCCTCATGCGGGATATTCCCAATATGCTGGTTTGCTGCCCCTGTGACGGGCATGAAATGCGCCTTGCAGTTGAGGCGCTGATAAACTATGACGGCCCCGCTTATCTGCGTCTGGGCCGTGCCGCCGCGGATATCTTTACCGACGAGGCGGAGGGCTACCGCTTCGAGCTGGGTAAGGGCTGTACGCTCAAGGACGGTGGAGATGTGACTATCATCGCAAATGGCATCATGGTCGCCAAGGCGCTTGAGGCCGCGAAAGCGCTGGAGGCCGAGGGCGTCAGCGCCCGCGTAATAGATATGCACACAATAAAGCCCCTTGATGAGGAGCTTGTCCTGAAGGCCGCCAGAGAGACCGGCTGCATAGTTACCACTGAGGAACACTCTGTTATCGGCGGCCTCGGCGGCGCGGTATGCGAGTATCTGAGCGGGGTCTGCCCCGTGCCGGTGCTGCGCCACGGCGTGAATGACGAGTTCGGCAGAAGCGGCAAGGCCGACCAGGTGCTTGAGCATTACGGGCTGACGGCGGAGGCCATCGCGCAGAAGGCAAAGGCCGCCATCGCGCTTAAAAAGTGACATGATCGTCGAGATAAAAAACGAATATCTCAGCCTCACGGTTGATACTTCAGGCGCGGAGCTGCAAAGCCTTGTCTCCGCCGATGGGACGAATTATCTCTGGAACGGTGACACGGCCTACTGGGCGGGGCGCTCGCCAGTACTCTTCCCGTTTGTGGGGAGGCTGTTCGGCAAGCGTTATCGTCTGAGCGGCAGGGAATACCCGCTGGGGCTGCATGGCTTCGCGTGCCGTTGCGAGTTTGAGGTCAAAGAGCGGCAGGCGGACAGGGTCATCTTTTCGCTGCGTGACAGCGCCATGACCCGGGCGCAGTTTCCGTTCAGGTTTGAGCTGCGCGTGGGCTATGCCCTTCTCGGACGGAGCGTTGAGGTAACATACTCGGTGGATAACCTTGGAGAAGAGACTATGTTCTTTGGCCTCGGCGGGCACCCGGGCTTCAATGTGCCCTTTGAGCCGGGCACGGAGTTTGAGGACTATTATCTGCGCTTTTCAAAGCCATGCTGCCCGGAGCTTATGGGCTTTTCGGATTCTGTGCTGCTCAGCGGCAAAAATGAGCCGTATGAGCTTGAGGGCGGGCAGCTTCTCCCCTTGCGGCATGAGCTTTTTGATATGGACGCGGTGGTGCTGAAAAACACGCCCGGCTCTGTGACCATTGCATCAGATAAGTCCGGCCGCTCCATAACGGTCTCTTATCCGCAGATGCCCTATGTGGGCTTCTGGCAGGCGAGCAAAAAGCAGGCCCCGTATCTGTGCGTTGAGCCGTGGGTGTCCCTGCCCGGCAGAGAGGGTGTGGTGGAAGATTTTGAAAACATCAGCGACCTTATCCGCCTTGAGGGACACGAAAATTACACAAATATCTGGACAATAAGCATAGCCGAATAAAACTGATCCCTCCCGCGCAGCGGGAGGGATCAGTTTTAGACAATGTTCTGCTGCTTGCACCAGATGTCCATTACCAGCTTTACCGGCAGGAGCTTTACAAGCCGCACCTGACGGCGCACAGGGTGGCCGAGAATGGACACGGTTTTCTTCTTTTTCAAATCCTTCATAGCCTGCGCCGCGACCTCGTCCGGCCCGTACCATTTATCAACATAACGGATATACTCGTCATGGTGGGCGACCTGCTGGAACTCGGTTTTTATCCAGCCGGGGCAGACGCACATTACGTGTATGCCCCTTGAGCGCAGCTCCCGGCCGATGGCGCGGGAGAAGCTGAGAACATAGCTCTTGCTCGCCCCGTACACGGCCTGATAGGGGACAGGCTGCCAGGCGGAATTGGAGCCCATATTAATAATGGCGCTGCCCGCGTGCATATAGGGCAGGCTCACATGGCACATGGCGGTGAGCGCGAGGGAGTTGAGCTTCGCGCTGCCCAGCTGTTTCTTCAGATCCTTTTCGTCAAAGGGGCCAAATACACCGCAGCCGGCGGCGTTAATGAGAAGCTCTATCTCCGGCTGCTCCTCTTCCAGAAGAGCGGCATAGCTGTCAATGCTCTCAAGCTCACCGAGATCAAGAGGAACGGGACGAATACGGTTCGAGCAGGCGCTTTTTAACTCCTCAAGACGCTCTGTCCGCCTTGCAATGACCCATATCTCGTCATACTGTCCTTGCCTGTCCACCGTGTAGACAAACTCTCTGCCTATACCGGCGGACGCACCGGTAATGACCGCGATTTTCATTGCATCACCTCATTTTTAAAAAATTATATCAGCTCAGACAGAAATTGGCAAATGTTTTCACATAGCCATACCACTTAAGACCGAAAAATGACCGTGTATCGAAATAGACTGGCAATCCGGGGCAAAATTTTTTATACTAAGCGCGTGAGGTGAGAGCATGGAGATCGAAATCAAAATTGACGCTGATTGCAGTGAGCCGCGAGTGGTGATCGTCACCGACAAAATAACCGATGAAGTGACCGCTCTGATGAAAAAACTCGCGGACGGCGGCCCGCCGCTTCTGACGGGCTATAAGGATGATGCACTGGAGATACTGGACGGGCAGGATATATACCGGATATACTCCGTGAACGGCAAGGTGTATGCCGTGACGGAGCGGGGGGAATACGTCCTGCGTAGGCGGCTTTACGAGCTTGAGGAGCGCCTTGACAAGAGCTGCTTTGCGCGCATCTCAAACTCGGAGATCATCAATCTCAAAAAGGTAAGAAAGTTCGATTTGAGCCTGACGGGGACGATTTGCGTGTCCATGACAAACGGTGCCGTTACCTATGTCTCGCGGCGCTATGTTTCCAAAATAAAGCAGGTTTTGGGTATATAAGGAGAGTGAAGCGCATTATGAATAAAAAATTGGCTGTGAGATGCATGATCGGCGCGCCTTTGGGTCTGGCCATCAGCACGATAATTACGATAGCGATTTCTCTTGCCATCGGCGACGGAAACTATTACGCGGTGGTGCCGGAGCTTGCTGCCGACTGCGGTACGGAATTAAAGGCCGTCCTATTGCAGGCGGTGAGCGCCATGCTCTACGGCGCGGTATGGGCCGGAGCCTCGCTCATCTGGGAGCAGGAGCGTTGGAGCCTTCTGCGCCAGACGGTGACGCACCTCGTGATATGCTCGATCGCCACTTTCCCAATAGCGTACTTTTTGCGCTGGCTGGAGCCGAATTTGGCGGGCGTCGCGAAATATTTTGGCATCTTTTTAGGGATATACCTGCTGGTGTGGCTCTTCCAGTACGGCAATATAAAGAGACGCATACGGCAGATAAATGAAAAAATGCAGAGCGGCTGAAAAACGCGGGGATCACTCCCCGCGCTTTTTATATGCTGCATCAGATTTTATCTCAGCTTCCCGTACTCCTCGTCGGACACCGGCTCGCACCACTCGTTGGAGCAGTCCTCGCCCGGAACCTCGATAGCCACATGGGAAAACCAGCCGTCCCCGGCGGCCCCATGCCAGTGCTTGACGCCGGTGGGAATGGCGACGACTGTGCCGGGCGGCAGCTCCTGAGCCTCCTTGCCCCACTCCTGATACCAGCCGCGTCCGGCGGTGCAAAGCAAAATCTGCCCGCCGCCCTTTGCGGCGCGGTGTATGTGCCGGTTGTTGCGGCAGCCCGGCTCAAAGGTCACATTGGCGACGCCCACGCCATTGAGATCAGTGAGCATTTTAAGATAGGATTGTCCCACGAAAAACTGACCAAAGGGATTGACATCGCCCTTTTCAAAAATACTGTTAAATTCGCCCATGATATTGTCCTCCCATTATTTGTTTTTTAGTTCGTGTAACATATAGTCCAGCCTGTCCAGCTTCTGCTGCTTGTCGTGTATATCCTCCAACAGGCGGCAGCGCTCCATTTTGATTATCCGCTGCCGCTCCTGCTTTGTTTTGCCCGGATCGGCCAGCAGAGTTTCAAGCTCGCTTATTTTCATCGCATACTCCTGTCAGTGCTTCACGAAAAATGACGGCGCAGTAAAATTCACTGCACCGTCATTATAATCGAGCGGGGGGGGATATAGCAAATACTTGGTTTTTATACCTCTCCCATGCCTAAAAAGCATTTAATATGCTGAATAAATTTTGCCACGGCGGGGGTAAAGGGCTGCTGCTTTTTCCACGCGAACACGCTGCCTGCCCGAAGCTCCGGATAAAAGGGGACGCAGGCGATTTTTGACCTGTCAAGAAAGGGAACAGCACCCTCGACAACAATGGAATAGGCAAGGCCGCGCTGTACCATCAGGGCGCAGTTGGTGGCGAGGTTGCCTGTAAAGACCACATTCTTATCCTCATACGAGCCGCCCAGCCAATTCATCACCTCGTTTTGCACATTGCCGCGCATGGGCAGGCACAGGGGCTTTCCCTTTAAGTCCTTTGCGGTGATGCCGGATTTTTGAGCAAGCGGATCATCCGGAGGAATGAGAACGGCCCAGCGCTCCCGCCCCTCAAGGCGGACAAAATCAAACTTTTCTATATCGACAGGCTCCATCAGCACACCGATGTCGATAAGCCCCTTTTCCATCTGCTCCTTCACAAGGTCGGCGCTGCCGGTAAAAAGGTCAAAGCTCACAAGCGGGTAATTTTCCCGGAAGCGGGCGATAAGCTCCGGCAGCTCCCGCATGGCGGCAAGCTCACCGCCGCCGATGACGATGCGCCCCTCCACCTGCTCGTCCTGCTCAATAAGCTCCTTTTCCGTCCTGTCCACAAGAGAGAGAATCTCCTCCGCCCGGCGGCGCAGCAAGATTCCCTCGTTGGTGAGGGAAATTTTTCTGGCCCCGCGGTTAAAGAGCTTTACCCCCAGCTCGTCCTCAAGCTGGGCAAGCTGGCGGCTGAGCGTGGGCTGGGTGATATGCAGAACCTCCGCCGCCCGGTTGATGCCCTCCTCCCGGACAACGGTCAAAAAATAGCGCAGCACACGAATTTCCATGGCTATGCCTCCTGATTCGTTCTGAGCATCATTATACACAAGCTATGCCCAAAAAGCAATCTGCGGCGAGCCTTCAGCACAGGAATTTTATAAGGCCGATGATAAATAGATGCAGGGGATAGTAGATATAAAAGGCCCATTTCATCACGGCGTTTAGCCGCTGGGAGCTGCCGCGCCTGCCGTTATACAGCGTGATGACCGGAATCGCCAACACCACCGCCATTTGCAGCAGGCCATAGACCCTGTCAATGGCGAAGAAGTACACCACCGCGTATATGGCAACATAGAAAAGCATCCAGAGCATCTGAGCCTTGAAATTGCCCCGGTTGGTGCCGATGGCGAGAATACACAGCGCGGCGATGCAGCTCCAATCGGCGGGGAAGCTGACAAGGCAGATAAGGATAATGAGCAGGGTTTTTAAGGACTCTTTGCGAATTTTTTCGCTGTTTACTACCCGGAGCATCACAAGCCCCCACGCGAGCGACCACATGACGCTCGTTTGGTCGAGCACGCCATAATAGCAGGGGATGAAGGAGCGCCAGTCCACATAATTATTGGAGGCAAAAACATAGGCAAAGTGGGACACAAGGGCAAAGGCGAACATACGCCGGGTGTACTTGCTCACATCATGGGTGTAGTAATAGCCCTCGGCCACAAAATAGCACATGACGGGGCAGGTTATCCTGCCAATGGCGTGCAGCAGCAGGGGCAGCAGCTCCTTCGGGTAGCCGGGGTAGATGAGCCACGCGATATGGTCTATGGTCATTGCCGCGATGGCGATGAGCTTCACGGCGTTTGAGTCAAGGCATTTTTGCTTCATTGTCCATCCCTCCATTACCGTGCATGCATTATACTGAAATCATGCAAAAAAAGCAATGGTGAAGACTTTGCGTTGGTGAATGCATCGTCCGCGCTGATTTATTTTATGTTATTCCGCTGCCTTTTCGATGCAGCTTAGAGCATTTAAGCTGCGGGGATAGCCAATGTAAGGGACGCACTGGGACACTACGCGGATTAAGCAGTCCTTATCGTTTCCCATGTTCATGTTGCCCTTGGCGTGGGCGATAAGCTGTGGTTCGCAGCCTCCCTGCGCCATGATGAAGCAGAAGGTGATAAGCTCCCGCTGCCGCAGGTCAAGGCCGGTGCGGGTATAGTAGTCCCCAAAGCAGTTGGCCGCCAGCCAGCGGTTGATGTGCCCGGCCTTCCACGCCTCGCGCATATGCTCGCCGAAAATCTCTGCCTGAGCGTCAACGCCCTTTTCAAGGCGGTCATTTATATCCGTGGTGGCCTGAGGTGGCAGCGGCAGAGCTACGCCCCTTTCCTCAAGAAGCTGATTTGCGGCCGTCAAAAATGGCAGCATACGGCCATAGCCCAGATAATCTGTCGCCTGATAGACAGCCTCCTTGAGCATCACGGGGCTTAGCCCATCATCAAGGGCACGGGGCAGCAGCTGCGTGAACGCGTCCACACCGCCGCAGCCCATGAGCGCGGCTAAAATGGCCAGCCGGCGCTCATCAGGGTCAAGTTCCTGCCCCGGCTCGTTGACTACCTCGTCAAAGGCGAAACGCTCGAAGCGCTCCATAAACTCGCCGTCGGTTTTCCAAAGCTCCATGGTGTTCATCACAGACTCTTGACCCAGTTTTCAAGTTCCTTGTCAGAGCCGCCGTTGAGAAGGCGTCCGTTTTTCCAGTTTGCGCCGGGGGTCAGTTTTTTGAGAGTGTCGGCGGTCTTGCCGATGTCGCTGCCGCCGGAGGTGGCAAAGGGGATAAGGGTCTTGCCGGAAAAATCATAGCTCTCCGCAAAGCTCTCCATTATGCGGGGGGCCACATACCACCAGATGGGGTAGCCGAGGAAAACCGTGTCGTAATCGGCCATGTTCCGAAGCTTCTCTGCGATCTGAGGGCGGGCGGCGGCGTCTCTCATTTCAAGGGTGCTGCGGCTGGTATTGTCCATCCAGTTTAAATCGGCAGTAGTGTAGGGCACGGCGGGACGTATCTCAAACAGATCCGCGTTCGCGGCTGCGGCGAGGCGCTGCGCAGCTCTTTTTGTCGTACCGCCTGCGGAAAAATAGGCGACTAAGGTTTTGCTCATGACAATAATCTCCTTTAGGCGCGGTGAGATAAGAAAACATATGTTTTCTTGTCTCCCCACGGCTTTTGGGTGTTTTTGATTTTGCCAATAGTATAAGTCAAAAATACGGATATATCAAATGCCTGCTGTTTATTGCAAGCTATGCCTGCAGGGCATAATTCGCGGCCTTTTGACCGTATTGTAAAATACGCCCGCTTGTGGTATACTCAATTAAATATATAAATTACAAATTCCTGACTGTAAAAGGAGAAAATATGGACGCTGCACTTTTAAGAAATTATGCAAAATTGATCGCACGCTCCGGGGTGAATGTGATTCCCGGGCAGGAGGTCATTGTAAACGCCGAGCCTGACCAGCCGCGCTTTGTGGAGATGCTTGTGGAGGAGCTGTACCTCGCCGGTGCGGGGAGAGTGAGAGTGGAATGGCGTTTTCAGCCCATCACTGCGCTGGATATAAAATACCAAAGCCTTGAGACCCTCAGTCAAGTCGAAGCTTGGGAGGAGGAGAAGCTGCGCCGCCGCGTTGGGCTTCTGCCCGCGATGATATATCTCCACTCTGAAGACCCGGACGGACTGGGCGGCATTGATCAGGACAAGTGGGCCAAGGCGCGGCAGGCCAAAAATAAGATAACCAAGCCCTACTCCGACGAGATGGAGAACAAGTACCAGTGGTGCGTGGTCGCGGTGCCCGGGCTTGACTGGGCGAAGAAGGTTTTCCCCGACGCCGCGTCGGACGAGGAGGCTGTGGAGAAGCTCTGGCGCATGATCCTTCACTGCGCCCGCGCCGACGGGGCAGACCCCATTGACGACTGGAAAAAGCACAGCGACAACCTGCGCCGCCGCTGCGATTGGCTCAACTCCCTCAAGCTGCGCAGGCTTGAATACAAGAGCGCGAGCAGCGGGACGGATTTCTCCGTGGGTCTTATGCCCAATATGCTGTTTTGCGGCGGGGCGGAGGAGCTTGCCGGGAAGGGCGTGTGGTATAACGCAAACATCCCCTCGGAGGAGGTCTTTACCACGCCCATGAGCGGCGACGCGGAGGGTATCGTCTATTCCACCATGCCGCTTTCCTACCGGGGTGTGCTGATAGAGGATTTCTCAATTCGCTTTGAAAAGGGCAGGGCTGTGGAAGTCCACGCAAAAAAGAACGAGGAAGCTCTCAAGCTCATGATAGCCATGGACGAGGGCGCCTGCAAGCTGGGCGAGTGCGCGCTGGTGCCATGGAAGAGCCCCATCCGCGAGAGCGGCGTGCTGTTTTACAATACTCTTTTTGATGAGAACGCCTCCTGTCATCTGGCGCTGGGCGCGGGTTACTCCAGCTGCCTTGAAAACTACTGGCAGTACAGTCAGGAGCAGGCCTACGCCATGGGCGTGAACGACTCCATGATACATGAGGACTTCATGATAGGCGCGCCTGACCTGAGCATCGTCGGCATCACCGGGAGCGGCGAGCGGGTGCAGATATTCAAGGACGGAAACTGGGCGGACTGAAAGAAATGTGATTTAAACTTGCTTCCCCCTTAAGGGGGAGGCGGCGAGCTTGCGAGCCGATAGGGGGGCTGCTCTGCTCTTAGGTAAGTTAGGCGCTCACAGCCCCCCTTCAGCCACGGCTACGCCGTGCCAGCTTCCCGTCAGGGGACGCCAAGAATAGTGCCGAGCGGGAAATGAATACGGTGGATATTACAGAAACCATACATAACAAAACAGCAAACAGGAGCGGATAAAAATGAGCAACACCATTGAAAAACAGCAGAAAATCAGATTCTGGGTGGACAAAAAGAGCTTTCTTATTCAGGCTGCCGTCATACTGATGGCTTTGTCCGCAGTGTTTCGCCTGATTGGCTGCTGGGGCCTGTGGAGCGACCCCTTCTTTGCCGCCACGCGGATAGTCCTGCCCCTGTGCTGCAATCTGCTGTTCATCGTCTGCCTGCTGCTCTTCGGAAAGCGGGCCTTCTCGCTGACCTGTGTGCCGCTGCTGGCGGGCATTGTGTTCTTTATTATTAAAGCTTTCACCTTTGACAGCTGGATACACACGGTGCTCTGCCTCTGCCTTTACATAGGGATATCGGTGCTGTATGTGCTGGCTGTGTTCGGATCGGCAAAAATCAGGTACCTGCTGGCGCCTATTTTCGGGCTGGTGTTTCTCTACCATGTGTTTGTGGAGGATCTGGCCGCTCTGCGCGATGTGCAAAACCCCGTGACTCTCTCCGCCGGTATGCAGGAGATGTCCGTGCTGTGCATTATTCTTGCCATGTTCCTTGTGAGCCTTGCCATGAAGCGCGTAAAGCCCGAGGAACAGCCTGAGCTTCCGAAGATGCGGGCTCCCAAGGTCATAGCGCCCCAGAAGGCCGGTGAGCCTGAGATTCCTGCGCAGCCTGAGGACGTACAGACCCGGCCTGCCGCGGAGACAGAAAAAACAGAGGAAAGCGGAGCCAAAAAATGAAAAACACCGGTGTTACCGGCGCGCATATCCCCTATACCGAGCCTCAGCCGCCAAAGCGTCGCGGACTGTGGGAGAGGATCGATGGGAGGCTGCGCCTTCCGATCATTATCACCATTGCTTCCGCGGCGACGGTTATCCTGCTGGCTCTTGCCATGCTCGGCACGGCGGACACCCGGGAGTACAACCGCTACATGAGAGAAGCGGAGCAGCATATTCGGGACGAGGATTATGACAGCGCCCTGAGCGACCTGCGCAAGGCGGCCTCTATCGACGGCAGCAGTGAGTGCGCGCTGCTGATGGCGGGCTGCTATCAGGTGCAGGGAAACTATGAAAAAGCCCTGTCAGCTCTGAACCTTGCCAGAGAGCCGAATGATGCTGTCGTAGAAATGATGAAGGATATTGAGCGTCTGCGTGCCAAGGAGCTGGCGGCCACAAAGCTGAGTATCGCGGGAAAGCTGGTGGATTACAACGCGCAGTCACTTGTGTTGGACGGCCTTACCCTTGAAAACGGCCTTCCCGCTGAGCTTGAGGAGCTTAACAGCCTTAACAGCTTGTCGGCAGTTTCTGCGGGGATAAGCGACATTTCGCCGCTCACGGTCTGCAAAGGGATAGTGACCTTAAATCTCAGCGGCAATGATATAAAGGACATTTCAGTCCTGACAGAGCTCAAGGGGCTTAAAAAGCTGTATCTGGACGATAACCCCATAGGGGATCTTTCGCCTCTTATAAGCATGACGGGGCTGAGTACTCTGAGCATAAGGGGCATGGACATTGACGCGGAGCTTCTGGACAGGCTCTCCGCCGCCCTGCCAGGCTGTACGATATACAGCGATAAGGGAGATGCGGAGACGGTTGAGATATGCCTCGGCGGGCAGCGCTTCAAGTCCGATGTGAAGGAGCTTGATCTCAGTGGTGCCGGAATAAAGGATATCAGCGCCCTCAGCCAGTGCGGCAACCTGCGAAAGCTCAACCTCAGCGGCAACCGGATAACAGACATCAGTGCTCTTGTGAATATCCCCTCCCTCGAGTGGCTGGATATCTCGGGCAATGAGATAAATGATTTAAACCCGCTTATCAGCATCAGCACCCTGCGCACGCTCTATGCCCAGAACAACAAAATAAGCGGCACGGCGGCGATAGGGGCTATGAGCGGCCTGCGGGAGCTTGACCTGTCAAGCAACCCGATCGGGGACTTCTCCGGCCTTAAAAAGCTGCGTGAGCTGAAGGTGCTGCTGATGAAGGACTGCGGAGTTGATGACGAGGGCGTATCCTACCTCGAGTATATCTCCTCTCTGACGCGGCTTGAGCTTGACAGAAATCCGGACATTACCGGCGCCGCCATGGACAGCTTCCAGCGGGCCGTCCCCGGCTGCACACTTATCCATTCCGACCTTGTGTTCACTCTGGAGATCGGCGGGCAGAGCGTCCGCACGGATATAAGGGAGCTGGATATCAGCTATACCGGCACATCCGATCTGTCCCAGCTGGGCTCAATGGAATATCTGCAAAAGCTTGATCTCAGCGGCAACAGCATTACCAATATCTATGTATTCAATTACAGCGGCAGCCGCCAGACTTTGACGGAGCTGAACCTCTCCGATAACGCGCTGGAGGATATCACCCCGCTCAGCTGCCTCACGGCGCTGGAAAAGCTTGATCTCAGCGGCAACGGCGTGGACTCCGTAAAGACGCTGATGGGCATGACGGGGCTTAAGAAGCTGGATTTGAGCGGTAATCCCCTTACCGACGAGCAGATAGAGAATCTCAGGGAAGCTCTGCCGGACTGTGAAATAGAATTTTTAACAAAATAGCCCTTTTTTTGCCGCGGTTCTTGTGCTATAATGACCATAACATTGATCAACAAGGGCATAGAAAGGAGCGGAACTAATGAAATTCACATTCACCGAGAAAAAGATGGATTCCTCTCAGGATCTGCGTGCCTACGCCATGAGAAAGATCGGCAAGCTTGACAGGTTCTTCAAGACCGACGCGGAGGCGTTTGTCACCTTCAGCCTTGAACGCGGCCGCTTTCTGGCCGAGATAACCATCCACAATAACGGCATGTACTATCGCGCCAGCGAGTTTACAAACGATATGTACGCCTCAGTGGATTCGGGCGTCGCCGCCATCGAGCGCCAGATCCGCCGCAACAAGACCCGCCTTGAAAAAAAGCTGCGTGAGGGCGCGCTGGAGATCGAGCCGGCTCCGGCTTTCGCCGCGGCTGACGAGGGGGAGGACGAGGAGTTCAAAATCGTCCGCAGCAAGCGCTTTTCCATCAAGCCCATGTCCGCCGAGGAGGCTATCCTCCAGATGAATCTGCTGGGGCATGAGTTCTTCGTGTTCCGCAATATGGACGAAGGGGACGCTGTCTCCGTGGTCTATAAGCGCAATCAGGGCGGCTACGGCCTGATCTGCGATAACGGCGAGGATGACTGAATATAGCGCGGAAGCTGAGCCTTCCGCAAAAAAGAGAACTGCCGCACGGCAGTTCTCTTTTTTTTGTGTTCTCACTCCGTCCAGTGCCACTGGGCGACTTCCGGCATATCCACGCCGTATTTGGAGATATACTGGCGGTGCTCCACCAGCTTATCCTTCATGCTCTGGATAAGATACGCCCCGCGATTGCCGAGCTGGGGGAGGTTATATACAGCTGTCTGTACCAGATTGAAGCGGTCTAACTTGTTGAGCACGCGCATATCAAAGGGCGTTGTGATCGTGCCCTCCTCAATATAGCCGCGCACATGCAGGTTCTTGTTGCGCCGCTTGTAGGTCAGCTCATGGATAAGGGAAGGATAGCCGTGGAAGGCAAAGACTATTGGCTTGTCGGTGGTGAAGATGGCGTCGTACTCCTGCTGAGACAGCCCGTGGGGGTGCTGCTCGTTGGATTGCAGGCGCATAAGATCCACCACATTGACCACCCTGATTTTCAGCTCCGGGAAAGCCTCGCGCAAAATGGTGACGGCGGCGAGAGTCTCGAGGGTGGGCGTATCGCCGCAGCAGGCCATGATGATGTCCGGCTCTGCGCCCCTGTCGGTGGACGCCCACTGCCAGATGCCTATGCCCTGCGTGCAGTGTCTGACAGCCTGCTCCATGGTCAGCCATTGGGGGCGGGGATGCTTTGATGCCACGATCACATTCACATAGTTGCGGCTGCGTATGCAGTGGTCGAAGCAGCTTAGCAGGCAGTTGCCGTCCGGCGGCAGGTACAGGCGCACCACGTCCGCCTTCTTATTGGCCACATGATCCAGAAAACCGGGATCCTGATGCGTAAAGCCGTTGTGGTCCTGCTGCCAAACGTTGGAGGCAAGCACATAGTTGAGCGAGGCGATGCGCGCCCGCCAGGGCAGCTGGTTGCAGACCTTGAGCCACTTGGCGTGCTGGGAGAACATGGAGTCCACGATGCGGATAAAGGCCTCATAGCTGTTGAAAAAGCCGTGTCTGCCGGTGAGCAGATAACCCTCCAGCATGCCCTGACACACATGCTCGGAGAGCATGGAGTCCATTATCCGGCCGCCGGGGGCGAGGTGGTCGTCCTCCGGGAGAATTTCACCCGACCAGGCCCTGTCGGTGGCTTCAAAGGCGGCGGTGAGCCGATTGGAGGCCGTCTCGTCAGGCCCGAAGGAGCGAAAGTTGCGGCTTTCCTCGTTGAGCTTGTAAATATCCCGCACAAAGCCGCCCAGCATGGACATATCCTGAGCCTCCACCGCGCCGGGGAAGGGCACGTCTATACCGTAGTCCCTGAAATCCGGCATACGCAGGCTCGTAAGAAGCTGGCCGCCGTTGGCGTGGGGATTTGCGCCCATGCGCCGCTTGCCCCGGGGCGGCAGCTCCAGAAGCTCCGGAATGGGCACGCCGTTTTTGTCAAACAGCTCCTCCGGCCTGTAACTGCGCAGCCACTTTTCAAGGGCGTGAATATGCTCCTCACTGTCGGGCTGGATAGGCACCTGATGCGCCCGCCAGTAGCCCTCCAGCTTCTCGCCGTCCACATAGTCCGGCCCTGTCCAGCCCTTGGGGCTGCGCAGAACTATCATGGGCCAGCGGGGACGATCCGTGCAGCCCTGCTCCCGGGCGGTGCTTTGGCAGTTTTTGATGGCCTTGATGCATTCGTCCAGAGTATCCGCCATGAGCCGGTGCATGGTCATGGGGTCGCAGCCCTCGACAAAATACGGCGTCCAGCCGCAGCCGCGCAGGAATTGCTCCAGCTCCTCATGGCTTATGCGGGAGAGAACGGTGGGATTGGCAATTTTATAGCCGTTGAGGTGCAGTATGGGCAGCACCGCTCCGTCAGTCGCGGCGGAGAGAAACTTGTTGAGCTGCCAGCTTGTGGCCAGCGGGCCGGTCTCCGCCTCACCGTCGCCAACCACGCAGGCGGCTATAAGCTCCGGATTATCCGTCACCGCACCGAAAGCGTGGGCAAGGGAGTAGCCCAGCTCGCCGCCTTCATTGATGGAGCCGGGAGTCTCAGGAGCCACATGAGAGGGTATACCGCCGGGGAAGGAGAACTGTTTGAAAAGCTTCTGCATGCCCTCTCTGTCCCGGGTGATATTGGGGTAAACCTCCTGATAGCTGCCGTCCAGCCAGTCCTGCGCCACCATGGCGTTGCCGCCGTGCCCGGGGCCGGAGAGATATATCATGTCAAGGTCATATTCCTTTATGACGCGGTTAAGGTGGGTGTAGATAAAGTTCTGGCCGGGACATGTGCCCCAATGGCCCACAATTTTCTTTTTTATCTGGTCTGGCTCCAGCGGGCTTTCCAGCAGCGGGTTATCCAGCAGATAAAGCTGGCATGCGGTGAGATAATTTGCCGCGCGCCAATATTTGTCCATGCTCTGCAGCAGCGCGTCGGACGCTCTTTTGATTTTAAACTTTGTCATGACATGACCTCCTTTTTGCTTTCGCGGGACATATGCTTTTTTCAGGCACTCCTAAGCTTGCTTAGCGTTAAATCAAGGGGAAATTTGTACATAATGATATATTATCAGGAAATTTTGATTAGTCTATGTGCAAAATGACAAAAATGCCCAAGAAAAATATGGAATGACAAAAAAATAGCAATTTTTACAAAATGTGTGCGGCATTGCCCGGCCCTGAGCGATTTTCCTTGTAATATTTTACCCGCCATGATAGAATATATTGCTCAAAAATTGCAGGAGGTGAGTTTGTTGGACGAGAGAGAAATTGACGCCCAGATAGACTATGAGGCGATACAGGAACAGAGAACCGACGAGCTGGCCGAGCTGCTTGACAAGCGGGACATGAAGAGCCTCCAGCGCCGCATGGAAGAGATGAACGAATTCGATGTGGCGGAGTTTTTGACGGAGATCGACGATAACAAGATGCCCATGGTTTTCCGGCTTCTTTCCAAGGAGACAGCGGCGGAGGTCTTCGCCAATTTTGACGCGCCGGAGCAGGAGCGTATCATCAACTCCATCACCGATTCTGAGCTTGCGGGGATCGTTGAGGAGCTGTATGTGGACGACGCGGTGGACATGATGGAGGAGCTGCCGGCAAATGTGGTAAAGCGCGTCATGCGTACGGCTACGCCCCAGACCCGCAATCTTATCAACCAGTATCTGCGCTATCCCGACAATTCCGCCGGCAGCATCATGACCTCGGAATTTGTGGATTTGAAAAAATATATGAGCGTGAAGGAATCCTTTGCGCGTATCCGGCGCATAGGCGAGGATAAGGAGACGATTTATGTCTGCTTTGTCATTGCCGCTGACAGGACCCTTGAGGGCGTCGTCACGGTGAAGGATCTGCTCCTTGCCGATGATGACGATATCATCGAGGAGCTGATGGACAGAAATGTCATATTCGCCACCACCACTGAGGATCAGGAGAGCGTTTCGGAGAAGTTTTCCGACTACGACCTTGTCGTTTTACCCGTGGTGGATAAGGAAGGGCGCCTCGTCGGCATTGTCACCGTCGACGACGTCATCGATGTCATGGAACAGGAAGCTACTGAGGACTTCGAGATCATGGCCGGTATGACACCGTCCGATAAGCCGTATTCACGCACCAGTGTTCTGGATATGTGGAAAAACCGTATACCGTGGCTGCTTTTCCTCATGCTGTCGGCCACATTTACGAGCATGATTTTGACCTCGTTTGAGGACATGCTGGCGGTGCAGGCGGGGCTGGTAGCCTTTATTCCCATGCTCATGGGCACCGGCGGCAACTCCGGCGCGCAGGCTTCCACAGCCGTTATCCGCAGCCTTTCTCTGGGCGATACCGAGCCGAGGGACGCTTTCCGCGTCATGTGGAAGGAATGGCGCGTGTCGCTGCTGTGCGGCCTGACGCTGGCAGTCATCAATTTTGTCAAAATGCTGCTGCTTGACGGTATGCTGCTGCACAATGACGCTGTGACGGTTGCCGTGGCGGCAACTGTCAGCCTTTCCATCGTGTTCATTGTTATGTTCGCCAAGGTCGTGGGCAGTACTCTCCCCATCGTGGCGGAGAAGATAGGCGTTGACCCGGCGGTAATGGCAAATCCGCTTATTTCCACGCTCACTGACGCGGTGTCGCTGCTGATATATATCTATGTGGCAAAGCTGATCCTGCACATATAATAATATTTCCGGGCGGGGCCGCCCTCAGCACAATCATGGTTTGGATGGGAAAAAGTTATGGAAATGTCCGCTCTCGTTGGTAAAATGGTAATTTTTGTGGTCTTTATGGTCATCGGCTATGTGCTTGCCAGAAGCGGCAGAGCCGGCAAGGACTTTACAAAGGCCGCAAGTTTTCTGGTTTTGAATCTGTTCCTATGCGCCACCATTTTAAATTCCGTTGTGACCTCGGAGACTGAGCTCACCGGCGGTGAAGTCGCGTTTGCCCTGTTGGTGACGACAGTTTCAATACTACTGTGCGCTCTGGTTGCGGGAATCGCCGCACGGCTCATACCCATGGATGAGAACAAGGCTCCTGTGTTTGAGCTTGTCACCGGCGTGACCAACACCATGTTCATTGCTCTGCCAGTCATAGAGTCCGTGTGCGGGCCTATGGGCGTTTTCTACTGCTCCCTGTCATGTATTCCCTTCAATGTGTTTTTGTATACATACGGTGTATGGCGGCTTAAAAGCAGCAGCGAGGGCGGCCTGCGGCTCAAGGAGATAATCAGCGCCCCGCTGGTGGCAACCTTTATAGCGCTGATAATTTTCCTGTTTAAGCTGCCGGTACCAAAAATTATCAGGGAGCTGCTCAGCGCGGCCGCCGGTGCAACCATGCCAATGAGCATGATAGTTATCGGCGCCTCTCTCGGCAGCGTGAGCCTTCTGGCGGCGTTTACTGACTGGCGCCTTTATCTCAGCGGATTTCTGCGGCTGATCGTTGCGCCGCTGCTGGTGTACTTTGTCTGCGGCTTCATTACCGCGGATCCTGTCCTGCTGATGACCGCTGTTCTTATTGCGGCGGCTCCCGGCGCGGTGGTCATAACCGTGCTCTCCATTCAGTACGGCAGGGACGAGGTGTTCAGCTCCGAGGCGATACTCCACAGCACCGTTGTGGCTATGGTCACCATGCCGATGCTGGTATATTTTCTGGCTTGAGGGGGGTGCGGATATGCATGTTCCAAGCTGCCAGAGCAGCGCAATAGAGCATATGAGCTTTGCTGAGGCGCTGGCAAAGTCCGGCCAAAGCGGGGGCTATGACGCCGAAAAATGGCTCTATGTGCCGGATTTTTATACAGAGTACCGGTATATCCTTGGCACCCGTGGGCAAGATCCCCTGATCTGTATTGGCGTGAACCCCTCCACTGCCGCGCCGGACGCGCTGGATAACACGCTTAAGTCCGTCGCCCGTATCGCGGGCGGCAACGGCTTTGACAGCTGGATAATGTTCAATGTCTACGCTCAGCGCGCCACAAGGCCGGACGATATGGACAGACAGCTCAACGCTCCGCTGCACGAGGAGAATATGCGCGCCTTTGAGTACATAGTCTCAGCCGCGGCCAGGGCCGGGAACAGACCCGCCGTGTGGGCGGCGTGGGGCGCGGTCATCGAGAAACGCCCATATCTGCCAGATTGCGTGAGGGACATGGTGAAAATAGGCGAGCGCTACGGTGCCCGCTGGCTCCACGCCGGGAGTTGCTCCAAAAAGGGGCACCCTCACCACCCGCTGTACCTGCGCAAGGACGAGAAAACAATTGACTTTGATATAGTGAGGTATCTTGACAGCGTATGAATGAGAACAAACTGCCCATTGCGCTCTGCCAGATAAGGACGGAGCTTGACTTGGACGAGACCCTGAAAAAGACCGAAAAAATGGTCTCCGAGGCCGCCCAAAACGGGGCGAAGATAGTGTGCCTGCCGGAGATGTTCAGCTGCCCATACGCAAGAGCGTATTTTAAAGACTTCGCCCGCATGGGGCATGAGAAGGTCTATGCCGCCATGAGCGGCTGGGTAAAGGATAACGGCGTTATCCTTGTGGGCGGAAGTGTGCCTGAGCTTGATGGAGAGCGGATTTACAACACCTGCTTCGTCTTTGATGCTGAGGGCGGGCTTCTGGCAAGGCACCGGAAGATACATCTTTTTGATATTGATATGCCGGGCATGCACTTTCACGAGTCGCACACCTTCACCCCCGGCGACAGCATAACCGTGTTTGACACACCCTATGGAAAGATGGGCTGTGCTGTATGCTTTGATGTGCGCTTTCCGGAGATTTTCCGGGCCATGGCGAAGCGTGGCGCTGGTGTGGTGTTTTTGCCGGCGCAGTTTAATCAGAAAACCGGGCCCATGCACTGGGAGCTGGCTCTGCGCTCAAGAGCCGTTGACAATCAGCTTTTCATCGTGGGCGCTTCCGCCGCGAAGTATGAGGGCTTCAGTTACGAGTGCTGGGGACACTCCACGGTGGTTGGGCCGGGTGCCGAGATCATAGCCAGCTGCGATGAGAAGGAGCAGATACTCTATGCCGAGCTCGATTTGGACAGGATCGCTCAGGCGCGGGAGGAGCTGCCCCTGCTGAAGAGCCTGAGAAACGACGTTTACCCGGTGGCGGAATGAGAGCGGATATTGTTCGCGATATTGCCGTCTATAAGCCGGTAAACGAGCAGGAGCGGCAGGATAAGGAACTGATGCTTCGCTTCATCGCCGACAATGAGGACGCGTTTTGCCGGGAAAACCAGACTGCGCATATGACTGCCTCCGCATGGGTGATAAACCCAGCGCGGGATAAGGTGCTGATGGTGTACCACCGGATATTCGACTCATGGTCGTGGACAGGCGGGCACGCTGACGGCGAGCGGGATCTGCTTGCCGTTGCCCTGCGGGAAGTAGCGGAGGAGACAGGAGTAGACCATCTCAGACCCGTGACGGAGGATATTTTCTCCCTTGAGATACTCACTGTCGACGGGCACGAAAAGCGCGGGCAGTATGTCCCCAGCCACCTGCACATGAATGTCACATATCTTATCGAGGCGGACGATACCCAGGCTTTGAAGATCCGCCCCGACGAAAACAGCGGTGTGCGCTGGTTCACGCCCGATGCTGCGCTCAAGGCCTCCACCGAGCCGTGGTTCGTAGAGCGGATATACAAAAAACTTATCGAAAAAGCGAAGAGCTTCTGAGATGTTCTCAGAAGCTCTTAAATTTTAGATGATATAGCTTGAGGAAATCTGTCTGCACAGCCCAGTGACAGAGAGGCTGTTTTACCTTTCTTTGTTCGCTCCAAAGAAAGGTAACTAAAGAAACGGCGCATGGGGAGGTATCCCCATGACCCCTCGGTGCAAGGTTCAGCACACGGTCATTCTCAGGTCGCCGTAAGTCGTTACAAGTGTATCCTACCCCCGATGCGCCATTAGGCGAAAGTCGCTGCTGCTTACCACGCACATCTTTACAGGGCTCGGCATGCGTTAGTTTAGAAACGAGAATTAAACTTTGCGTCTTTTGTAAGTTATCTGAGTCGAGCCTTGTAAAGATGATTCGCGTCGTGCAGTGACGACTTGTACGAGTGGGTGTTCGAGGTAAACCTAAAGGGCGAGCTAAGAAACGCTATGTTGTATACTGCTTCCGAGAGAGGTTCTCAGGGGAGAAACATCTCCCCTGAGTCGCGTTTTCTTTTCTCTCCACTTTTCTTCTGTCGAATCAAAAGAAAAGTGGAGGCCGGCACATCAAGGCTCTAAAAGACGTTCCGATTATTTGACAACCTGCAAAAGCTATCTTTATCTACAAGCAAAAACCTGCTGAAAAAACTCAGCAGGTTTTTGTACATCATTGGATCTATCCGCCGAACACGGCCAGCAGGAAGCCCGCAGCGACGGCGGAGCCTATCACGCCCGCCACATTGGGGCCCATGGCATGCATCAGCAGGAAGTTGGAGGGATTGGCGCGCTGACCCTCCTTCTGGGAGACACGGGCGGCCATGGGCACGGCGGAAACGCCCGCGGAGCCGATAAGGGGATTTATCTTGCCGCCGGAGAGCTTATACATGAGCTTACCGAGCAGCAGGCCGCCGATGGTTGCCAAAACGAAAGCGCCCAGACCCAGCAGGATTATAAAGAAGGTCTGCCATGTGAGAAAACGGTTATAAAGCGCCGTAGCGCCCACAGATGTGGACAGGAAGATAGTCACAATGTTCATCATGGCGTTCTGCGCGGTGTCGGAAAGCCTATCGGTCAGGCCGCACTCCTTGAAGAGATTGCCCAGCATCAAACAGCCCAGCAGCGGAGCCACAGAAGGCAGCAGCAGGCAGACAAAAACCGTCACAATAATGGGGAAAAGCACCTTCTGCGTCTTGCTGACGGGCTTAAGCTGCTCCATTTTGCACTCGCGCTCCTCCTTAGTGGTGAGCAGACGCATAAACGGCGGCTGGATCATGGGTATCAGCGCCATATACGAATACGCGGCGATAGCGATAGGGGCCAGATAGTCCGGCGCAAGCTTGGAGGTGAGCCATATGGCCGTGGGGCCGTCTGCGCCGCCGATGATGGCGATGGCCGCCGCCACATTAGGCGCAAAGCCGAACACGCACATAGCCAGAATGAACGCCGCGAAGATGCCAAACTGCGCGGCAGCGCCCAGCAGAAGGGACTTGGGGTTAGCAAGCAGCGGGCCGAAATCCGTCATTGCGCCCACGCCCATGAAAATGAGCGAGGGGTAAAGCCCGGATTTTACGCCGATATAGAGGATATCCAGCAGGCCGCCGTCGTGGATGATGCCGGTGAGGGTGATCTCCCCGGCAATATATGCGTCCCACAGCTCCGGATGGTACATGTTGGAACCGGGGAGATTAGCCAGCAGCATGCCAAAGGCTATGCCCACCAGCAGCAACGGCTCGAACTTCTTCACAAGACCCAGATACAGCAGCACGCAGGCGATGACTATCATTGCCAGCTGCCGCCAGTCGTTGAGCAGCAGGCAGAAGCCTGAGCCTTCCCAGAGCTGGGACAGGGTGTTTAAAATATTCTCCATCCCGACACCTCAGATAACAAGCAGGGTATCCCCGGTGGCGACCATCGCGCCTTTCTGGGCAAGTATCTGCTTTACCACGCCGTCCGCCGGGGCAAAGACCTCATTCTCCATTTTCATGGCCTCGATAAGCACCAGCAGCTGTCCGGATTTCACGTTCTCGCCGGGCTTGACCTTGACTTCAAGCACGTTCCCCGGCAGCGGGGCGGTGACGGGCGTACCTGCAACGGCGGCAGGGGCGGCGGCGGGAGCGGAGGCGGCAGCCACAGGAGCAGCCGCCGGCGCGGCAGCCGGTGCAGGGGCTATCGCGTCGTATTCATCTACGAGCATAGCCTCGCCATGCTCTACCTCGACCTCATAGGTTCTGCCTTTGAGAGTTATCTTGTATTTCATTTCCCGTTATCCTCCTTAATTTCCCGAATGGAGATGAAGCGAAGCTCGTTTATGGGCAGCTGAAGCTCATCAGCGACTATGGCCATGAGCATTGCAGCCGTGCGTGGGTCGGTGTCATAGAGCTTCAGTTCACCGGCAGCGCCGGGAGCAGGCTTGAGCTCCGCCGCGCTCTGGGGCTGGGGAACAGTCTCCGCCGGCTTTTCTTTGCCGAAAGAGGTAATGAGCTTTACTATTACCATCAGCAGTGCCAGAGCAAAAAAGACCACTCCAAGGCCCAGCAGCGAATAGATAAGGGCGTCGCCAAATGTCATCGTCATGGCTTATAACCTCTCAATGCTGTATTTGCACACGTTTTCCTCTGCGGCGCGGCGCTGCTCAAAGAAGCTCTCCGCCACCTGAGGGAAGGCAATGTAGCTGAGCACATCCTCATCACTGCGCGCGGTGCTGCCGAGGGTCTCCTTCGCCTTCTGGAAGATATCCTCCGGCAAAGTGTCGGCATAGCGGCCCTCGATGGGCTTTTCGCCGCCGAGGATCTTCGCGCGTATCTCCGGGTCGATGGGGGCGGGAGTGCGGCCATACTCGCCACGGCAGTATGCGCGGAGCTCAGCGCCCACGTTTTTATAGCGCTCGTCCGAGAGCACATTCTGCACTGCCTGTGTGCCGATGAGCTGGCTTGTCGGCGTGACCAGCGGTGGATAGCCCATGTCTTTGCGCACCCGCGGAGTTTCGGCAAGGGCGGCGTCAAACTTATCGAGCGCGCCCAGCATCTTGAGCTGGCTCAAAAGGTTCGAGAGCATACCGCCGGGTATTTGATAGTTGAGACACTGAGTATCGGTGGTCAGTGAGATGGGGTTGAGCGTGCCGTCGGCGATATACTCGGCTCTTATGGGCTTGAAATAATCGGCCATTTCAATGAGCGCGTCGGTGTTCAGCCCCGTGTCATAGCCCATCTCGCGCAGGGTATATTCCAGCGTCTCCGTGGCGGGCTGGGAGGTGCCGCCGGAGAAGGGGGAGATAGCGGTGTCGATCACATCAGCCCCGGCCTCGACAGCCTTGAGATAGGTCATGAAGGCAAGACCGGTGGTGCAGTGAGTGTGCAGCACGAGGGGCAGGTCGACAGCGTCCTTAATGGCGGAGACAAGGTCATAGGCGGCTTTGGGGCTGAGTATGCCGGCCATGTCCTTTATGCAGATGGAGCTGACACCCATGGCGGCAAGCTCTTTGACCGTCTCGACATATTTACTCAGCGTATGAACAGGGCTTGTGGTGTAGGAGATAGCGCCGGAGGCTTCAGCCCCGCATTTCACCGTCTCCTCCACGGCGGTTTTGAGGTTGTTCACATCGTTGAGCGCGTCAAAAATGCGGATTATATCGATGCCGTTTTCAACGCTCGCGCGGACGAAACGGCGGACAATATCATCGCTGTAATGCTTGTAGCCCAGAATGTTCTGCCCTCGCAGGAGCATCTGAAGCTTGGTGTTGGGCATCTTGGCGCGAATCTTGCGCAGGCGCTCCCAAGGGTCCTCCTTCAAGTAGCGCAGGCAGACATCAAAGGTCGCGCCGCCCCAGCACTCCACGGAGTAAAACCCCGCCTTGTCCATAGTCTCCAAAATCGGCTCAAACTTGTCATAGGGCAGGCGAGTTGCGATAAGGGACTGATTGGCGTCTCTCAGGACAGTCTCAGTAAAGCGAATTTTCATTGTTCCTCCTTTATTTGTAAGCGCTGAATATAGCATCGTTTGACAAGGTGATACACGGTTTTGCCGGGCAGAAAAACGCTAAAGCCATATATTTGGCCGCAGTTTTGGGCACCGGCCAGAAATATCGAAATTTCTTTAGTCTATTATAACACCTTTTGCCTGTCAAAGAAAAGGGGGTGAAAATGTTTTTGGATGAAGTTTGTAAAAAGTGAAAAAACTCCCACGGCAAAAGCCGTGGGAGAAGGTTAAATTTGTGACATTCTGCCAGTACCGTCAGGTCATACGATACGGCGCGCCTCGTAGCCGCGGGTGGCGTAATAACCGGACAGCTGGGAAGTGATGACGCCGGCGGTGGAGTTTGCCGCGTGGACAAACATATTGTTGCCGATGTACATACCAACATGGCCGATATAATCGCCGCCGGAGTAGAAGCAGAGCAGGTCGCCGGGCTGGAGATCCGAGGGCTCCACATGCACACCGTTGCGCGCCTGATCAGCCGCCACGCGGTTGAGCGTGTAGCCAAACTGCTTGTACACATAGTACATAAGACCGGAGCAGTCAAAGCCGGTGCTGGGAGAGGTGCCACCCCAGGTGTAGTTATAACCGACAAACTGGAGCGCGTAATCCGCGATCTCGCGGCCGGTGGCGGAGCCGCCGGAGCTTGTGGGCGGGGTGTAGGTGCCCTTGGCGACATACTGGCTGAATACATATCCGGACTTACCGTTATAGGTCACCTGCGTCCAATCCCCGGAAGTGCCCGTGATGGTGACGACATTGCCGTAAAACAGCTCACCCAGAATACCGGCGCCGGTGGATGGGGCGCTGCGGAAGCGCACATTGTTGCCGGTGATATAACCCGCTTCGGAGGTGGTGGGGGTCGTGGGTGTGGTCGGTGTAGTAGGCGTAGTGCTGCCGCTGTTTGTGGCGACATATTTTGTGAACACATAGCCTGCCTGACCGTCAATGGTGCAGGCTGTCCAGTCGCCGGAGGTACCGGTGATGGTGAGCGCCTTGCCCCGGTCATAGCAGCCGATGATACGGTAATTCGTACCCGGGCCGGTGCGGAAGTTGACGTCATCTCCGTTTATGTAGCCGCTATTGCTCCCCGCAGGAGTGCTGGGAGTAGGCGTCGGGGTCGGAGTAGGAGTAGGCGTGGGCGTCGGGGCGGGCGTTGATGAGCCGCCGCCGATTATTACGCTGCCGCCGCTGCTGCCGGGATCAGCCGAAGGGCTTGGGACGACAGTAGGTGTGGGGGTAGGTGTAGGGGTAGGTGTAGGCGTATCTGACGGAGCGGGCGTGACGGTAGGCTCAGGGCTCTGGTTGTCGTTGCCGCCGATTATAATATTGCCGCCGGAGGGAACGTCACTGGGCTGGGCACTGGGCGGAACGCTGGGCGACTCAGAGGGAACCTCGATAACGGCGGAGAAAACAGGGCCGTCACCCTCATAGCTGCCGCCGGAGTTTGAATCGGAATAGGAAATGTACTGGCTGAAAACATAGCCGGACTGGCCATTGATAACGCAGGCTGTCCAATCCCCGGAGGTACCGGTGACAGTGACTTCCTTGCCGGAATTATACATGCCAAGCTTTGAATAGCCTGTACCCGGGCCGCTGCGGAAGCACACATACATCGCGTTTATGTACCCGGGCTTCCCGCCCACCACGGAGCCGGAGGAGGTATCCTCAGTAACACTCAGGTAACGGGAGGACATAAAGCCGGTAGTCCCGTTATAGGAGATGGCATACCAATCGGCGTTTGAGCGATCGGTAACGGTGACGACAGTGCCTTTATCCAGGCAGTCTATCTGTCTGTAATTTGTCCCTGGGCCGGAACGCACGTTTACTCCGCTGCCGGTTACTACCGCGCTCTCCGCGAAAGCGGGGATCACGAGCATGGCGCAGATAAGCACCGCGGCAACGACCGTCCTAAAAGTATTCTTGCGCATTGAAACAGATCCTCTTTCTATATTTCTGAGGCTGAGCGAATAGGGGAAAAGGCGATTACCAATGTAAGCGGAGAATAAATTTGCAAGGCAATTTGTTCGATGCTTACATACAAAAAATCATCTGGAGGAAAGCGCGCGCTCAAGCCAGACGGAGGCGACATCCATAGCGGAATACAGGCCGTCCTTTTCAGCCTTTTTAACCACACGATCCCTGGATTTAATGGAATCGTCAGTGAGCTGAAGCTGGACGGACACACGGCTGGCGACGTCCATATCGCCCACCTTTTTTGTGTCCATTATCTGCAGCATGATGATGTATTTATCAGCAAAGCTGCCGTAATAGATAATGTTATCCTTCCGCTGGAGCGGGTGTCCCTTATACTCCAAAGTTTTTGCCAATCAAAAGCACCTCCAGTAATCGTAACCAAAATGTAACACAATGGTTCAAAAATGTCAACAGTAAATAAGTGTAAACGCTGATTTTCGCTTAAAAAAGGGGGACGCATGGCGGAAAACGGGTTGATTTTCAAACCCATGTGGGGGAAAGCCCCGCCTTCCGCTATATGATCAACAGCTGTCAGCCGAAGATAATGTCCGCATCGCCAAGGTAATCATCAGGGTTGGAATCATCAATACCGGGGTCATCGCCGCCAATGATGCCGCCGGAATTGCCTGAACCGCCGCCGCTGTTATCACCACTGCCGCCGCTGATGATGTTGCCGTCATCGTCGATGATGATGCCCTCGCCGGCGTAATCCTCATCTCCCGCACCGTCGTCCAGACCGAAGATACCGGTGTTGCCGCCGATATAAGGCATGGGGAACTCCTTCCAGTCCAGACCCTCGTGTATGGGGGTCATGATCTTGCGGAAGAGCTGGGCGGCGGGGTTGCCGCTGACGCCTATCCTTGCGGGGGTATCAAAGCCCGTCCAGATGGCCGCCACGTAATAGGGGGTGCAGCCGCAGTACCAGCGATCCTTGTATTCGCCGGAGGTACCGGTCTTGCCGGCGGTGGGCATATTCCAAAGCCGAGCCTCGGTGCCGGTGCCCGCTTCGGTGGCGTTTTTCATCATATAGGTCATGGTGTAGGCGGTGTTGGGGTCAAAGGCTGCGATGGTCTGGGGGGTATTATCCAGCACCACATTGCCCTTGTTATCCGTGACCATGGTATAAGTTCTCGAATAGGTGAAGGTGCCGTCATTTACAAAAGCGCAGTAAGCCTGAGCCATTTCCCGCACGGTAGCGCCGTTTGTGAGCTGACCCAGAGCCATGGGGGCATAGGCGCAGTCATCGGGCACAAGGCTTGTGAAGCCGAGACGCTGCGTCAGATACTCAAACGACTTTTCCGGGGTGAGCTTATCAATGATCTGCGCCGCAACTGTGTTGAGGGAGTATTGCAGGGCTTGGAAAATGGTGAGAACTCCCATATTTCCGCCGCCATCGTTGTGGGGGTACCAGCTTGTGCCGCTCAGCTGGATATAGGGGGAGTCGTTGACCAGCGTCTCCGGAGTTATCAGCCCCTCATTGATCGCCGGGCCGTAGGAGGCCAACGGCTTGAAGGAGGAGCCGGGGGAGCGGTAGGTGCCCGTGGCACGGTTAAGGCCAAAGTTGATGTTCTTCTCGCCCACGCCGCCGCTGAGGGCGACGATGCGCCCGTCATAGGGGTTCATGATGACTATGGCGCTCTGGAACTGCTGGCCGTTGCCGCCGCTTGCTCTGGGAATGGCGGTAAGGTCAGTGTACACGGAGTCCACAATGTTCTGGATATTCATATCCATGCAGGAATATATAAGGTAGCCGCCGTTATACAGCAGAGTCGCAGCCGCGTCACGGCTTATATTCTTCTGCGCCATGAAGTCCTTGATGACATCATCTATGACGACTTCCTCATAATATGTGTAGATATCCTGCACATATGATTCGCCGGGGCTGCGGGTAAAAACAAGCTGCTCATTCACCGCGTTGAGATAGGTCTCATGGTCGATGTAGCCCTGCTCGTACATCTCGCGCAGGATCGTCTCCTGGCGCTCTTTGTTGTTCTGCTCGCTGTAAAACGGATCATAATAGGTGGGCTTGTTGGTGATGCCCACGATGGCGGCGCACTCGGCCAGACTCAGCTCGGACACGTTTTTGCCAAAATAAGTCTCCGCCGCGGCCTGAACACCGTAGCAGCTCTCGCCGAAGTACACCGCGTTGAGATACCATTCCATGATCTCCTGCTTGTCGTACTTCTTTTCAAGCTCCAGCGCGCCGAAAATCTCCGTCAGCTTTCGCTGAATGGTGACCTGATCGTTGCCTGTCAGGTTCTTGATGAGCTGTTGGGTGACGGTAGAACCGCCGTAGCTGGTCTCCATACGGGCGAACATTTCGATAAACGCGCCCGCCGTGCGGTACCAGTCAACGCCCTTGTGGTCATAAAAGCGCTTATCCTCAATTGCAACAAGGGCCTGCTCCATGTACTTGGGGATATCCTCATAGTCCACCCACACGCGCTTGTACTTACCGGCAAGAGGGGTCAGCTCCTGCCACTGGCCGGAGGAGTCCTGATACAGTATCGTGCTGGACTGGCCAAGCTGAAAGTCCTCCAGCGAGATATCCAGCTCCGGCACAAGACAGGTCTTTACATAATAGGCGAAAACGCATGCAAACATAAGCCCTGTGAGCAAAAGTATCAACAATATGGTGCAAACGGCCTTAAAAACGGAGCCTACGACAGATGAAGCGGCGTCTACCGTGCCCCCGGCAAACTTCAGGGCAAAGCGCCCGGCCTTTTTCGCGGTTTCGCTGCCGCTGCTGCTTTCAGTTTCCGGGGATTCAGCTTCCGACTTCAGCTCGGGATCTTTTTTCATCTTGATGCAAGCACCTCCTTAATACATAATAAAGCCACATAGTGGCATATTAGCATAATAACACATTCTACCAATACTGATTCGATATTATAACACAGCTTGTCAATCCGGGGTGTAAAAAATGTAAATTTTCTCCTTAATAATAATTAAGGGCGGCTTCGGTAAGTATATTTTTGCCTGAATGTGGGATAATAATGCAAAAATCACACTGGAGAGAAAGCGATGAATATAAAGCTCAAGGTCATTGTACTGTGCCTGCTGGCGGGGGCGGCCATAGCCACTGGCAGCGCCGCGCTCAAAACGCTCAGGCCTGCCGCGAAGGCAGACCTGCCAACCGAAATATACGCCCGCTACAAAGCCGGAGAGGACGCGGCCAAGTTCTTTCTGCGCTCCGACGGGGAGTATGTGGCGGTGTATCAGGACAAGAAGAGCAAAAATCCCCTTATGGTCACCGGCATAGAGCTCAGCTGCCTGCGGGATGCGGATAAAGCCATGGTAGAGGCCGGGCTGCCCGCCAAAGACAGGCGGGAGCTGCTGATGCTTTTGGAGGATCTTGGCTCATAAAAACTGTTGATTTCTTGCATGGGATAGGGTAAAATACAACCAGACAAGGACATTGGAGGTTTTACTCTATGAGCGAAGAATATGGCAATGATTTTATCACCATTATAGACGATGACGGCCAGGAGTTTGAGCTTGAAGTGCTGGACTCCATGGATTATAACGGCGAGAGCTATGTGGCCTTCCTGCCGGCGGATATGGACGAGAATGACCCGGATTACGGTATGATAATTCTCCGCTCCGTGCTGGACGAAAATGGCGATGAGCTGTTTGAGTCCATTGATGATGAAGAGCAGCTTCAGGATGTGTATGAGCATTTTATGGTGCTGCTGTTTGACGATGAGGATGACGGAGAGTAATATCCTGCCGCCTGCGGGCATATAAATCTGTCAGATACCCGGCGGACAGCCGTCGGGCGGATTCCTGCTGTGTGCGTGTCGTCTTTGACCTTTGTGGCTCATTAAACCCACATCTCTTATAAGGGATGCCGATTTGAATCTGCGGATTGCAGGCCTCCCGGCTCCGGCCGGAAGTTGGAAGCAGCGAAACAGAACTT
>DKYJ01000016.1 GCA_002493305.1 Clostridiales bacterium UBA7103 | reverse complement strand
GACCGGGGAGTTCGTTTGCTTATTTATCTCTGACAAAGCGAATTTTGCACACATCATCACCGCGGGCAATGGTGGCGGGCAGCTCCAGATGGCAGCCGAAGCTCTCGGCAATGCCTCCGTCTCCGCACATGGCATGGTCACACAGCTCCCGGATCTGCTCGTCGGTGCAGCCCTGCTTCTGCCAGGCCTTTACAAGCGGGCAGTAATGAAAATCAATGTCGAGATTGTCATCGGTGCAGCGCTTGATGTCCATCTCAAAAACCTTCTGCGCGGGCAGGGTAAAGAGGGTCTTTTTCAGGCCCTTGAGGGAATTGGTTCCCGCCTTGCGGCACAGTTCCGCCCCCTGATACAGGCCGCAGCGTCTGATGGCCTGAGGCGCATATTCCTCCGCCTTGAGACCCTTCTTCTCCGCCTCGTCGCACAGCAGGTACATCCACAGCGCCCTGTGCTCCAGCAGCTCACGAATTGATCTGATAAGTGGATTTTTCACCTTTGGCTCGTTTTTAATGCTCATTTTCATTCTCCTTATCCTCTTTGTTTTTGAAAACAAAAAATCTCTGTCCAACATAGTTGAGCGCCACGAAGAAGCACATACCCGCTACCATCGCGAGGTTTTCCTGCACCGTCTGGGACGCGCCGGAGAATATGAGCCTTGCCAGCGGCTTTGCGCCGCCGTAGGCCACAAGATAACACAGAGAGATGTTGATGACAAAGCGCCACAGGGTCTTCCCCGCGGGAACCTTGCTCCTGAAGGTGAATGCCTTATTAAGAAAATAGCTGAGTATGCTGCCAAAGATATAATTGGACGCAGAAGACACCCAATAGCTGAAGTGGAACACATTGTAAAACAGGAACATTATCCCAGTACCCACAATGGTGTTCACCACGCCCACTAAAATGAACTTCCAGAAGGTTATATCGAAAAATTTGGCTATAAAGCCCTTGAGCCTTGCGCCGAAAGACTGTCCCTCGTTCATTTTTTACCTCCGCAGCTCCGGGAAATAATGTACCGTGGCCGTCCCTTTAGCTCGTCATAAATGCGCCCGATGTAAAAGCCGATTATGCCCAGGCTTATCATAATTATGCTGCTCGAAAACAGCAGCAGTAGTATTACCGTGGTAAAGCCCCCGAGAGCCGCCCCTGTGATTTTCTGTACCATGGCGATAAGACCCAGCACAACGGATACCGCGAACATTATAAAGCCCAACACCGTCACAATGTGCATCGGCGCGGAGGAAAAGGAACCGATATTGTTCACCGCGTATTTTATCAATGACCAGGTAGACCACTTGCTCTCGCCCTCGGCCCGCTCCCGCACGCAGTAGCTCACCTCCGTGCGCTTAAAGCCCACCCAGAACGACAGCGCCCGGAAGAAAACATTCCGCTCCGGCATCTGGTTGAGCGCGTCCACCACCTTGCGGTCAAGAAGCTTGAAGTCCGAGGAGGAGGCCATATCCATGCCGGTCGCGCGGCTTATAAGCCCGTAGAAGCTCTTGGCGGCGAAGCGGTGCATGGCGCTCTCCTGCCCCCTGTCCTCCTTCACGCCCTCAACGACCTCGTACCCCTGCTCCCAGAGCCTGTACATCTCCACCAGCTTCTCCGGCGGGTGCTGCAGGTCGCAGTCTATCACCGCGCAGCAATCGCCCTCGGCCCGCTCAAGCCCGGCGAACATCGCCGCCTCCTTGCCGAAGTTGCGGCTGAAATGCAGACCGACTATCCGTGGGTCTTTCTCGCTGGCGTTCTGTATCTCACGCCATGTTCCGTCCTTGGAGCCGTCGTCCACCAGCAGCAGTTCAAAGTCTATTCCGGCCTCGTCCATGATCCGGGATATCACCTCCGCCGCAGCGGGGGCCATTTTTTCTTCATTATATGCAGGAACAATAATAGAAAGCATCGTCAAAACCTCTGTTATTCGGTTTTTGTCTTTTTTGGTCATTATACCCTTTATTGAGAGCTTTCGCAAGAGCGGAAAAGAGGAAAGCGGCTCTTGCTTTTGGAGGGCTTTGCGGATATACTATTGACAAACTATAATAAACGATAAGTGGTGTTATTATGCTTTATAAAAACGCTTTGATATTCCGCGCAGGGCGCGGATTTGTCCCGGGCAGCTTCTGCGTTGAGAACGGGAGCTTTGTAAAGGTAACGGACATCAGCCCCGCCGGGGAGGGTCTTGACCTTCGGGGTCAGCGGGTCATTCCCGGCCTTATCGACCTGCACAGTCACGGCGCTATGGGCGCGGATTTTTCCGATGGGGACTATGAGGGCTTAAAACGCATGGCGGCGTATCTTGCAAAATCCGGCGTGACGGCCTTTGCCCCCGCCTCCATGACCCTGCCCTATGATGTCCTTGCCAAAGCTTTTTCGACTGCAAAACAGCTCAGTGACGAGCAGCCGCAGGGTCTTTCGCGGCTCGTCGGCATACAGATGGAGGGGCCCTTCTTCTCCGAGAAGAAAAAAGGCGCCCAGAACGCCGACTATCTCCGCCTGCCTGACGCCGGGGCCTTCAAGGCCCTCAACGACGGCTGCGGCGGCCTTGTGAAAATCGCGGACGTTGCGCCGGAGCTTGAGGGTGCGGAGGAGTTTATCCGGGAGGTAAGCAAAATCTGCCGCGTGTCCGTCGCCCACACGGACGCGGATTATGACGCGGCAAAGATGGCCTTTTCCACCGGAGCAAGGCACCTTACGCATCTGTTCAACGCCATGCCCGCAATACACCATCGCGATCCCGGCGTTATCGGCGCCGCCGCCGAGCGGGGCGATGTGGTGGCGGAGCTTATCTGCGACGGGCTCCATGTCCACCCCAGCGCCGTGCGTATGGCTTTCCGCCTGTTCCCCGGGCGCGTCTGCCTGATATCCGACGCGCTGCGCTGCGCCGGTATGCCCGACGGGGAGTACGAGCTGGGCGGCCAGCCGGTGTTCCTCAAGGACAATATTGCCCGCCTCGCCGACGGGACGATAGCCGGCTCCGCGTCCAATCTCTATACCTGTATGTTAAACGCCATCGCCTTCGGTATCCCTGAGGAGACAGCCATCATCGCCGCCACCCTTACCCCCGCGAAGGAGCTGGGCTGTGACGAGCTCCTCGGCTCAATCGAGGAGGGCAAGCTTGCCGATTTCGTTGTCTGCGGGGAGGATCTGAGCCTGCGGCAGGTGTATATTGGCGGACAGCCTGTGTAAAAGCGCATCAGGAAAAATGAGCCGTCAGTAAGGCTCGGGCATAAAATCGTCGTATAGCAAAGAAGGATCCCTGATAAATCAGGGATCCTTCTTTGCCTGTCAAACAGCCCCGCGGAGTTTGCTTCCCGCTCGTCAGATGAGATTGACGGCGAACCCTGCGGGGATTTTTTGTTATCCTATCGCCGCGTCCTGAAGCGCGTCGAACTCTGCCATGCACTCATCCACGCTCGCCCCGGAAAGGAGCTTGCGCACGATGAGGCAGGTGTTGCCCCACTGCTCCACGTTCATGCCCGCGTTAGCGCCGAGGACATATATGCCTTCCTCGATCCGGTCATTGAGGGGGACGAGCGCATCAACGCAGTCCACCTTCACATTCTCGGAGGGGGATATGACCCGGTTGGTCTGCGAAAAGAGCTGCAAAGCCTCATCCGAAGTGATGACCTCCATCACGCGCATGGCGTCCTCGGCATGCTCCGCCTCAGCGCCCACCGCCCAGCCGGTCATGGGCATAACGGGCATCTGCCCCCGGCTGCTGGGAAAGCCGATGACCCGCATCTCAAAATCGGTCTTGCCGTAGGCGGTCTCGGTGTTGGCAGCGCCCCAATAGGCCATGACAATGGGGGTGTTCCCCGCCAGAAAATCCGCGCCCTCGCCCTCGATAGCCTCGCTGACGAGCGCCTTCTGTGCGTCAATATAGCCCTCATCCATAAGCTTCTTAAGAAACTCAAAGCCGGGGCGCATATAGTCGCTGTATCGCGCCTCGCCGCTGTTGAGAGCGTCTATCTCCGCCTGAGTGTTCCCGCCGTTATAGAGGTCGGCGTAGGCTATGGCGAGAACAAAGGTCTCAAGCCACCAGCGGTTCGCGCCGATGGGCGTCTCTATCCCGTTTTCCTTGAACACACGGCAGCACTCCAAAAACTCCTCCGGAGTCTCAGGAAGCTCAAGCTCATACTGCCTGAAAAGCTCCATGTTTACAAACAGCCCGTAGGCCACGACCTCCTGAGGGATCGCGACCAGCTTCCCGTCCACGGTGTTGGCAACTCGGATGATCTCCCGCAGGTTCTTTGCGCTTTCAAGCCCGGACAGATCCATCAGCCGCCCCTCCGAACCGAGAGTTTGAATAACATCGGGGTTTAGAAGATACAGATCGTCCATGTTGCTGCGCGCCCTTTCCAGCGCCACATCGTCATAGGTCTTGTCCTGATAGTTCTCTGCGGTGTAGGTCCAGTAATCCACGGTGACCCCAAGCCGCTCCTCCGCCATGGACACCGTCAGGTCTGCCGCTGTCCGGGCGACATTTTCCGCGTCCGGGCTGGTCTTTTCCATGGGGCTGAAAAGATTGACGACGCGCTTGGTCTCCTCCTCAGCGGAGACAAGATTTTTCGGCTGCTCCTGATCTGCACAGGCGGCAAGCTGCATCACGGCTAGCGCCGCGAGGCAGGCGGCGAGCAATTTTTTTATCTTTCTCATAAGCTATCCTCTCGTTTTTATCTGTGCTATGACTTTTTTCAAAAGCTCCATGCTGATGGGCTTCGGCACATGGAAATTCATGCCCGCGTCGAGCGCCGCCTTTTCGTCCTCGGCAAAAGCGTTGGCGGTCATCGCGATGATGGGAATGCTTTTAGCGTCCTCTCGCGGGAGGGCGCGGATGGCTCTGGTGGCGTCGTGGCCGTTCATCTCCGGCATCTGCACATCCATAAGTATCGCGTCAAATTCGCCGGGCTTTGAGCTTTTAAAGCGCTCAAGCGCCAGAAGGCCGTTGGCTGCTATCACGCAGGAAGCGCCCTCAAGCTCCAGCATGGTCGTGAGTATCTCGGCGTTGATGTCATTATCCTCGGCGGCGAGAAAGTGCATACCCTTGAGGATCTCAGCGTTCTCCTGCTCAGGCTCGGCGGATTCATTGAGCAGCTCGCTGAGCTTCGCGCGCAGAGCCGAGACGAAGAAGGGCTTTATAAGCGCGTCGGTCAGGGGAAGCATCAGGCTCTCCTCCATACCCTGCGCGTCAAATTCAGACAGCAGCAGCAAGGGCACATCACCGGCAAGCGCCTCCCTGACGGCCTTTGCCCCGCGCGCGCCGCAATGCTCCCAGTCAATCAGCACAAGCTGAAAGCTCTCTCCGCCGCGCAGCAGCGAGAGCGCCGCGTCAAGCCCGGCAGCAGTTAGCTTCACACCGGTATCCTGCATCAACGCGGGGATGTTTTCCGCCTCGCCCGCGTCTGCGGTGATCAAAAGGATGCGGGATATGCCGCGCTCCGTCCAGAAGCAGCGGTCGGCCGCCTCCTCCTGTATGCGAAGCTCCAGCTCCACACGGAACAAGCTCCCTCGGTCGACCTCGCTGGTAACATCGATAGTGCCGCCCATAAGCTCAACGATGCTCTTGGTTATCGCCATGCCAAGCCCCGTGCCCTGCACCTTGTTGGTGGTGCTGTTCTCGGCGCGGGTAAAGGCGTCAAAGATGGTCTTGAGGTATTCCGGCGTCATACCGTAGCCATCATCCTCCACCTCGAAGCGGATATGCTCATACTGGCCGGAGCGCTGCCTGAGGCCGATGACGCGAAACCAGATGTGCCCGCCCTCCGGCGTATACTTCACGGCGTTTGAGAGCAGATTTATAAGTATTTGGTTGATGCGCGTCTCATCGCCCATGAGATATTCGTGGCGTATCCCGGTCACCTCGGTGTGGAAGCTCTGGTTTTTGGCCTTGGCCATTGGCTGGATGATAGCGTCCGCCGAGGCGATGACATCGCTCAGGGAGAACTTGTCAATATTCAGCACGACCTTGCCGCTCTCTATCTTGGAGATGTCCAGAATGTCATTTATCAGGCTCAGCAGATGCTGGCCGGAGGCGGTGATCTTCCTGGTATACTCCCGCACCTTGATAGGGTTTTCCGCATCCTTTGCAAGCAGCGCCGTAAAGCCCAGCACCGCGTTCATTGGGGTACGTATATCATGGGACATATTTGAAAGGAAGGTCGTCTTGGATTCGCTGGCGATCTGCGCGGCGAGAAGCGCCTCCGAAAGCTGCTTGTTGTGGAGCTTTCGCTCCTCCTCCTGCTCCCTGCGCAGCTTCTCCTGCTGCCGCCGGTTGAGGTCATACAGGACGATGCACAGGAAAAACGCTATCAGCAGAGAGATGACCACCGTCCAAATACTTTGATTGACAGCCTTGCCCTCCTGCTGTATAGCCTCCAGCGGTACATAGCCCACGAGATATACCGTCCCGTCATTGACCGCCCACATATAGTTGAGCGCAGCGACCGAGCGGATGTCATGATAGAAAAGGGCGTTGCGCCCGGTTTTCAGGCAATCCGCTATCTCCTGCCGTATCTCCGCGTCATCAATGGCGTTTGCCCGGTAAAAATCGTCCAGATTCAGGTGTCCCGCGCTGCGCTGCCCCATGCCCTTGGGCTTGAGGACAAAGCGCTGGCTCTGCGAGTCCATTATATAGAGCGTGGCCTGTTTGTTGTAAAAGCCTTCGGGCAGGGAGCGGTCGATGGCGTCATAGATATACTCGGCATAGAGTGTGCCGATAGTCTGCCCCTCCCGCTCGACGGGGCATTTGAGCGTGTACGCCCAAGTGCCCATGTGATTGACATAGGACTGGGACACCGGCATTCCGGAGATAGTCCCGCCCGCGGAGAAATCCAGCTCCTCCTCGCTAAAGCGCTCGCCGGTGTTGGAAATTCCCTCATTTCCCCCGGCTGGTATGAAAGAGATTTTTACCATGGTCTGGTTCTTCTCGTATGAGCGGATATACGCCGCCGGGTCGTCCGCGCGGGCGACCTCCTGCGCAATGAGACTCTGGAAATCCGACTGGCTGCGGAGGATGGCCTCAATGGTGCTTTGGATAAGATCCAGACTCTCGCTGAGGTTTTGAATGGCAGAGTCGGACATCTCACGGCTTATTTTCTTTGATACAGTAGACACTATTCCCCCGAATATAGAGAAAAACAGGATTATCACGAGCAGCAGGGACAGCCCTCTTCTCTTTTGTCTGTTCGGCTTGGCCTTTATGGAAACCCCCTCCTTAATAGATGGGTGCTGATATTTGTATAAAATGCGCAAAATTCCCGAATATTATAGCATTGTCGGCACGAAAAAATCAATAGTCCAAGTGAGACAGATCTCCTATGAAAACGCCCGATTCTAAATAAGGACAAACCATGCGTTTGCTTTTGGGAAAAAATGGTGCTTTTGCTTTTATGTTGATAAACTGCGCCGCAAGTCGTAATAATATACCTTACAATCTTTTTTGGACAGTCGGAGGTGGCATTTTGGCAATCACGGTAATTGTAGCTGACGACGAATCCATCATCCGTATGGACATAGTCGAGGAATTGAAGGAGGCGGGCTTTGCCGTCGTTGCGGAAGCTATCGACGGCTTTGACGCCGTTGAGTGCTGCAGAGAGCATCACCCCGATGTGGCGCTGATAGACATCAACATGCCGGTCATTGACGGGATAAGCGTCGCCCGAATGATACTCTCCGAAAAGCTCGTTCAGGCGGTCGTGCTGATAACCGCGTATAACGATGAAAAATATATTCAGGAAGCCGGGAACATCGGCGTCGGGGGATATATCGTAAAGCCGATCAGGGAAAATTCCATAATCCCGGCGATCCATATCGCGCTGGCGCAGAGCCGCCACCTCCGCCATGCGAATGACACCGCAAAGCAGGCACAGCAGCAGTCGCAGGAGCGGCGGACGATAGACCGGGCGAAGAGCGTTCTTGCAAAGAAGCTCGGCTGCAGCGAGGCAGAGGCGCTCTCGCGCATGCAGCAGGACTGTATGCGCAGGGGCTGCCGGCTTATCGCCTATGCCGCGACCATTCTTGAGGCGGACACGGAAAGCAATGTCGTCCAGCGGGCAAAGCGGCTTTTGATGGACACGGCGCATCTATCCGAGAGCGCCGCCTTTAACCGCATAAGGGCCATGAGCAGGAACAGCGGCATTTCCCTCCCCGAAGCCGCGAGGCGGATGCTGCAGGACATGCAGGATAACAGATAAGATGAATAAAAGTATTGAACTTATACGGGAAAGAACCTCCTTTTCCGAGCAGGAGATCGCCCTGCTGTCAGACACGGTCAAAAGCCTCCCGCTTATTGCGGAGCTGACCGCGAGCGATGTTTTTCTCGATGTGCCCTGTACGGACGGCACGGTGCTGTGCGCCGCGCAGGTCCATCCGGCGGAAAGCACGATCGAGTATTACGGCAGGGTCACCTGCATCGGGAATCGTGTGTCCGCCGAGGATGAGCCGGGTGTTTTTATGGTGCTTCAGACCGGCAAGCGCTACAACAACCAGCTTGGCAAAGCGCCCGACGGCACGCCGATAAAGCAGGATGTCGTGCCGATAATAAACGGTGAGCATTTTATCGGGGCGCTCATAAAAGAGGAGGACTGCTCAAAAAGCGTCCTGAGCAGCCGCAAGTACGAGTCCCTTGTCCGATCCAACGCGTTTTTGCGCGAGGTGGTGAACCTCAACAACGGTAAGGAAGTGGTGATGTCTCAAGATGCGCGCTATCTTCAGCTTCGGCTCAAGGAGGTAAACCACCGGATAAAGAACAGCCTCCAGACTATTGCGAGCATTATGCGCATGGAGGCAAGACGCTCGGCTGACCCGGTGCTGATAGACAAGCTGAGGGAGAGCGCCGCCCGCATCCACATAGTCGCGAATATTCACGATATGCTCTCCGCGTCAGAGGGGAACTCCATGCTGAATGTCCGCAGCGTGCTTGAAAAGCTTCTGGACTCCATTTGCAGCTATACCACAACGGACTTCCGCCTTTCGACGACGGTGGAGGGCGACGCCTGCGCGCTGGAATATGAGAAGATCACCGCCATCAGCCTTGCGGTAAACGAGCTTGTCAGCAACGCGCTCAAATACGCCTTCGTCGACCGCCGCAGCGGGAAGATCACGGTCAAGATAAGCTGCACTGATAACTATAAGCGCATTTGCGTTATCGACGACGGCGTGGGCTTTGATCCTGATAACCAGCTCGGTCTGGGGCTGCATCTGGCGGAGAGCGTGGTCAGGGAGAAGCTCAATGGCCGCCTCGTCATCGGTCCTGCCGGGACGCCGGAGCGTCCCGCCGGCACGAAAGCCCTGATCGAATGGCGGTAAAAACTTTCTCTATTTAAAATGCTAAAAAAGCTTGACAAACCCCTCCCGACACGGTATAAATAATTTATTAATAAATTGTGACCGCGGGCTTTGCTCACGGCACTTGCCTGAATTTTCCCGTAATTTAATATAGTAAGCCATACAATGGGGTATGGGTTAGCAACAGAGCTAAACTGAGAGATCCGCAAAATGACGCGGACGGCTTTCGGTTTAGCTCTTTGTGCTTTTTAGCGTGCAGCTAAAGCGATTTGTAAATGCGAATGAGCATTACAAATAAATAATTCCAGAATGTGGGAGGAGAAAATCATGAGTAGAATTCAGATCATTTCCGTCGCGGCAGTTATTGTGTATATTGCATTGATACTGATTGCGGCGAGACTGCTGAGCAAGCGCAGCAAGACTTCCGTAGGCACGGTAAGTCACAACCTCCCGTGGTACATTATTGCGGGCTGTACTATGGCGACCATCACCAATGCCGCACAGCTTTTAGGCAATGCCGGCGCATCATATCAGGTCGGCTATTCGCAGATGTTCTGGGCGAACATCTTTGCGGGACTGTTCATGCTGATAACCGTACCCATGATGGCAAACCGCATGCGCACAGTCCAGTGCAACACCCTTGCCGAGCTTGCCGTCAAGCGCTTTCCCAAGAGCAAGCGCATGAATGTTGTTTTGACCACATGGAGTCTGTTTTGGGGTCTGTTTGCAAACGCCGTGAGCGTTTTCGGCGGCGCTATCGTTCTTCAAACTCTGCTGGGCGTGAATTTCTGGCTCGGTGCGGTTATCGTTATTGTTGTTGCGATTATCTATAACGCTCTGGGCGGCATGGAGGCCATGTCCATTGTGGACACCGTGCAGTACATTTTCATCGGTCTGCTTGTCGGCGTGCTGACCATTCTGCTGTTTAGGCGCTTCGGCTCTTTCTCCGCGTTCGCGACCGCCCTTCTCGGCATTACCGGCTATGACCTGACCGCCGCAGGTGAAGCCGTCGGCATAACCGAGGGCTTCTTTGACATATTCCACATGCCGGGCTGGGGCGCTATGGGCCTTGTGGCGTACATCCTTGCCTGCTCTCTGTGGGCCTGCTGCGACCTCGGCGTTATCGGGCGCTTCCTTGCCCAGCGCAACCGCGGCGACGGTACGCGCGGCATGCGTGCCTATATCATTATCTTTGCGCCCACCGTCCTGCTTATGGCAAGCTACGGCGTATGGGGACGCGGCATGATAGCAAGCGTTGACGCACCCGACAGCATCGTTCTGCTGGTCGCCGAAAAGGTCATGGGCGGCGCAGGCACGGTACTCTTCCTCCTTGCGACCGCAGCGGCGATCCTCTCCACCGTCGGCGCTTACATCAACGCCATCGGCATGACCTGCATCAATATCTACAAGGATGTCAACAAGAACAGGAGCGAAAAGCACTACAAGGTCATTGAGGTCATTTCCACGGTAATAATCGCGCTTCTTTCGCTGCTGCTTGCAAAGCTCTTTGGATACAGCGGCATCTCCATCACCGCCGTCGCCGTCCAGATGATCCTTGTCGCGACCCTGACCCCAACCGTTATCTGCACCTGCTTCTGGAAGCGTTTTAACGAGAGGGCGGCATTCTGGGGCGTTGTTCTCGGCATAGTTATCTGCCTTGCCTCCATGTTCTACGCGGGCGGCGCGTATGCCGCTATCATGGGCGGCGGCTTCTTTGGCATCCCGACGCTCTTCCTCGGCTGGATCGTCGTATTTGTCGTGTTTCTCTGCCTCAGCCTTACAAAGCCCTACGATCCCGATGACAACGGCCCTGAATTTCGCGCGCTGTTCGACAGCAAGGAGCCGTTTATCAAGATGGACGGGGCGAAGGACATTATTGTTGGCGGCATCCTTGTGCTGGTCGCGGCTATTATCTGCGCGCTGGGTCTTACCGGCAAGCTGGGCGCGTTCCCGACCTTTGATAACCCCGTTTCGGATATTGCTCTGCTGAGCTTCTCCGGCATTTCCATAGTCGGCGCACTGTTCCTTGGCTATCACCTTGTTCGCCGCACCTTTGGCAAGGGCGATGATAAATAAGCCCCGCCGACCTATATCATAAAAGAAAGGATATTGCTATGTTTGCAAAAGTTAACGGCTACAAGATCTTCTTCGATGTAGAAGGTCTGCAATTTGTTCCTGATGGCCCGATAATGCGCGAAAAGCCCGTATGTCTTGTCCTGCATGGCGGTCCGGGCAGCGACCATTCCCACTTCATGCCCGACCTCTCCCCGCTGTCTGAGTATTGCCAGCTCATCTATATCGATGACCGGAACACCGGACGCAGTGAGCGCATCGACTACACCACCAACACCATCAAGCAGAATGTTGAGGATATTGAAGCCCTGCGCGAGTATCTCGGTCTTGAGAAAGTGTTCGTCCTGGGGCAGTCCTACGGCGGCATGAAGGCGCAGTATTACGCGAGTCATTTTCCAGAGCATCTGTACGGCGTAATGATCATCTGCACAGCTGCAAACGCGGCAGGAATTGCAAACGAACGCGTCGCAAAGCACATTCTTGAGTACGGCACGCAGGAGCAGTACGACATCTGGACGACCGGCGCTCTGCAAAACGGCACTATCACCTTCCATGAGTACCTTGAAAAGATGCTGCCGCTCTATCACGGCAAGGGCAAATTCAAGGGGCAGGAGGCCATCGAGGGGCAGTTTCGCTCCATAACCAACGACGATATTGTCAGATACCAATTCAACGGGGAGCTGGCGAGCTTTGACCTGATCCCCGATCTGAAAAAGGTCGATCTGCCCTGCCTCGTCATGGCGGGCGAGCAGGATTTCATCTGCGATGTAGACGCCAACAGGGAGATTGCCGAGGCGATCCCCGGCGCGCAGTTCCATATTATCCCCGGCGCGTCCCACGAGGTCTTTGCCGACTGCCCCGAAATCGTGTTCCCCATCCTCAAGAGCTTCATAGACGAGCATTTTAAGAAATGATCTTCCCGCATAAAACGAGGTGACAAGACGAGTATGTACAACGAAATCAAAGCGCTTGCCGAAAAATACAAGGATTACACCATTGAGATGCGCAGGACTATACACGCAAAGCCCGAGCTGAGTATGCAGGAGCACGAGACTGCCGCGCTGATCCGCCGCGAGCTTGACGCAATGGGCATAAGCTGGCGGGCTGTCGGTGAGACAGGCACTCTTGGCATGCTGCCTGCCACAGAGCCGGGCGGCTGCACGGTCGCACTGCGCGCGGATATTGATGCGCTCCCCGTGTGTGAGGACACCGGCCTGCCCTTTGCGTCCAAGCATGAGGGCGTGATGCACGCCTGCGGACATGACAGCCATGCCGCCATGCTGCTGGGCGCGGCAAAGATCCTCTCGGCCATGGAAAAGCGCCCCAACACAGCGGTGTTTATCTTTCAGCCCGGCGAGGAGTACGCTACCGGAGCAAAGCTCATGATCTGCGGCAACGCCCTTGAAAATGTGGATGTCATCTTTGGCGCGCACATCTGGCCAGATATTCCCCTGGGCAAGATCGGGCTGATGGACGGGCCTTTGATGGCGGGCGCTGACAAGTATGTTGTCAAGGTTTTGGGAAAGGGCGGCCACGGCTCTCAGCCTGAGCGCTGCAACGACCCCATCCCTGCCTGCACCTCTATTGTTGACGGCATTCATCAGATCAAATCACTCTCCCTTCAGGGGGACACTCCCCTGGTGCTGACAGTCGGCTATATCAAGTGCGGTACGGCTATGAATATCATCCCCGACAGCGGCGAGATTTCCGGCTCTATCCGTTGGTTTGACCGCGAAGCCCAGCAGATTGCCCACAAGCGCATCAGAAGGATCGCCGGGGGAAGCTGCGCCATGTACGGCTGCGACACAGAGATAGAATTTACCGAGTTGTGCCCCTGCACGGCCAACGACCCCGCGTGTGCGGCAGTGGCGCGCAGGGCGCTGGCGGAGATGTACGGCGAGGACGCGGTAATGGCCAAATTCCCCCTTGCATTGGGCGGTGAGGATTTCAGCTTTTACTGTGAGAAGCTGCCCGCCGTGTTCGCGTGGGTCGGCTGTGGATACGAGGGTATGAGCTACGGCCTGCACAACCCGCATTTTGACTTTGACGAATCGGCCTTAGTTCCGGGTTCTGCGCTCTACGCGGCCTTTGCCTGCGCTTATCAAAAATAGCTTGAGACTGTCATAACGCTCGCTGGGAGAAGCGGACAAAAAACATATAGGTCTTTTTGTCAAGCTGGTTTATGTTCTTCATCCCAAATTTGAATTTTTTGAAGGATCAGCAGATGAAAGAATATAAAATTTCCAAACGAATTTCCGCCTTGAGAACAGGGCTGCTCATAACAGGGCTGATCCTGATCTATATACTGATCATAGGCCCGTCTCCGGTGCTGTCATACATAGCGGAGGAGTTCAGCCTTTTAGACAACAACGCGGCTCTTGTTCTCACGGTCTCCGTGGTCTATCCTGTCAGCGCGCTGGTGGCCATGCTCGGCGGCGCGATATTGCCGCGCCTCGGGCTTAGACGTATGTATCGGCTGGTGCTTGAGCTGCTGATTTTAAGCGGCGCGGTTCTCCTTATCCGCAACAGCTATGCGGGGCTGATGGCTTGCAGAGTCCTCTTTGCCATGGCATATGGCCTGAGCATTCCCTTTATCGGCTCTGCTATCATGGACTGGTATGAGCCAAAGCAGCGGGAGGTCATGGACACCTTGAACGGGCTTTTCCCGTGGATAGGCGCGCTCCTATGCTATTTGCTCTCCTCGCCGCTTATGGATCTGTTTCGCGGCTCTTGGCAATGGAGCATCGCGGTGTGGAGCATATTTGCCCTGCCCGCGCTCCTGCTGTGGATCTTTTTGCCCAAGGAGCAAAAATCCCCCGTCCGGCATGAGTCGGAGGCTGTGAGCGCCGATGATTCTGGCTTTGGGGTCTATATTCACCTTATAAAACGCAGGGAGATCCTTGCCTGCGTTTTGACCTATGTGTTCGATTTCAGCTTTTATGCCTATTTTTCCGCCGTCTATCCGCTGTTTTTGGCGGAGGGTGCAGGCTTATCCGAGCAGGCGGCAAATACTCTGGCCTCCCTCTCCTTCCCGCTGGTGGGCATAATCTTTGCCGTGGCGGGCGGGATCATCGCCTCGCGCACCGGGCGCAGAAAGCCCGTTGTCCTGTGGGGGCAGATGTTCAAATTTGTGGGCATCATTTTTGCCATGCTCACCATCGATTTCTCGCTGCCGCTGTGTCTGGTAGGTGTTGGGCTGTTTACCGTCGGCAACAGCATGTACCTGCCGGGGCTTTACATGGTTCCTATGGACATATCGGATATGCGCAGCGAGCATGTGGGCGCGTCGTTTTCAATGATCGTCTCCGCCGGATGCCTCATTGGGGGAACGCTCGCTCCGCTTTTGGGCGGCAAGCTTACGGACTTTTTCGTAGCGCAGAGTGCTTTGGATATGGTTCAGGCGCATTTCACTGGCCTGAGATGGAGCATTTTGATAATCAACACAGTAAATATCATCGCGTTTTTCGTCGTCCTGTTTCTTCTTCCCGAAACCGGGAAAAAGCAGACAAAACACCTTCGATAAAATACACTCTTCACTCCTTTTTGAAAATCGCCAAGCCCCATCAGGGGCTTGGCGATTTTTTTGTCTGCGTGCGGGCAGCCCAACTCAGCGGGTGCAGCAAATGAAATCGTTCGCACCGCCTCACGATGAAATACTCCTGACGGAGCATGAACTTTTCTGCTTTGCAGAAAGTGAAATAAAATAAATCCACTCACGCCCGCAGGCATATTTCACATTTGCGGAGCAAATATATCATATCACAGATAAATCACCCGTTCCGCAGGAACGGATATCATTGAAAAACCCCGTTCAAAGAACGAGGTTTTTCATGTAATATCGAAACAGTATAGATATTTTCCACCCATAAAACCAAACCGCAACCCAGCGAAGCGGCTGCGGTTTGGAGAGGAGTCGCGACAAAATGAGCGAGAGGTGACTTTTGAAAAAAGTC
>DKYJ01000005.1 GCA_002493305.1 Clostridiales bacterium UBA7103 | reverse complement strand
GCCCGGTATGGCCACCAAGATGGCAAAGGGCAAGCACGACATCCATGAGGATCTGCCCGCTTACCATGCTGCCCGCGCTGCCGGCGGCTGCGGCCTGAACATCATCGAGATCGTGTCCACCTCTTATCAGCCCCACGCCACCATCTACCTTGGCCTGTACAACGAGCATCACAGAGATGAGCTCAAGAAGGTCACCAAGGCTATCCATGACGCCGGCGGAAAGGCTTGCGCTCAGATTTGGCACGGCGGCTTCGTTCCCGAGGCTTTTTTTGATGAGACCAATGTCCGTGAGACTCCCGACACCATCACCGTTGAGCGTATCCATGAGATCGTGAAGCAGTTTGGTTACAGCGCAAAGCTCGGCGTTGAGGCCGGCCTTGATGCTCTTGAGTTCCACGCTGCCCATACTTACCTGCCCCATGAGTTCCTCAACCCGTATCTGAACAACCGCACCGACGAGTACGGCAATCAGAGCCTCGAGAACCGCGCCCGCTTCTCTCTGGAAGTCATCCGTGAGATGCGCGCCAACATGCCCGAGGATATGCCCCTCATCATGCGTCTTGACGCCATTGATGAGATGCTGCCCAAGGTGACCACCCTTGAGGAGACCATCACCTTTATCAACTGGTGCGCCGACGCCGGTGTTGATGCCGCTGACCTGTCCCGCGGCAACGCCAGCTCTCTGGCTACCGTTTATGAAGTTCCTCCCTACAACCTTGAGCCCGGCTTCAATATGGACAATATCAAGGCTGTCAAGGACGGCATCAAGATCCCTGTCATCGGCGTTGGCCGTGTGACCACTCCTGATCTTGCCGACCGTCTTATTAAGGAAGGCTTTGTTGACATGGTCGCTGTCGGCCGTGCTCAGCTGGTCGATCCCAACTGGGTCAAGAAGTCCATGGAAGGCCGCGAGAACGAGATCCGCAAGTGCATCGGCTGCTGCCAGGGCTGCTATGACAAGGTCGTCGATCCCAAGGCCACTCATATTACCTGCACCCGCAACCCCATGCTCTGCCTGGAGTACAAGGGCATCAATCCCGCCGAGAAGGCGAAGAATGTCATGGTCATCGGCGGTGGCATCGGCGGCCTGCTGACTGCCGAGTTCCTCAAGATGCGCGGGCACAATCCCACCGTTTACGAAGCCGAGCAGGAAGCCGGCGGTCAGTTCGTTCTGGCCGGCAAGGCCCCCAAGAAGGCTGAGTTCACCGAGGCTATCAAGTGGGAGGTCGAAGAGTGCAAGCGTGAGGGCATCGAGATAAAGACCGGCGTTAAGGTCACTCCCGAGCTCATTGCCGAGGTCAAGCCCGACCATGTTGTCATCGCCACCGGAGCGCGCTATGTCGCTCCCGAGCTTCCCGGCATTGACGGCGCTGATATTTATTCCGCTCAGGATATCCTCTCCGGCAAGGCTGAGGCCAAGGGTGAAGTCCTCATTCTCGGCGGCGGCGGCGTCGGCTGCGAGACCGCTCAGTACCTGATCTCCAAGGGCGTGACCGATGTCCGCGTTATGGATCAGAAGCGCGTCGGCAACAATATGGGTATGCTGCGCACCATGTTCCAGGATATCGAGTTCCCCGGCGACAAGATCAAGAAGAGCAACAAGTCCAAGGTCGTCTCCATCGGAGATCACGAGGTCACCTACAAGTTCACCGGCAAGGACAAGAAGACCGTTGAGAAGACCCGTCACTTTGACACTCTCGTCATCGCCTTTAACACCGTGTCCTATCCCTATGCTGACCTGACCGCAAAGTGCGACGAACTGGGCATCGCCTATGACGTCATCGGCGACGCGAAGGAAGTCCGCATGGGCATCGACGCCACTGCCGAGGCTTATGAAGTCGGTATGCGCATCTGATAGCGCAGCTTTTTGAAAGGAGAATTTTTCATGACTGTTGAAGAACGTCTGGAAGCTCTGGAAAAAGAAGTACAGAGACTCAAGGATATCGACGAGATCAAGTGCCTGAAGGCCCGCTATTTTGCCGCCCTCGACACCAAGGATTGGGATGGTCTTAAGGCGACACTCCACCCCGACATTGAGACCGCTTATTCCGACGGCAAGCTGGTTTTCCACGGCCCGGAAGAGGTCGGCAACTATATGGCGGAGAGTATGCCCCAGACTGAGATCACCCTCCATCAGGGCCACACTCCTGAGATCGAGATCATCAGCGATACCGAGGCTGTCGGCCACTGGTACCTGCAGGATAACCTGATCTTTGCCAAGGACAACCCTTATGAGGGTCTTCAGATTCAGGGCAGCGCCCTTTATACTGATAAGTATGAAAAGGTTGACGGCAAGTGGCTCATCAAGGAGACCGGCTACCTGCGTATTTACGAGGAGTCATTCCAGAGAGACAGCACCCATCGTATCCGCATCAATATGTTCCGTCCCAAGAAAAAGAAGGTCGTCAAGAAGTAATTCCAGTGCATTTTTCAGAGCAATGCGCCAAAAGGCGCATTGCTCTGAATTGAAAAAGCGGCTTTTGCCGCCCTATTTACAGCAGGAGAAGGTACTATGCTTTTATCAGGACAAGTCGCAGTCATAACCGGTGTTAATTCAGGTATCGGGCGCAAAACAGCGGAAATTTTTGCCGAGCAGGGAGCCAATGTTGTTGGCGTTGACATTCGGACAGACCGGATGGAGGAGCTTCAAAAGCAGGTAGAAGCATACGGAGCGAAATTTCTCGGCTGCCAGTGCGATGTGCGCAGCGAGGAAGATGTGAAAGCCTGCCTTACCAAGGCGGCCAAGACCTTTGGAAAAATAGATATAATGGTCAATATCGCCGGCGTTTCCAGCGACAGACCCATTACCCGCACCACCTCCGAGGAATATCAGCGGGTCATGGATATAAATGTCAGAGGCACGTTCAATTTTTGCAAAAACGCCGCTGTTTATTTCAAAAAGCAAAAGCACGGCGTGATCATCAACACAGCTTCAGTCAACGGCATTTACGGCGCGGGAATGGGCTGCCCATATTCCGCCAGCAAGGGTGCGATCATCAGCCTCACCAAATCTCTGGCAATAGAGCTTGCACCGTGGCACGTGCGCGTGAACGCAGTGGCTCCCGGGGTCGTCAACACTGAGATGGTGGCTGTTCTGGGCGAGAAGGAGCGTCAGTGTTTTATAAACTCAATTCCGCTCAAACGCATGGGCGAGGCGGAGGATATTTCCCGCACAATGCTGTTTCTTGCCAGCGATTGGGCGAGCTATATCACAGGAACAATAGTAAATGTTGATGGCGGATACCGCCCCCCAACGATCAATATGTAAAAGACAGAGTTGCTGCTTGGGAGGAGATATGCCTTCTTTGCCGGCAACCATAAATATGATGCCCGCTGGTGCGGACATCATATTTATGGTTGCTTAGCTTGTCTAAAAAGTCTTGTTGGGACTTTTTAGACAATAGGGGTTTCGCTCCGAACCGTGCATTTTGTACGCCGCAGGCATACAAAATGCACTCTCTACGCGCAAAGTGTTTTTTTTTCGATGTACATGCCGCCGGAAAAAACTCATTTTAACTTTATTCGTCGCCTGCGGGCGGCGAACTCTGCG
>DKYJ01000002.1:22503-84596 GCA_002493305.1 Clostridiales bacterium UBA7103 | reverse complement strand
TACCAGAGCTTCGGCGACAGCGCCGAGAGCCTGAAGGACGGCAAGATCGACGCCGCCTTCATCGTTGCTGGCGCTCCCACCACCGCCATCACCGACCTCTCCACCGGCAGTCAGGTCTACCTTGTGAGCATTGACGATGACCACATCGGCCAGCTCATCGAGAAGTCCCCCTACTACACCGCTTACACCGTCTCCGCCGACACCTACGGTATGCCCGAGGATTGCCAGACTGTGGCCGTTGGCGCTGTTGTCCTGGCAAGGGACGATGTGTCTGAGGATGCTATCTACGCTTTTGTCTCCACCATTTTTGAAAATGCCGCCGACATTCAGCACGGCAAGGCTGAGGAGCTGGATCTCGAGTTCGCTGCCTCCATCACTGATGTGCCTTACCACGCCGGCGCTGCGAAATATTTTGCTGAGAAGGGCTTTGATGTTCCCGTAAAGTAATTGCTTTTCGCACTCTGGGCTACGGCGCCGATCCGCGCCGTAGCCTTTCTGCTTACTGCGGCCCCTGAACGCCGCATATGGGATACAAGTAATTGATCCCTATTCTTCAGAAAGGAGATCATCCTGTATGTCTCACACACAAGAAAATGACGCGATAAACGCCGATGTGGGAACCGCTGAAGAAGTAGAGGAGATCATGCGCAAATACGACAGAGAGTCCAACACCCGCATTTGGGAGGGCAGGCCCGCTCTCATTGTGCGCGGCCTGATGGTTATCTTTTCCCTGTATTGCATTTACTCCACCCTTTTCAGTGTCGCCGCTCTTGAGAAGCGGTTGACGGCTTTTTTGGCCGCGATAATTCTCATGGGCTATCTCACCTACCCCGCCCGAAAGCACCATGTCCGCCCGAATTACATTCCTTGGTACGATTATATTTTAATGGTGCTGGGCTCCGGCTCGTTCCTTTACTATTGCTTTACATACGATAAGACCATACATATACTCACCAGCGCCTCAAAGATGACGCCTATGTTCACGATCATCGGCATAATCGGCATTCTCTGCCTTATGGAGCTTTGCCGCCGCAGTGTTGGCGTGCCTATCCTGTGCGTGGCGGGCGCGCTGCTGGTGTACACCTTCTCCACCGGCATCGGTATACAGCGGCTTATCTACACGCTGTTTTTCACCACCAGCGGAGTGCTTTCAACGCCTATCAATGTCTGCGCCAAGTACATTGTGGTGTTCATCATCTTCGGCGCGTTCCTTGAGAGGACAGGTATAGCCGCCTTCTTTATAGACCTTGCAAACTCTCTCGTCGGCCGCTTCTCCGGCGGCCCCGCCAAGGTGGCGGTCATATCCTCCGCCCTGTGCGGAATGGTGTCCGGCTCCTCCGTTGGCAACACCGTGACCACCGGCTCCGTCACCATTCCGATGATGAAAAAGACCGGGTACAAGGCGGAATTTGCGGGCGCTGTCGAAGCCGCCGCCTCCACCGGCGGGCAGATAATGCCCCCCATCATGGGCGCCGCGGCCTTCCTGATGGCGGAGTATATGAGTGTGCCTTACGCTGACGTAGCTCTGCGGGCCATTCTCCCTGCCGTGTTGTATTTTTCCGGCATCTTCATCGCCGTGCATCTTGAGGCGAAGAAGCTTGGGCTCAAGGGCATCCCCGCAAATGAGCTGCCACAGTTTACAAAGCTGCTGCCGCGGGTATATCTGCTGCTGCCGCTTGTGATCCTCGTCTGGCTAGTGACCTCCGGCACGCGCACTATGCAGTTTTCCGCCTCCATCGCCATAATCGCCGCCATTATTGTCAGCCTCTTTGACAAGGAAAACCGCATCACCCTCTCCCGTATTCTGGAAGCGCTCGAGGCAGGCGGCAAGGGCACCATAACCGTGGCTGTGGCCTGCGCCATGGCCGGCATTATCGCCGGCTGCATCACCGCTACCGGCCTTGCCTCCAAGCTTATCTCCGCCGTTGTCTCCATCAGCAGCAAGAGCGCCTTTATCAATCCCACTCTTATCGCTCTGGTGCTGACAATGATTTGCTGTATCATTTTGGGCATGGGCGTACCCACCACCGCAAACTACTGCATCATGGCATCCACCTGCGCGCCCATTCTCATTACCATAGGCGTACCCAAGATCGCGGCGCACTTCTTTGTGTTCTACTTCGGCATCGTGGCCGACATCACGCCGCCTGTGGCTCTGGCCGCATACGCCGGCTCCGCCATCGCCAAGTCCAATCCAATGAAAACAGGCGTAAACGCGACGAAGCTTGCCATCGGTGCTTTCGTCGTGCCCTATATCTTCTGCCTCAACCCGGCGATGCTGTTTATCGACACCACAGCCGCCGCCGTTGTACAGATCGTCATCACTTCCATCATCGGCATTTTCGGCGTGGCCGCCGCCATGAACGGCTATCTCTTCCGCATGATGAACTGGTTTGTGAGGATAGTTATCTGCGTGGCAGGGCTTATGATGATGGACCCGAAGATAGTTACCGATGTCGTGGGCATCGTCCTGCTTGCCGCAATGGTCGCCTGGCAGTATTTCGGCGCAAAGCGCCAGCGCAAGGCAGAAGCCTGACAGTACAAAACAACATAAACCCAAAACCGGAAAGCTTAGGCCTTCCGGTTTTTTATTTCGGATATTTTGTCTGCGGCGCTATCTTTTTTCCCGTTTTCTGCGTTATTATAGGTGAAAGTACTTTCATGACAAAGGAGGGAGCTATCCATTGGATGAGGACTCGCACCTGATCCGCGCCATGCGCGCAGGCAGCGACGAGGCGATTGAGCGCTTTGTGCGCAAATATTATCCCCAGATCTACGCTTACTGTCTGCGGAAGCTGCCCTCTCCTGCCGATGCGGAGGATGTAACACAGGAAACCTTTGAGCGCTTTTTTCGCGGCTTTGAGAGCTACCGTCACAGTGGCCGGGCAAAAAACTACCTGTATGTTATTTCCGGCAGCTTGTGTGCCGATTTTTACCGCCGCTCGCCGGAGGAGCCTGCCGCTGAGCTGCCTGAGTCCGTCGCCGCTCCTGAGCCTGAGACGGATCTGCGCCTTGATCTAAGCGCCGCGGTGGACACCCTGCCGGAGCCTCTGCGGGAGGTGATCGTCCTGCACTATTTTCAGGATTTAAAGCAACGGGAGATCGCCCGTCTGCTCGGAATTGGCCTGCCGCTGGTAAAATACCGGCTGTCAAAGGCAACGCAGCAGCTCAAGCTGCTCTTGAGGGAGGATGAGACATGACAAGACTTGAGCAAGAGCTCTATGCGCTGGGACGCGCCAATGCCGCCCAGCCCCGTGCTGAGGCCGTGGAGCGCGCCGTGCTTGCGGCGGGACGGGCGTTTTACGCCGCTCAGTCCCGGCGTCAGATTTCCTATTTTGATTTCCTTCTCACCCAGATGCGGATCATACAAAAGCGCTGGTGGCTTTTACAGGCAGCGCTGCTGGCAGTGCTGTGGTATCTCCTCTCCTATGGCGGGGTGCTGCCGGAAATACGCCGGGTGATCCACGCGATAGTGCCGCTGTTCACCATCGCGGCAGCGCCGGAGCTTTGGAAAAACCTGCGCTGCGGCTCGACAGAGATCGAGGGCGCGGCCTATTTTACCCTGCGTGAAATTTACAGCGCCCGGCTGACCGTCTTCGCCGCGGTGGATCTGAGCCTTCTGAGCATCTTCTGCCTGCTCGCCCTGCGCTTCGGGCGCATAGAGCCGCTGGGGCTTATCTTGGAGCTGCTGCTGCCCTTCACAGTCACCTGCTGCATCTGCTTTCGCGTGCTGTGTTCGAGGCGCTTTCGCTCCGAGACGCTGGCCGTGGCGCTGTGCCTGCTCTGGACTGCGCTTTGGTCCAACATTCTGGTGCGAGAGGAGCTGTACAGCCACCTCTCCCTGCCGGTGTGGGCACTGCTTTTGCTGCTGTGCGCGGCGTACCTTGGGCTGTGCGTCTCCCGGTTTCTTAAGAACACGAAATGGAGTGATAACCTGTCATGGAACTTAAATTAAACGCCCTGACAAAGCGTTTTGGGAACTTTACCGCCGTGAACGGCGTGAGCTGTACGATGAGCAGAGGAGTCTATGGCCTGCTGGGCGTCAACGGCGCGGGCAAAACCACACTCATGCGCATGCTGTGTACGCTCACCCCGCCAAGCTCCGGCGAAATAACGCTGGACGGCAGGGATATTTTTCAAATTGGTGCGGATTACCGCAAAATTCTGGGCTATCTGCCTCAGGATTTCGGCTGCTACCCAGATTTCAGCGCCGAAGACTACCTGCGCTATATCGCCTCGATAAAGGGCTTGAGTCCCGCCGTATCCCGCCGCAGGATCGATGAGCTGCTCAAGGCTGTGGGGCTGCAAAATGTGCGCAAAAAGAAAACAAAGACCTTCTCCGGCGGCATGAAGCGCCGCCTCGGCATTGCCCAAGCGATGCTCAACGACCCCGCCATTCTCATTTTGGACGAGCCGACCGCCGGGCTTGACCCCAACGAGCGCATACGCTTTCGCAACCTGATAAGCGAGCTGGCACAGGATAGGCTTGTGCTGCTCAGCACGCATATCGTCTCCGATGTGGAGTACATCGCGGAGGAGATCCTTCTCATGCGCGACGGGGAAATCGTCCATAGCGGCAGCACGCAGGAGCTTATTTCCGCCATGCCTGAGCGCGTTTGGCTGTGCGCCGTACCGAGTGAGCAGGTCGCCCGGCTTGAGCGCGGGTTCAAGGTCGCAAATGTGCGTCTTTCCGGCAGCGGGGCGCAGCTCCGCATCCTGTCGGAGACGCCGCCTGTCCCCGGCGCGGAGCTGGCGGAGGCAAGCCTTGAGGATGTATTTCTGTCCTGCTTTGGGCAGACCGGAGGTGAGCTTAATGACACGCTTTGAGCTGAAAAAGATTTTCTCCCGCCGCATAAACCAGATAGTTCTGCTCCTGCTCGCCCTGCTGACCGGGCTGTGCATAATCATAGGACTTAACACCGTCAGCTACTCCATCCCGGACGAGAACGCCGAGGACAGCGTGCGCCGTATCTCCGGTTACGCCGCTGCTCAGCGCCTGCGCGAGGACGCGGCGCAGTACGAGGGCGCGCTGACCCCCGAAATTCTGCGCCGGGTCATAGAGGACAATCAACGCCTGCTGTCCATGCCGAGGGCGCAGACCCACGAGCCCGCCGATGAGAATTATATATACTGTCTCAAGCAGGGCTACAAGGACATAAAGCAGCTTTTCGCCGTGGCCTACGAGGGCTTTCAGGGCTATGATTACTATGCCATCGACCGACTCACCCCGGCGGACGCGGACAGCTTCTACCCCCTGCGTATACAAAACCTGAGCGACTGGCTGGCTCTGCCCGAAAACGAAGATACCTATACCCCCGCCCAGAGGGACTTCATCCTCCACCGCTATGAGGAGCTGGACACGCCGCTGACTTATCACCCGTATATGGGCTGGAACGCCGTGTTTGACCAAGCGCCCACGGTTTTGATGATAATGACCTTTCTACTGGGTTTCCTGCTCTCGGAGCTTTTTGCCGGTGAGTCGCGGCTCAAGACCGATGTCATCCTCTGCTCATGCTATCACGGGAGGAAGAAGGCTGTCTGGGCGAAGGTGAAAGCGGGGCTTATCCTCACAAACGCCGTGTATTGGGGCTGTATGCTCGTTTTCTCCGGCGTGCTGCTGCTCGCTCTGGGCACCTCCGGCGGGGACTGCCCCGTGCAGATCACAATGAGCGGCTGGAAGAGCATCTATAACATCACAGTTTTCCAAAAATACCTGCTCATACTTGTGGGCGGCTGGCTCGGCGTGTCATTCACGGCACTGCTGTCTATGCTTGTCTCCGCCAAGACCCGCTCCGCCACGCTTGCCGTCGCAGTGCCCTTTTTACTTATATTTTTGCCGCAGATCGTGGCCGGCTTTGCCGGCAGCTCCTCCTATCTGTCCAAAATACTGGGGCTGCTGCCCGACCATCTGCTTCAGGTCTCGGTGTCTATGAGCTATTTCAATCTCTACACCCTGGGCGGCAGAGTTTTTGCCGAGCTTGAGATAACGCCGTGGCTGTACCTGATGCTGTGTCTGCTGCTTGTGCCGATGGTGTACAGGGTGTATCGCAAAAAAGACCCGGTGTAAAACCCTTACATAAAAAAGAAGCCCCGGAGGGCTTCTTTTTTATGTAAGGTATTTGAACAGCTTTACGGGAAAATACAGGGCATAGACCATAATTTTCTTCAAAAGCGGCATGGGGCGGGGCAAGACTGACGAATCCGAGGGATATTCCCCGCTCCTGTCCACCTCCAGCGACTGCCGCCGGTATTCGTCCTGCGTCTGCTTTAAATGCGCGGCAAAGCCCTCGCTGTCAATGGCGAGCATCAGCTCGGTGTCGATGTACGCGCTGCGCGGGTCGAGGTTATACGAGCCGACAACGGATAAGTGCTCGTCAACTATATAGGTTTTCGCGTGGAGCGAGTGCTCCCCCTGATACTCGATCAGGCGGACGCCGCTGTCAAGAATCGCCCTCCTGTCGCCGAAATACGCGGTGCTGGCGAGGGGATTCGGGGAGGACGCGATTGAATTTGTCAGTATCTCCGCGTCAATGCCCATTGCTCCCATGTCCTTCAATAGCGTCTCCAGGCCCGGGTCAAGTATGATATACGGGGACTGCATGGAGACGGATCTCTCCGCCGAGCGGAGAAGCTGCCCCAAAACATAGCCTGCTTTCGGCTCTTTTACGCCGATCTGCGTGTCATTATGGAAAAAGCTGACGCGGTTTGCGGAAAATGTCCAGCTCTGATAATCATCGCCGGAGTGATCAAACAGGCCCGGGTTATCCGCGCAAAACTGAGCGTACCCTGCCCGGAGCTCCCGCCGTTTCTCCTCACCGCGCTTTGAATCGACAGAAAATGGCTCACGCACATTCTCGCCGTCCCACAGCGCGTCCATATAGTCCCGCACATCGAAGAGAACGCTGTCTGCCCCCGCTCCAACGGTATTGTACACCAGTACATCCCGGTCATAGGACAGGGGCTTTTCGTAGCCGCCCATATTGAAATACTTATCTCCGATATTCCGCCCGCCCAGCAGCAGAAGCTCGTCATCAACAATTATGTATTTATCATGCAAACGGCCATTAAAAGTCCAGGGCCTCAGCAGATTCGGCGGGTTATATAGCTTCAGGTCAATATTCGGGTGCGCGCCTATGGCCTCGGCATATGGCCGGTTAAAACAGGTCAGGCCTCCGAACTGTCCGTCAACCAAAAGGCGAACCTTGACACCCCGGTCGGCGGCGTCAAGCAGCGCACCGAGGAACAGGTCGGTAGACTCACCCATGTGCATGGCGTAGTAGGACACATCGACGCGCTCCTTTGCCCCGTCAAGGATGTGCAGGCGGGTCTCAAAGCCCTCCGTGGGGCTTTCTACCAGCGCGACCCTGTCGGTACAGGGTGAGTCCCCGTAAAAATCATCGGCTGAAATTGCGGAGGCAAAGTCTTTTGGCACCGTCTCCTGCCGGGAAAAGGGAAATACGCCTGCACAGAGCACATAGAGCGCATACAGCACGAAAAGCGCCGCCACGCCCCATATGTATTTTTTGATTTTCAAAGCTCCCACACCCTAAGAAAATATATGTTTGTCATTTTACTCTATACTTTTGAATAAAGCGTTGCTGATTTGTAAAGAAACGCGGGGAGCGGTTCAGCTCCCCGCGACTTGTCAACTTGCGGAAATGTTCTTTTTTATCTGCTTTATGGCGTTTTTTTCAAGGCGGGAGACCTGGGCCTGAGAAATGCCGACCTCCTTGGCAACCTCCATCTGGGTGCGCCCATCGTAAAAACGCAGGGCAAGGATACGCTTTTCCCGTCCGGAAAGTCGGCGCATGGCCTCCTGCAGCGCTATCTGCTCCAGCCAGTGTTCATCTGTGTTGCGCGGGTCACCGATCTGATCCATGACGCAGGCGCTCTCTCCGCCGTCATTGTATACCGGGTCATAGAGAGACATGGGGTCGCATATTGCCTCCATGGCAAAGACCACGTCCTGCCGCTTGATGCCCAGGTTTTTCGCGATAGTTTCCACATCAGGCTCCCGCCCGTTCTCGGCGGTAAGCTTTTCTTTCATTTGCAGCACCTTATACGCTGTGTCGCGCATGGAGCGGGATACCCGCACCGCGCTGTGATCGCGCAGAAAGCGCCGCAGCTCCCCGGCTATCATGGGGACGCCATAGGTTGAAAATTGCACGTTCTGGCTCAGATCAAAGCAGTCAACAGCCTTGATAAGCCCGATAACGCCCACCTGAAAAAGATCGTCCATGCTCTCGCCGCGCCCGGCGAACTTTTGTACCACGGACAGCACCAGTCTCAGATTTCCGGAGATAAGCTCCTCACGGGCGGCGGTGTCTCCACCCCGGGCTTTTTCCAGAAGCCGACGGGTCTCCGCCCCCTTGAGTACCGGAAGCGCGGCGGTGTTCACGCCGCAGATCTCGACCTTACCCTGCATACTATCTCTCCAATCCGCCGCTTTTGCGGCAAGCGGCACGCCGTCCTCTATCAGCAGAAATCTTTACGCGCTCCCGCACCACGCAGCGTCTTGCACCCAAACTGAAGCCCAGCGCCAGCGGATTCGGTTTGGAGAAGAAGAAGGAACCAATGAATATGGAATTTTCCGCTCCGGAGGGAAATGGAATGGAACTGCTTTCTTCTGACGAGAGCGTGGTTATTATTTCCCGCCTTAGGAAATTTGATACGTAGGGATAAAAAGCCGAAAAAGCCCTTGACAAGCGCCGCAAAATCCTGTATATTAATTGAGCGCTCCGAAGACAGCAGGTGGATAAAACCGTAAATCCTGCCGAGGACATTAACGATATTTTCATTGTTTTTGTGTCTCTGCGTCTTTCGATGCGGGGATTTTCTTTTTGAGCGCAGTTGTAGATACCTACAGGAGGTGAAAACACACATGCCAAACGCAAAAGTTCTCAGCGAAAAGCAGGCGGTCGTGGCCGCTCTTGAGGAGCGCATGAGGAAGGCAAGCGCTGGCGTCCTCGTTGACTACAAGGGAATCACCGTGGCAGAGGACACTGCACTGCGTACCGAGCTGCGCAAGGGCGAGGTCGATTACACCGTCGTGAAGAACACTCTGGTCAGAAGAGCACTGGACGATCTGGGCCTTCAGGAGCTTGACTCCGTCCTCAACGGCACCACCTCTCTGGCTACCGCTGAAAGCGATCCCATCGCGCCTTTCCGCATTATCAGCGATTACAGCAAGAAGCTGGGCGAGCGCTTCAACATCAAGGCCGCGTTCATGGAGGGCAAAGTCCTCTCCGCCGCCGAGATCGATGAGATGTCTCAGCTGTCCAGCAAGGACACTCTGTACGCCAAGGTGCTGGGCACTATGATCGCTCCTATCACCGGGCTTGCCGTTTGCCTTGGTCAGATCCTCGAGCAGAAGGGTGGCTCTGTTGAGCCCGCTGCCGAAGCTGCCGAATAATGGCGCAACAAAAGATTTTTAATGGAGGAAATTACAATGAGTGAAAAAATCACCGCCATGATCGAAGAGATCAAGGCTCTTTCCGTTCTTGAGCTGTCCGAGCTCGTCCATGCCCTTGAGGAGACCTTCGGCGTTTCCGCCGCTGCTGTCGCCGCTCCCGCTGCCGGTGGCGCTGCCGCCGCTGCCGTCGAGGAGAAGACCGAGTTTGACGTTATCATGACCGCTTTCGGTGCTGAGAAGATCAAGGTCATCAAGGAAGTCCGCGGTATCAGCGGTCTGGGTCTTGCTGAGGCTAAAGCTCTCGTTGAGGGCGTGCCTGCCAAGATCAAGGAAGGCGTTTCCAAGGAAGATGCCGAGGCTGTCAAGGCTCAGCTCGAGGCTGTCGGCGCCACTGTCGAGATAAAGTAATTTATCTTAAAGCACATAAAAAAGCCCCGCATAAGCGGGGCTTTTTTGCGTCCTTATAAAGAAAAAGCAGGGCTAAACGCCCTGCTTTTTCGTACTTATTTCTTCTTGAAGCTGTCGAAGAAGTTGAACTCCTCGTCATCGCTCTTATCGCCGGTATCGGTACTGTTTTTCTCGGTCAGATCGTCCCGGCGCTTGACGACTATCATATACACGAGGCTGCCCGCCAGCGCAAAGATGGCAACGATGAGGATAACCACCATCACAGTTTTGGCAACGCTGCCGCCACCATCCTGCTCGATCGGCGGCGCAATATCCGGCTCCTGAGAGGGCTGTGGCTCATCACTGGGCGGAGTGCTCGGGGCAGCAGCGTTCTTCTCTTTCACTGTCACCTTGAAGCTGCAGCTGAGTTGGCCGTAGGTGACGATTATCTCCTGCTGACCGGCCTTGTTGAGCTTCTTCGGCGCGTAATCAAAGCCCTCGGTGATGTCCTTGACGGTGTTGGTATTGTCCGTCTCCTTCAGGGTAAGCCCCGAAACATCAAGCGAGTCCCCAACGGTATACTCTGTTTTGGTGGGCAGCTTTTCTACGGCAAGGCTGACAGGTTTTACCTCCGCCTTTATGACGACATTAAATGTGCAGGTCTTGCCGCCATAGCTCACAGTGACGGCATGAGAGCCCGCCTTATCAAAGGATCTGGGGTTACATTCAAGCCCGGTATACACATCGCGGTGGCCGTTATTGGTGTATACCCTTATGGACAGGCCGGAGAAATCCAGCTCCTCGCCCACGGCATAGCTTGTTCTTGTGGGCAGAGTCAAAACGCCGATACCGTCGATCGTCTCCTCGGGTTGCTCTACTGTAACGGTGAATGAACAGGTCTTGCCCCGGTACTCCACCTCTACTGCCTGCTCTCCGGCGCTGGCAAGGCGGGTGGGATAGACTGTGAAGCCCTCAGTCACCACGGACGTGCTGCCGTTATGATAGCGCAGCCAATGCTCAGCCCCGCGGTATTCAGCTTGTCCCCCACGGCGTACACCGTCTTTGAGGGCAGGCTTTTTATAGAGATGGAATCCAACGTCAGCTCCCCAACGGTGACGGGGATAATACCCGACAGCGCGGCGGCGGTCTGGCTGCCGGAGGTGTTGGTCACAAGGCAGTAGTAATACAGCGTCCCCACGGAAGCGGTGTCCACCATAAGGGTATCCCCGGTGCCGCCGGAGACGGCCACGGCGCCTGCTGTGCTGTTGGTGGAGCTTTGGTACCACTGGTAGCTCAGGCTGCCCCCATCGGGGACGGTGGCGGAGACACTGATGCTGGCCTTGTCATTCAGCGCGCATATCACGCTGCCGCCGGTGATGATCCGGGGCAAAGCGGGCGTAACCTCTACAAGGCACATCAGATCTCCCGAGCCGCTGACCTTTATAACGCAGCTGTATTTTCCCGCAACGGTGGGTGTGCCGCGCAGGTAAATATCCTGTTCGCCGTCTTTTGGCTGCACCACGAGACTCACGCCCGGGGGCAGGGTGCCCTCATCGGCGGAAACAGTGCTGTCGGCAGGGACAGTTGCCAGTAAATGATCCAGATTCTGCCCCACCTCAACAGGGTCAGGGGCGGGATATGCGGTCGTCGCAAAAGCGCAGACCGATATGGAAAGCAGTACCAGCAGTGTCAAAGCCGCTGAAATTATGGACTTTTTCATTGAAATACTTGACCTTTCAAAAACACGAAAGCTGCCGGAAACGGGCCGGACTTTCAAAAATTCCTGAGGCCGTAAATGCCTGAGTTCGGCAGGGCAGCTGCGGCGCTGTGGGCGGCAGATTTTGCCATACACGGCACTGACAGCTATTCTTCCCTTCTCTTTGGGTGATATTATCATATTTTTACCAAATTGTCAACATTTGAAAATATTTTGGAATTTCGTCGAAGCCGGCGTGTTTTGCTTCATTGGAAGGATATTTTCTTGTTATAGAGGCTTTTATGTGATATTATGTTACAAGCAGCCTGTTATTTTTTACCAGAGCTAAACAAGGGGGGGCTTTCCGTGGCGGACAAACAGTGGTACAAGGAAATGACGGTATATCAGATCTGGCCTCGCAGCTTTTGCGACGGCAACGGGGACGGCATAGGCGATCTATGGGGTGTGCTGTCCAAACTGGACTACATAAAAAGTCTCGGCGTGGACGCGATCTGGTTCTCTCCGCTCTACCCTTCTCCCAACGCGGATTTCGGTTACGACATCTCCGACTATATGAACATTCACCCGGACTATGGAAACCTGGATGTGTTCAGACAGGTACTGGATGGCGCCCACAAGCGGGGTATGCGGGTGTTCATGGATCTGGTGGTGAACCACACCTCCGATGAACACAAATGGTTCATCGAGAGCAAAAAAGGCAAAGATAACCCATATCACGACTATTATTACTGGCGGCCGGGGCGGCGCTCCGGCAAGCGGCAGCTGCCGCCGAACAACTGGACAAGCATGTTCGAGGGGGGGGCCTGGGAGTACGATGAGGGGCTGGACGAATATTATCTGCACCTTTTCGCCAAAAAGCAGCCTGACCTGAACATGGATAACCCAAAAGTGCGGCAGGAAGTAAAGAATATTATGCGCTTCTGGCTGGATATGGGGGTAGACGGGTTCCGGGAAGACGTCATCACCTTCATCTCCAAGACCCCGGGTCTGCCCAGCGTATATCCTAAGCTGCCGATGGCAAACGGCATTATGAAGCACTGCCTCAACCGCCCACAGGTGCACGAGTACCTGGCGGAGTTCAGGCGCGATGTGTTGGATCATTACGATTGCTTCACCGTTGGCGAAAGCCCCATGACCTCTCCGGAGACCGCGCTGCGGTATATCAGCGAGGGGGAAAATCAGGTTCTCAACGAGATGATCGGCTTTTCCCACATGGAGGCTGACTGCTTCATGACTGATGCTATTCGCCGCCCATTCGACCTTGTGAAGATGAAAAAGGCATTTACCCGGTGGCAGGAGATGCTCAGTGGCCGCGGCTGGAACGCGCTGTATATTGAAAACCACGACCACCCCCGCATTATAAGCCGCTATGGCAATGAGCGCTATCGCACGGAGAGCGGCAAGATGCTGGCCGCCATGTATATGCTCCAGCGGGGCACGCCCTTTATCTATCAGGGGCAGGAGATCGGCATGCTTAACATACGCCTGCCGTCGCTGGAGGACTATCAGGATGTCATGACCCACAACAATGCGCGCATACTCTCCAAATTTATGTCCGGAAAGAAAGTGCTCAAAGCCGTGCAGGAGTCCAGCCGGGAGAGCGCACGGACTCCCATGCAGTGGTCAGACGAGCCAAACGCGGGCTTCAGCACAGCAAAGCCTTGGTTTTTTGTAAACGACAACTATACCGAGATAAATGTCCGCGCGCAGGAGGACGATCCCGATTCCCTGCTGAATTTCTACCGGGCGCTCATCAAATTCCGGAAGGAACAGCCTGTGGCTCTGTACGGAGAATACCGGGAGTATATGCCCGAGAGCAAGGACTTCTATGTATATGAGCGGGTATACCGCAGCCAGCGCCTGCTTGTGATCTGCAGCTTCAGCGGCGAGCTTAAGCGCTTTGACGCGCCGGAATGGGCGGAGCTTTCGGAGGGGACGCTGGTACTGTGCAATTATGACCGGAATTTTGTCATCGCCAACGGCTTTACCGCAAGGCCCTATGAGCTGCGGGTATATCTCTTTTAACCATTGACTAAGCCAAAATCCTTTGCAACTGAATGGAGATCGCGTTATGGAAGAAACAAACGAAAAAGCTTACGCCAAGCTCAACATTTCCCTTGATGTGCTGGGCAAAAGGCCGGACGGCTATCATGACATGGTAATGGTGATGCAGAGCGTGTCCCTTCATGACGAGTTGCGCATAAAGCTTAATGACAGCGGAGAGCTCAGCGCCATGAGCGACCTGCACTTTATCCCGAACGATGAGCGTAATCTGGCTGTCCGCGCGGCGCGGCAGTTTCTGGACGCCGCCGGGGATGAGGGTCGAGGCGTTGAGATAAGCATAAAAAAACGTATCCCCGTGGGCGCGGGCATGGCGGGCGGCTCTGCTGACGCCGCCGCCGTTTTGCGGGCCATGAACCGGCTATACGGCGGCAGGTTCAGTACCGGGGAACTGGAGGAGATCGCGGCAGGCATCGGCTCCGACGTGGCCTTCTGTGTGGCAGGAGGCACCGCCCTCGCCCAGGGGCGAGGGGAACTGCTGTCCCGTCTGCCGGATATGCCGGGCTGTCATTTCGTCATCTGCAAGCCGACCTTCTCCATTTCTACACCGGAGCTTTTCCGCAGCATCGACAGTACGCCCCTGCGCCACCACCCGGACACCGCCGGGATCTTGGAGAGCCTTGACCGTGGTGAGCTTGAGGGCATCTGCCGCAGGCTCTACAATGTGTTCGAGGATATAAGCGACAGGCGCATAAAGACAGTAGGCGAGATAAAAAGCCGCCTGCTGGACTGCGGCGCAGCGGGCGCTGTCATGACCGGCACCGGCTCTGCGGTTTTCGGCATATTTACCGACGAGACTATGGCGCAAAAGGCGCAAAGCGCGCTTTTGCGGGAATATCGCTTCTGCTGCACTGCAAAGCCAATAAAACCTCTGGTTTGAAACAGCAAAAACCGTCTATACTATGTGTACACAACACATAGTAAGGCGGTTTTAGCTTGTAGATAAAGGCTTTGCCTTTGCCTACAAAAATGGGCTTCACTCCACTCGCGCAAAGTGTTTTTCACGAGGTACACGCCCCCGTGAAAAATGGAATTGAAATTTTATTCGCCGTCTGCGGACGGCGAACTCTGCGAGGCTTTGTCTACACGCTCAAACCGTCCTCTGTGTTCACATTATAAGTTGAGGTGTTTTTCCATGGCAAATTCGCAGAAACTTAAAATATGGGAAGCGGCGGCGCTCTGCGCCCTGTGCATAAGCCTCCTGACCGGGGTCTGGGCCCAGGCTCGGCAGCAGTCCATCAGCGCGGGGCTTGTCCGGCTGCATGTCATCGCGGCGAGCGATGAGCAGGCTGAACAGGACTTGAAGCTGCGGGTACGGGACGCAGTGCTTGAGTACCTCGAGCCAAAGCTCAGGGGCGTAGAGAGCGCCCATGATGCCCGGGAGATAATTGGAGCGGAACTAAAAGGCATCGGTCAGGCCGCAGCGGCCGTCTCCGAGGGGCGGAGCGTCACTGTCAGCCTCGGGGAGGAGAGTTACCCCACCAGAGAATACGCCGCCTTCACTCTGCCTGCCGGGCGCTATGAGTCCCTGCGTGTGATCCTCGGAGAGGGACAGGGACACAACTGGTGGTGCGTGGTTTTCCCGCCGCTGTGCCTCAGCGCCGCCCAATGTGAGCAGGTGCAGCAGGTGATGAGTCAGGAGGACTATGCTCTCATCACCGGGGAGGATAGCTATGAGATACGCTTCAGACTTGTGGAGCTCTGGGGGGAGCTCATCAACCTGCTTGACGGCGCTGGACAAGGATAGAATTATAGCTTATAATATGCCCATCAAATAAATGAAAGGGCAATACATATGAAATTAGCCAATATAATAGTAGGCTATCAGACGCATCTGGCTCTTGAGACGGAGCGCGGTGTGGTGGACGCGGCGGCAGCAGGTCTTTCCATGGAGCAGGTCATCGCCGGGCATGGCATGGATACGCTGAGGGCTATGGCGGCTGACAGCAGCCTGCCCGTGGTCGAAAGCCCCATATATGCCAATGTTCTCAGTCAGGTCGGTAAGCTGGTCTGCGTGGGACTCAACTACAAGGCCCACGCTGACGGGATAAACATGCAGCTGCCGGAATATCCCATTTTGTTTTCAAAATTTGCCGACGCTCTCGCCCCCTGCGGCGCGGACGTGACCCTGCCCCCATGGGAGCACAGCTATGACTATGAGGCGGAGCTTGTCATCGTCATGGGTAAGTCCGCCTGGAATGTGAGCGAGGCGGAAGCCATGTCCCGCGTCTTTGGCTACACCTGCGGCAACGACCTGAGCCTGAGAGACGCGCAGATGCGCAGCGTCCAGTGGCTCATCGGCAAGACCATGCCGGGCTTTGCCCCCTGCGGCCCTTACATAGTCACCGCCGACAGTCTCGACCCCGAGGCGGGCATTGCCGTGCGCAGCCGGGTCAACGGTGAGCTGCGGCAGGACGGCAATACTGCCGACATGATTTTTGACTGCGCCAAAATAATAAGCTACGCTTCCAAGTACATCGCCCTTGAGCCGGGGGATCTTATCTTCACCGGCACTCCCAGCGGCGTTGCGCTTGAGAAGGACGCCGCCGCCCGCTGGCTCAAGCCCGGTGACACTGTGGAGGTCGAGATCGAGGGCATCGGCACGCTGACGAATCATATGATATAAGCAGGGACTTATAAGCTCTCAAAAAGGAGGGTCGCCCATGTTTCCAATGCTGAAAATAATACCCGCGCTGCTGGGCTGTCTCGGCTGCGCGCTGTGCCAGCGGTATTTTTTGCAGGCAAGCCGAGCGAAGGATTATCGGGCAGCGTTCTTCTTCAAGGGCGCGGCGGGGCTGTGCTTCGTGGCAGTGGGCGTGCTTGCGGCGACTGAGTGCCGCAGCGGCGCCTTTGCGTGGAGAACAGTGGCGGGGCTGCTGCTGGGTCTGCTGGGAGATCAGCTTCTGGCAATGCGCTTTCTCCGTCCAAAGCAGCACGACATGTTTTTTGCGCTGGGCGGGGTCGCCTTCGCGCTGGGGCATGCGGTGTACATATCGGCTCTTTTGAGCCTCGGAAGCTTTTCTCTGTGTCTTGCGGCGATGGTCATGCTGGCGGGGCTTGTCCTCTCCGGGCTGTATTCCCTCCTGCGTCGGCCGGACGCCGGGCGGCTGCAGCTGCCGGGGATGCTGTATATCGCGCTTGTCGTCGCCATGTGCGCCATCGCCTGCGCAAGTGCCGCCGCCGAAGCAAACGCAGGCAGGATAATGTTCGCCGTGGGCGCAGGCTGCTTTGTTGTGAGCGATAACATTCTCTGCGCGTACTGCTTCGGCAACAAACGCGAGCAGTATATGAACAGCGCCATACACCTGACATACTATGCCGCGCAGCTGCTCATCGGCCTGAGTATGGCCTTTGTGTGAGGTGTAAGGTATAAGGATATAAAAACGGTGCAGTTCCGAAAGAAGCTGCACCGTTTTTTATATATACTTTATTAGCTCCGTCACTATATGCTGGCACATGAGCAGGCCGGCGGTGGCCGGAACCCAGACAAGAGAGCCTGGGACGCTGCGGCGGCCGGGAGGCGGCGGCTCAAGCTGCTCAGGCTCTATGCCCTCCTCGGGGCTGAACACCACGCTGTGATGCTCAATGCCCTTTTTGCGCAGCTCCTTGCGCATGACGCGCGCGAGCGGGCAGCCGTAAGTCTCGGCTATATCGGCGATGCGCAGCAGCTGCGCGTCTTTTTTATTGCCCGTACCAAGCGCGGAAACGACCGGTATCCCCCGCTCCCGGCAGCTCAGGATCAGGTCGAGCTTGCAGGAGACAAGGTCTATCGCGTCCGCCACATAATCAGGCTCACCCGCGCCAAAGAGGACGGCGCGGTTTTCGCTATCATATCGACCGACAACGGGGTTTATCTCGGCATCGGGCGCGATGTCTCTGAGCCTTTCCGCCAGCGCCTCGGCCTTCGGTCTCCCAACGGTCGAGCCGAGAGCGCAGAGCTGGCGGTTGATATTGCTCAGGCTCACACAGTCCTCATCGATAAGCGTAAGCCTGCCCACGCCGCTGCGCGCCAGAGCCTCGGCGCACCAAGAGCCCACGCCGCCCAGCCCCACCACTGCCACATGACTACAGCGGAGTCTTTCCATGGCGGCGCTGCCCAGAAGCGCCTGGGCGCGCAGAGTGCGCTCGTCCATTACTTGCCGATGAATCGGCTGCCGAAGCCGTAAGCGACCTCATAGCCCTCGGTAAGCTCGTCGACCCACTGGTTCATATCCTCGCTGAGCAGGGCGTTTCTGGCGATATAATCGCTGTACTGTTCACCCTCGCCCACATAGTACATCACATGGTATCCGGCGTAGGAACCGTTATCGCCGTAGACGATGGCGGTATCGCCGCTCTTATGGCCGGCGAAGCAGAACTCGTCAAACTCCTCGACCCTCTGGCCGTGGGCAACGTTTTCATACAGGCCGCCGTTGGTGTTGGATCCGGAGTCCTCAGAATACTGCTCGGCAAGGGCGGCAAAGCTCTCCTCGGTCTGATCCCCGGCCTTCCACTCGGTAAGAATATCCTCGGCCTTAGTGAGCGCCTCGGCCTTGGCCTCGTCAGTGTAGTTGCCGTCGGCGTCGGCCACGGCCTTCACAAGAATATGGCGGACATTGGCGGTGGGATAGTGGTTATCACTGCGGTCAAGATAGAGCAGCACATCATATCCGGTGTCGGCGCTCTCTATAACCGTGGCGTCGCCGGTGGTTCGGCTGCCCATGAGCCAATCCTTATAAGCGCCCAGACCGCTGCCGGAGACATTTGTGCGGTGGGTGGAGCTTGCGTCCGCCACCTCCGCGGAGACAGCCCCATCGAGCAGGGAAACATATCCGTCGCTGTCTGCCACATCGGCGGTGGCTCCTGCCTCGTTGTAGGCAGCAAGGATCTTGTCGGCAGCGGCCTTGGCTGCAGCCATGGTCTCGTCGGTCACAGCGTTAGTGGTGTTGCCGTCGGCGTCGGTGGACTCCACAGTCTCAGCCGCTACGCGGTAATAGGCATACTCAAATACATCGCTCTCGCCGTTAAGTCCCTGATAATACTCCTCCAGCTCCGCGCCGGTGTACTCCTTGGCGTCGCGCACCTGCTGGTAGGCCTTACTGGCAAGGGCGTCGTCCAAAGCGGCCTGACGAACAAGCGCGACATTGACGCCGGAGCCGTAAGCGGCGGCGAAGAACTTGTCCGCGCTGCCGTAGCCCTGGAGCTTTGCGGCCTCGTCAAGCCCCTCAAAGTTCGCGTCGATCTCGGCGATCTCATCCTCATCAAGGGTGATGCCGTTCTCGGCGGCATAATCGAGCAGAGCGGCGTTGCTTATAAGCTGCTGCTCGGCTGCCTGCATGAAATAATCCTTCCATGTGCCGTTCTCGATCATGGAGCAGGTCTGGCTGTCAAGCCCGGCGAGCCCTGTGCTGGTGTCAAGTCCAAACATGGCGGCGTAGCTGCCATATTGATTGACGAAGTTATTGTACTCGCTCGCGTAGCGGTAGCTCACCTCAGCCGGGGTGTAGCTGTGCTCACCTACGGTGGCGGCGGTAGTGTGCTTAAAGAAGAAGCCGGAATTCAGAAAAAGGATCGCGGCTATCAGCACGATAACGCCTATCGTGCCCCAAGTCCAGCGGAGCTTGCTTTTAGCCTTTTTCCTGGCCTCCTCCTGACGGGCGAGAGTTTTCTTGTCAGTCCCCGCTTCGCGGGCTGCAATTCGATTTTTTCTCTCAGTTGAAGCGCTCATTAGTTTTCATCCTTTCATTTCGTCAGAACAAGCCCATACCGTTCCGTTTCCGCCAAGAGTGGCAAAACCGCGGTATATTTGCTTGTTCTTCCTCTCAAAATTGACCCCACGTTCACTTCGCAGGGCTTCAATTTTGTATATGCGATCATTCAGCTTCTTTAACGAGGAAGCGTCTTTTCCGCAGGCTCAGAAACGCCGTTGGCGTATCTGACAGCAGACTTGGTAATTATATATCAAATAAGACGGATATTCAAGCGAAATCATCATTGTTCTCTAAAACTTAATTTTCTTGCATTTGACATGACGATGGTGCTATCATGAGCCGAGCATAAAAGGAGGAACCTCATGTTAAAAAAACACAAACGCAGCCTTATCATAGCAGGCGTGCTTGTGGGGCTGCTGCTTCTGCTGGCTCTCTGTGTGGCTGACAGCAAATATAACTTTGAATTGACCGAGTATAAAATAAGCTCGGATAGGCTCCCGGAGGAGTTTTCGCCCTTTAGGATAGTGCAGATATCCGACCTGCACGGCTCCCGCTTCGGCAGCGAGAACCGCCGCCTAATTGACGCCATAATCGCTCAGGAGCCTGACCTTATCGCCCTGACGGGGGATCTTATCACCACCGAGGCCGACCTTCCCGCCGTGGAGGAGCTGCTGCGGGGCATTGAGGGGATCGCGCCCACATATTTCGTCTGCGGCAACCACGAATGGGCAAGCCACTGCGTTGGTGAACTGACCGCCCTGATGGAGCGCTGCGGAGTTAAGTGCCTGTCCAACGAGTATGAGCCGCTGGAGAGGGGCGGGTCACGGATAATCATAGCCGGGGCAGAGGACCCCAACGGCAGAGCCGATATGCCAAAGCCCGATGAGTTCATCGAGGGGCTCCGCCGGGAGTTCCCGGAGGATTTTGTGCTCATGCTGGGTCACCGCAACTTCTGGGTGCAGCAGTATCCCGAGCTGCCCGTGGAGCTGATTTTAAGCGGGCACGCCCACGGCGGCATCGTCCGCCTGCCCCTTATCGGCGGACTGTTTGATGTGCAGCACAGGCTTGGCGCGCAGTATGAAAAGGGACTGTACAAAAGCGGCAGCTATGTAATGGCCGTCTCCCGAGGGCTTGGAAACTCCATCATCGTCCCCCGGCTCTTTAACCGCCCCGAGCTTGTGACCATAGTGCTGGAAAGCGCGGGGTGAGGCGTCGTGGGAGCAAATGAATAGTGGATAATGAAGAATGAAGAATTGAAGGGTACACCACTTCTTCACTCCTCACCATTACTTATTACTTAAAAATCAGCAGCTGCAAAACGCATGTTTTGCAGCTGCTGATTTTCATCTGTTGCTCGGGCCGGGGTCATGGCCGCCGTATATCATGTCATCTATATCCTGATCCACCGCTCATACCTCCTTGGAATTGAGCAGACGGGCGGCGAAGCTTCGCCGTCCGTCTGCTTACAGCATACACTCAGTATATGCACGGTATTTTGAAGGTATGACTGCTTAATTTCAGCTTTCGGCGCGCATGGTCAAAAAAGCGTTTATAAAGCCGTCAAGGTCGCCGTCCATCACGTTCTGGATGTTGCCGTTTTCATAGTCGGTGCGGTGATCCTTCACGAGCTGGTAGGGCATGAACACATATGAGCGTATCTGGCTGCCCCACTCGATCTTCATCTGCACGCCCTTGATATCGCTTATCTTTTCAAGATGCTCCCGCTCCTTTATCTCGGCAAGGCGGGCGCGGAGCATATTGCGGCAGTTTTCCAAATTCTGGAAATGGCTGCGCTCCACCTGAGATGACACTACTATGCCCGTGGGGATATGGGTAAGCCGCACGGCGGAGGAGGTTTTATTGACCTTCTGGCCGCCCGCGCCGGAGGAACGGAACACATCCATCTTGATATCCTCATCGCGCAGCTCTATCTCGTTATCGTCGCTTATCTCGGGCATGACCTCCACCGCAGCGAAAGAGGTGTGCCGCCTGCCGGCCGCGTCAAAGGGGGAGACACGCACAAGCCGGTGAATGCCATGCTCGCTCTTCAAAAAGCCGTAAGCGTTCTCGCCCTCGATCATAATAGTCGCGCTCTTGAGGCCGGCCTCGTCCCCATCCAGATAGTCCATGACCTTGAGCTTGTAGCCGTGCCTATCGGCCCACATACTGTACATGCGGTAGAGCATGGAGGCCCAGTCCTGGGCTTCCGTTCCGCCGGCTCCGGCGTGGAAGGTCAAAATGGCGTTGTTCGCGTCGTACTCGCCGGTAAGCAGGGTGCCCAGACGCATAGACTCCGCCTCGGCGGTGAATTTGTCAAACTCAGCCTGAAGCTCCGGCAGCATGGAGTCGTCATTCTCCTCAAGAGCCATCTCGCACATGGTGTACATATCGTCCCAGGAATCAGAGAGCTTTTTATAATTCTCGCACTTGGTTTTCAGCGTTTTCAGGCGCTTTTGCACCTTCTGGGAGTTCTCCACATCGTTCCAGAAGCCGTCCCTCTCGCTGGCGGCCTCCAGCTCCTCGATTTCCCTCGAGGCGGCGTCAAGCTTGAGCGCACCCCGCAAAAGCTCCAGATCGGGCTTGAGATTATTCAGCTTTTGCTTATATTCTTCAAATTCCAGCATATTTTTCAACCACTTTCATGTTGTTTTTTCATATTGTTTTTCAACTCGGTATTATATACAAAAACCGCCGTCTTGTAAATCGGTTTTTTTATCGGCATTTTTAGCCGTCTCCGTGAATTTTGTTGTTTTCTTTCCACAGGCTTTGTGGTAGAATAAATTGAAGTTTTTCCAGTTTAAAGTTGACAAAATGAATAAAGACAAACGGAGGAAAAAGAGAAATGATTTCACACGGCAAAGAAATTGCGGTCTTTACCGGCAACTCCAACCCCACTCTGGCAGAGGATATTTGTGCTGATCTCTACAAACAGCTCGGCAACTCCAGCGTTAGCCATTTTGCAGACGGCGAATGCTCCATTTCCGTTTATGAGCCTGTGCGCGGCAAGGACGTGTTTATTGTCCAGTCCACCTGCAAGCCTGTCAACGACAATCTCATGGAGCTGCTTATCATGACCGACGCCATGCGCCGTGCGTCCGCCGGGCGCATCACCGCCGTTATCCCATATTTCGGCTATGCCCGCCAAGACCGCAAGGCCAAAAGCCGTGATCCCATATCCGCGAAGCTCGTCGCGAACCTCATCACCGCCGCCGGAGCTGACCGCGTGCTTACTATGGATCTGCACGCCGCACAGATCCAGGGCTTCTTCGATATCCCTGTTGACAATCTTCAGGGCTCTCACCTGTTTGTAAAACATTTTGTCAAGATGTTCGGCAAGAACAATGAGGACGTTATGGTCGTCTCCCCCGATGTGGGCAGCACCGCCCGCGCCCGCACCTTCGCGATGAAGCTGGGCGTCAACATGGCCATCGTTGATAAGCGCCGGGAGCGCGCAAACCAGTCCGAGGTCATGAATATCATCGGCAATGTGGAAGGCAAGACCTGCATTTTGCTGGACGATATAGTGGACACCGCCGGCTCCCTTTGCGGCGCGGCAAAAGCCATCAAGGAGATCGGCGGCGCGAAGGCGGTTTACGCCTGCGTGACCCACGGCGTGCTCTCCGGCCCCGCCATTGACCGCATCAACGAGAGCTGCATTGAAGAGCTGCTGCTGCTCGACACCATTCCCTACCCTAACGACAAGGCTCCCTGCAGCAAAATCCACTATCTCTCCACCGCTTCCGTCTTTGCCGAGGCTATACGCCGCATCTATGAGGAAGTTTCCATTTCCAACCTGTTTGATTGATCACTTTTTCGAAAAGAGTTCGCCGCCTACGGGCGGCGAACTCTGCGAAGCTTTATAAAGCTTGGGCGCATTCGCTCAATGCAGCACAGAGCAATACTATTCTACCCACAAAGGAGGCGGGACTATGCTTTTTTCAAGAGCGAAGGGTGTTGAATGGCTGGCTGTGTTTCTAGGCAATCCCGGCCTCCGCTACGAACACACCCGGCACAACGCCGGCTTCATGGCCGCTGACGCGATGGCAAAGCTCACCGGGACGGATATTGACCGCAGCCGCTTTCAGGCGCTCACCGGTGTGTGCGACATTGCCGGGCAGGGCGTTATGCTTATGAAGCCACAAACATATATGAATCTTTCCGGTCAGGCCGTGGCTCAGGCCGCCCGGTTTTACAAGATACCGCCGGAGCATATCATTGTCGTATCTGACGAGATAGCCCTGCCCATGGGTAAGCTCCGCATACGGCAGAAGGGCTCCGCGGGGGGACACAACGGCCTCAAGAGCATTATTGCAAGCCTGGGGACGGAGCAGTTCCCACGCGTCCGCATGGGCGTGGGCGCACCGCCGAACCCGGACTTTGATATGCCGTCCTGGGTGTTGTCCGTTTTCAGGGGGCAGGATCTGGACACCATGCTTGATACCGCGGAGCGGGCCGCCCGGGCGGTGGAGTGCTACATTGCCGAGGGCGCGGAGCGCGCTATGGGCAAATTCAATTAGCACAAGGGATAAAAAGGATATTAGTTGACAGGATCGACACGAATGTCAACACAAAAATATTATACAAAAGGAGACTTGCGCATGAAAAAGAGCTGTATCGCAATGCTGCTTGCAGGCGGACAGGGCTCAAGGCTTTATGCCCTCACGCAGAACGAGGCAAAGCCCAGCGTGCCTTTTGGCGGAAAGTACAGGATCATCGACTTTCCCTTGTCCAACTGTGCAAACTCCGGCATCGACACCGTGGGTGTGCTGACACAGTACCGCCCGCTGCGGCTCAACAGCTACATTGGCAACGGGCAGCCCTGGGATCTGGACACATCTGACGGTGGCGTGTACATTTTGCCGCCGTACCAGAGCGCGGGAGAAAAAGGTTCGTGGTTTTCCGGCACGGCAAACGCCATTTATCAGAACATCGGCTTTATCGAGAACTATGACCCCGAAGACGTGCTCATTCTTTCAGGCGACCATATTTACAAGATGGATTACTCGGAGATGCTCCGTGAGCACCGCGCCCACAATGCCGCCTGCACCATTTCCGTGCTCCAGGTGTCAATGGAGGAGGCCAGGCGCTTCGGCATAATGAACCTGGGTGAGGACGGCTATGTCAGCGAGTTTGAGGAGAAGCCCGCCCAGCCCAGGAGCGACCTTGCGTCCATGGGCATATACATATTCAATTGGAAGAAGCTGCGCGCCTACCTGCTGGCCGACGAGGCAGACCCCAATTCCGACAAGGACTTCGGCAAAAACATCATTCCCTCCATGCTTGCCGCTGGTGAAAAGCTCTGGCCCTTCCGCTTCAGCGGCTACTGGCGCGACGTCGGCACCATCACAAGCCTCTGGGACGCCAACATGGATATGCTCTCCACCACGCTCATAAACCTCTATGACCCCAAGTGGCCCATCAGCTCCAGAAACGCGGTCTGCCCGCCCCATTATGTGGGCGAGGGCGCGGAGGTCATCCACTCCATCATCAGCGAGGGCTGCGATATTGACGGCCATGTTGAAAATTCCGTGCTCTCTCCCTCGGTCACCGTTGGTAAGGGCGCAAGCGTGGTTTACAGCGTGCTGATGCCCGGCGCGGTGGTGGAGCCCGGCGCGGTGGTGGAATATGCCATCATCGGCGAGAACACCGTTGTTCACTCCGGCGCTCATGTGGGCGAAGCCCCCGACGGTACCGACGAATGGGGCGTGGCCACCTGCGGCCCGGAGATAGAGATAAGAAGCGGCGCCAGAGTTCATGCCGGTGCCATGATCTACAATGGCGAGGAGGTTTGAGCGATGAAAAATTATCACGGCATAATTTTTGCTTACAGCGCCGCCCCGGAGCTGAGAGATCTGGTCAATGCCCGCACTGCGGCTTCCCTGCCCTTCTGCGGCAGATACAGACTCATTGACTTCTCCCTGTCCGCCATGCGCAACGCCGGTATCCTTGATGTGGGCGTTGTGATGCAGCGGGACTATCAGTCCCTGCTCGACCATATAGGCAGCGGCAAGGCCTGGGATATGAGCCGCCGCGCAGGCGGTCTGCGCATGCTGCCGCCTTTCGGCCTGCCCGAATATCACAACGGCGAATATAACGGCACCATCGAGGCTCTGAACGCCGTTGCACCCTATATAAGGGATATCCCCCAGAAGAATGTTGTCCTCATGCTTGGAAATCTCTGCGCCAATATCGACCTTGAAGCCGCTATCCGCAGCTTTGAAAAGTCCGGCGCGGACATTACCGCCGTCTGCGGCGGGGTCTGCCCCGAGGAGGGCATGATCAACAGCTATGTCACGGGTGATGACGGATTTGTGCGGGAGCATCTGTACACTGCCGACGGACAAGGCTTCCCCTCTCTGGAATGCTATATTATCCGTAAGCAAGTCCTGCTTGAGCTGATGGATATGTGCCGGGCCCGTGGGCTTTACCGCTTCCATGAGGACGCGATAAACGCCTTCCTCGCCGACGGCGGAAAAATGAGCGTCTATGTCCACGAGGGCTACGCCGCCACTATCCGCACAGTGGACGCGTATTACAAAGCCAGCATGGATATGCTCTGCCGGGAAAACCGGCAGATGCTCTTCCCGGCCGACCGCCCCGTCCGCACCAAGAACCACGAGGAGGTCAGCACATATTACGGTGAAAAGGCCCTGTGCAAGAACAGCCTTGTGGCGGATAACTGCATTATCGAAGGCAATATTGAAAACTGCATCGTGTTCTCCGGTGCGCGCATTGCACCGGGGGCAAAGCTGCGCCGCTGCATTGTCATGCGCGGCTGCGTCATCGGCGAAGAAGCGCAGCTTGACTGCGTCATCGCGGATAAATATTCCAAATTCTCTGCGGGGACAGTCCTTGTCGGCAGCCCGAAGCTGCCCATGGTCGTGCCCAAAAACGCAAAGATATAAAACAACCGGTCAAGAAAGTCCCGGTGGGACTTTCTTGACCATACCAAAACAGCACATTTAGGAGGTTTCAGTCCCATATGATTGGTCAGATTTCACGCGACGAGGTTCGCAGCGCAATAGAAGATAAGCTCTGCGCCCATTTTTCAACTACCGGCGAGAAGGCCACAGACGATCAGATTTTTCAAGCTACGGCTATTGTTATCAGAGAAATAATGAGCCGCTTCCTTGCGGTGGAGGATCCGCGCAGCAAGGGCAAGGAGGTTCATTATATGTCCATGGAGTTTCTCATGGGGCGCAGCCTTATGAAAAACGCCTTCAATCTGGGCATAGCCGACGCCGTTACCGGGGCGCTGGAGGATATGGGGCACAAGGCTGCGGATATCTTCGAGGAAGAGCCCGACGCGGGACTGGGCAACGGCGGTCTCGGCCGTCTCGCCGCCTGCTATATGGACAGCATGGCCACCCTCGGCATGGAGGCCACCGGATATTCCATCTGCTACGAGCTGGGTATTTTCCGCCAGCATTTTGCGGACGGCAAGCAGACCGAATCCGCCGACAACTGGCGCACCGCCGCCGAGAGCTGGCTCATACCAAGGTATCAGGACGCGGTGGAGGTTCGCTTCGGCGGCCAGATCTCTCCCCATTGGGACAGCTTCGGCAGATACCACGCCGAGCATACCGGCTACACCGCCGTTATCGCCGTGCCGCGGGATATGCTCATCGCAGGCTATGGCGGCAAGGAGATAAACACCCTGCGCCTGTGGGACGCGCAGAGCCCCAACTCTCTTGATATGTATCTCTTCTCCGAGGGTGAATATGTCAAGAGCATGGAGCAGCGCACCATGGCGGAGGTCATCACCAAAGTCCTCTACCCGGCGGACGACCATATCGAGGGTAAGCTTCTGCGCTTAAAGCAGCAGTATTTCTTCGTCTCCGCCACCGCGCAGGATATTGTGCGCAAGCACATCCGCACCTGGGGCGACATTCACACCTTTGCCGAGCACCATACCATTCAGATAAACGACACCCACCCCACCCTCATTATCCCCGAGCTTATGCGCATCTTTATGGATGAGCATGGCATGGGCTGGGACGAGGCCTGGGATATCGTGACCAAGAGCGTTGCCTACACCAACCACACCGTCATGAGCGAGGCGCTGGAGAAATGGCCGCAGGACATCGTGCAGCAGCTGCTGCCCCGCCTGTGGGAGATCATGTGCGAAATAAACCGCCGCTGGTGCGAGTATCTGGTGAGCAAGCTGGGCAACGGGGACTATCGCGTGGGCCGCAACCTCATTATCCGTGACAACCAGGTGCACATGGCCAATATGTGTCTTGCAGCCTGCTATAAGGTCAACGGCGTCTCCCGTCTCCACGGTGAGATCCTCAAGGATGATTTGTTTAATGATATTTACCAGCTCAGCCCCAAGACCTTTACCCATGTGACCAACGGCATTGACCACCGCCGCTGGCTTGCACAGATAAACCCCGGGCTGCACAGCCTGATCTGCGAGCTGCTGGACGGGGACGCTTACCTCACCAGGCCTGAAGAGCTTGAAAAGCTGGCCGCCTTCGCGCCGGACGGGGAGGTTCGCCGCAGAATAAACCAGATAAAGCACGAAAACAAGCTGCGCTTTGCCGAGTTTGCAAAACGCAACGATGGCTTTACCCTCAACACAGATTCCATCATGGACGTGCAGATAAAGCGCCTGCACGAGTATAAGCGTCAGCTTCTGTGCGCGATGCACATTGCCTCCCTGCAGCTTCAGCTGCATGATGATCCCAACATGAGCTTTGTGCCCAGGACCTATGTTTTCGGCGCGAAGGCCGCCGCGGGCTACAAGGTAGCAAAGCGCATAATCGAGCTGCTGCTGTCCATGGCGCAGGATATAAACAACGACCCCGTCTGCAAGGGCAGGCTTCAGGTCTATTTTGTAGAGAACTACCGCGTCTCCGCCGCCGAGGCCATAGTCCCGGCTGCGCAGGTGTCCGAGCAGATCTCCACCGCCGGTAAGGAGGCCTCCGGTACAGGCTGCATGAAGCTGATGATGAACGGCGCGGTCACCATCGGGACGCTGGACGGTGCGAACGTGGAGATGTATGAGCGTCTCGGTGACGATAACCTCTTCCTCTTTGGTCTGCACACTGATGAGATCGCCAATCTCCGCGCCCAAGGCTACGACCCAAGCGCCATTGTGGGTCGTGATCCTGAGCTTCAGCGGATCATCGAGCGTTTCCGTCAGGGCTTTTCCGACGGGAAGAGCTATTCCGACCTGGTCTCCAACCTCCTGTATAACGGCGACCAGTATATGCTCATTGCAGATTATCGCGCCTATGCCGACTGCCAGCGCCGCCTATATGAACGCATTTCAGACGAGGGCGAGCTTGCGCGCCTTGCCATCATGAACACCGCCCGCAGCGGAGTGTTCGCAGCCGACAGAGCCATCAGGGAGTACGCTGAGAACATATGGAACATACCGCTCAAATGAAAAACCGCGTCGTTGTCATCGGCGGCGTGAACATGGACATAGGAGGCAGCCCCGCCGCCGCCCTCGTCCTGCGTGACTCTAATCCCGGCATGCTGTCCATGCGTGCCGGGGGTGTGGGGCGCAACATCGCCCACGACCTGCGCCTGCTGGGCGCAGAAGTCAGCCTCATCGCCGCTGTCGGCGGAGATGTGTACGGCACAGGCATTATGGAAAGCTGCTCCGCCATTGGCCTTGATATGAGCATGGCCCGCATCATGCCCGAGCGCCGCAGCTCCACCTATCTCTACGTAAACGATGAGAGCGGGGATATGCTGGTGGCCATTGCGGACATGGACATCTGCCGGGAGATAAGCCCGGAATACCTCGCGCCGCTGATGGAGCGCATAAGCTCCGCCGCCGCTGTGGTGCTTGACTGCAATCTTGAGGCGCAGACCCTTGAGTATATCGCTGAAAACTGCACCGCCCCCTTGTACGCAGACCCCGTTTCCACCGTGAAATCCCTGCGGCTGAGCGGCATTATCAGCAGGCTCACCGCCATAAAGCCCAACGCCATAGAGGCGGAAAAGCTCACCGGCGAGAGTGATCCGGAGCTCGCCGCCAGGGCTCTCGTAAGGGCCGGGGTGAAGCAGGTTTTCGTCAGCATGGGCAGCCGCGGCATGATCGCCGCCGACAGGGACAGGCTCCTGCACCTCCCCGCCGCCCCGGCGAAGGTGGTGAACACCACCGGTGCGGGCGATGCCGCCATGGCGGCTATCGTCAGGGCCGGCATGCTGGGTCTTGACCTTAAAGGGGCAGCCAAAGCCGCCCTCCGCGCAGGCGCGCTCACCGCAGAATGCCCGGAGCCGAACTCCCCCAGACTTTCTGAAATATTCGCATAAAGACGCAAAAACTCCCGAAGCCGGTCGGCTTCGGGAGTTTTTGCGTTCGTTTAGATATTAGTGTAATAAATCCCTGTGGCGAGCTGGACAAGCAGGGACACAGCAGTTATCATCACCCAGCAGGTGAAGCCCATGAGGATGGGCTTGCCGCCCTTTTTCACCAGCTCAACTATATTGGTGTTGAAGCCTATCGCGCACATGGCCATGGCGATAAAGAACTTCGCCAGCCACTTGACTGCCTTTGTGAAAGCCCCGTTATAGAAAACGGTGAAGCTGCTCTCGGGCAGAAGCCCCACAAGAGTGGTGATAACGGCAGCGGCGATAAAGTACAGAATGAAGAACGGGAAGATGCTCTTGAGGGAGTATGCCCCACCTTCCGCGCCCTCTTTCTTAGCCTTGCGAACCCGGTGGAGCGCCAGCACAAGGGTGATAGGAATGATGGCGAGCGTCCTTGTGAGCTTGACAGTAACTGCGGCGGAGAGTATCCCGTCCACCCCGTAGATCCCCTCGGCGGTGGAGGCGCAGGCGGTAACGGAGGACGTGTCATTCACAGCGGTACCCGCAAAAATGGCAAAGCCCTCGCTGCCAAGCCCTATACCATGACCCAGCGTGGGGAAGATAAGCGCCGCCAGAACATTGAACAGGAAGATAACGGATATGGACTGAGCCACCTTATTATCGTCCGCGTCAATGACGGAGGCTGTGGCGGCAATGGCCGAGCCGCCGCAGATAGATGAGCCCACGCCGATAAGGCAGGAGGTGGTGCCGTCCATTTTGAGAAGCTTCATCATCACATAGGCGGTGATAAGGGAGATGCTGATAGTGGAGAGAATGACCGGCAGGCTCTTCGCGCCTACGCTCAGGATAGTCCCCATATTCAGAGAGAAGCCCAGAATGATGACCGCCCACTGGAGCACCTTCTTGGAGGTAAATTTAATGCCGGGCACAAAGCGCTGATCCCTGGCAAACTGAGGGCGAATAAGCGTGATGATCATGCCGATCAAAATGGCGAACACCGGAGCACCGATAACATCGAGGGAGAAGCTTCCCAGCTTCAGCCCACCGAGAAGCGTGGCGACCCCTGCCACAACAATGCAGCTTATCATGCCGGGAAGGTTTGATTTTAACCCTTTCATAAGTGAAACTTCCTTTATACTTTATATTTATGTTCATTTTCCGTTCCGGAGTATAGCATAAAGCCGGTTTACCAGTCAATAACTTACATATTTTTTCAGTGTTCCCTCGACCCACACAGCCAGCGCCAGCTTTATGGCGTCCGGGATAATGAAGGGCACGACGCAGGCCATCAGCGCTCCTCCAAAGGATATCGCGCCGCCGCTTCGAGCGTAAACCTGCACATACCATATCGTTCCGAAAGCGTAGCACAGCGCAAGCCCCGGCACAAGGCTCAAGGCCTTTTTCAGTCTGCTGCCCTCGCAGCGGCGCTCAAGCGGCCAGTAGACCAGCGCCATGATAAAAAAGCCAAGAATGTATCCCCCGGTAGGGCCGATAAGCCTGCCTATCCCGCCGGTAAAACCCGAAAACACCGGCAGCCCTACCGCACCCAGCAGCACATACACCGCAACCGAGATGAGCCCCAACCTGCCGCCCAGAAGCAGCAGGGCGGTAAAGACTGCAAAGGTCTGCATGGTAAAGGGCACCGGCGTGGGCACTGAGATCCACGAGCACACGCACATGGCCACCGCCATAAGCGCACAGGCGGTCATCTGCCGGGTGCTTATCCTTTGACCTGTTTTCTTATCCATAGCATTAAAGCGCGCCCAGGAAACAATCCTGCTTTGAAATTTCGGAGAACAAAATCGCGCCGTTTTCGCCGAAATCATAGACTTTTATGACATCCTTCAGATTCTCGTCCCCTGTAAGCTCCGTATATACGTCGGGATAGCTGTCAAAGAGCGCCTGATTAAACTGCACGCCCTCCTCACCCTGATATACGGCCGCGTAGAAAATACCTGATTCCACAAGATCTTGGAAGAAATGGCTTCCGTAGCTCAGCTCCGGCCGCAGCCCGTGTGAGCTGTACGCCAGCTCGCACATACAGGTGAACTTGTTTATCTCCGCGAAGCTCACCGGTACGCCCAGGCTCGGCGTGGTGGTGCCCCATCTGCCGGGGCCGATGAGCACCGCGTCCCTGCCCTTGAGCTTGAGATTCAGCTCACCCACACGGCGGGCTACGGAGTATTTCCTGTTCTCCGGCAGAGCAAGGTACGGCTCAACATCAACAAACACCCCGTAGCGCACAGGGACGCAGGAGTTGCCGCCCATGAAATTGCCCTTTATACGGAAGAAGAAATCCCGCACCTTGGGCATTACCCCCGCCTGACCCAGACCGTGGGTCTGGAGCGGGCGGCACTGGAGCAGATTTATCTTATAATCCCCGTCCTCGGTGAAGTTGCAGGCGTATTCCACGTCCACCGGGTAGTCGTAGGTCTTTTCCACCAGCTCCATGACATGGGTCATATCCTTTGTGAAATTCGTCCGGCGCAGCAGGCCGTTGAAGTTCATGATGTCCGGTATCGGCTCGTCATAAATGCCCATCTCTCTGTACCGGGCGGCAGCGGCCATATCCGGCTCCATAAAGAGCTTTGCCGGGGTGCGGAGGCTTTTTTTATCCACGTCCTCAAGGCGAAAGCTCTCAAATTGGTTGGTTTTGAGATTTATAGCGTCCACATAGTGCTGGGAGAAGCGCGCCTCGTCCCCGTATTCCACCATGGGCGGAGCGAGAGGCGCGTCAAGGCTTATGAAGCGGGCATAGTCGTCGGCCTCGCGGTCAACGGCGCGTGTGCCCATGCCGAACACCAGCCGGAGCATGCCCTTGTTGTCCATGGATCTGACTGTGCTGTTGACATACAGGTTCACAGAGTGCCCCACACCTGCGATGTGCGGATAATAATAGTCCCCATGGCAGTCGCCGCACACGCGCATGACGAGCAGAGCCATCTGCTCGTCGCGGTTGAGAAGGTTCCTGTCGGCGCGGTATTTTATGGCCTCTGGGTTGACGGTGCTGGCATAGACGGTTTTGACCGCCTGCTCAAAAACCTGATACCGCTCCTCCGGTGTGCCCTGATTGGGACAGAAAACGCTCTCATACTTGCCCACAAAGGCGTTGCCGAAGCCGTCCTCCAAAAGTGAGCTTGAGCGCACGATGATAGGCGACTGGCCGAAATATTCCAGCATGGACATGAACTGTTCCTTTATCGCCGGGCTGAAGCTGCCCTCTAAAAGCCGCCGTCTGAACTCCGGCGCAAGGCGGATATAATCCTCCGGCTCGACCATCTTTGTGCGCACCTCCCAGGTGTTGCACTGGACGGCATAGGTGTAGAACACATCCGCGCCGATAAAATATGAGTCGTGCGGCTCGATGCGGGTCTTGAAAAACTCGGGGTCTGCGTCCCGAATGATGTTTCTTGCCAGGAGCATACCCACGGCCTTGCCGCCGATGCAGCCGGTGCCAATCTCACGGCGTTTTATCTCCATAAGGTCATGGACTGAAAAATGCTTCCCGCAGAGGGCGAGGCGGGTAGGCTCGGTGCCCAGCAGGCAGCGCATGATGTTCTCCTTGAGCGCCACGCCGTCCGGGTCGGTGGGCTCTTCATGGCCCACCTTGACGGAGTCAAACATACTGTCCCAGCAGTCGCGCCGCTCGCCGGTCTGGGTGAAGATATCAAAAATCGAGTAGGTATCGGCGCTGGAAGAGATGATGCAGCTCTTATCTCCGGTGATTTTCAGGGGGAAGTACATGGTGGGGGTGCTGCGCCCCGCCGCCTTGACAGGGTGGATATAGGTGCTGCCGCCCAGCGTGCGGATATTGAGCAGGACGGGCGTCGCGTGGCGTATGCGGGATATGGTCTCATAGATGTGCCGCTCGTACTTGATGGCCGTGTAGGTGACGCAGCCTCGCTCCATGGCGAAAGCACTGGTCAGACAGAAGAAGTTGCACACCATCAAATCGGAAAACCAGTACCGCTGCAGGTCGGACAGGCAGTCAGTCACGCAGAAGGCGTTCGGCTCCTCATTATTGAGAATGTGATGCACCTGCACGGAGAAGGTCTCAAAGCCCACCGAAGGGTCAAGCTCGTATTTCTTCACATTGGCGCCGCGCCGCGAAAGAGCCGCAGTATCCAGTATCTCGTCATGGTCGGCAAAACGGAAATAGATAATGCGTTTGCCCGTCAGCGCCACGGAGGTCACAAACTGAGTCACTACAAAGGCGTAGTCACTGATGTTTTCTATCTGCCATGTGACGGTGTCCCCCATGCGCAGGGAGTCAATGGTCTTATCCAGCCCCTCAATGCCGGTGCTGATGTAATCCTGTCTGTCCATGATTTGCCCCCTTTATAATAGTTCAACGGAATAGTTCCACAGATACCACAGTATGGCCAGCTGCACAACAGCGAGCGCCGGAAAGCCCAGTGCGAATTTCCTGTGGCGGGTTTTATGCCGGAATACCTGCATCCCGAGCCAGCCGCCCGGAGCGCCGCCGAAAAGCGCGATTTTGAAAAGCCGCGCCTCCGGCACACGCCGCGCCCCGATCTTAGCGCAGTATTTATCAACGCCCATTATGATAAACAGGGCGATGCTCGCCGCCGCGAACCATATCGTGACGACACCCTCAAGAGAAAAAGGATTCATTTTAATCTCCCTCCGTACCAGCCGGAGACGCCATTGAGCTTTGCGAAAACGCCCCGGGAGCTGCGCTCAACTATGCGCAGCTCGTCCCCGGCCTTCACGGGCAGGAGATAATCGGTGCAGTCGTTACAGTCGCAGTATTCCCCGCCGGAAAACAGGTATTTTGTCAAAATATCCATCTCATAGCCGGTGCGGATATGGCGGCAACGGGAAAATTCCTCCCCCCGCTCCAGCACCCGGACACTGCTGTCGCCCCAGCGGATATAATATGAGCTCTCGCTCGCTTCCTGGTCGTCAAGCGCGATAGCCGTAGGGAAGGGGTCATAGGCGGCGAAGGAAAAGTCCTCGCTGTCCGCGTCAGGTATTATAAGGGCGTTGAGCTGCCCGTCGTCCTTCAGGACGCAGCCCCCGTCAATGCTGATTATCCGGCTGTCCCTGTCAATGATGGGGTTTGCGCAGACCTTATCCTCACCATAGAGCACCACAGGCTCATGGCCGACGACGACCCATTTTTCAAATCGCCGCCCCAGCTTGAGGAAAAAATCCACCTTATAAAGCTCGTGGGGCTGATGCCGGTTCAGGGGCTTATCGTCGCTCATGCCGGCGTGGGCAAAGATAAATCTCTCTGTCTCGATGGCATGGGGCAGAGCGTCGAGAAATTCCCACTCCGGCCGGAAGCGCTGCCATAGCAGGGTCTTGATATCGCTCAGGCACTCAAGCTCAAAGGGGTCTATACCTGAGGAATTCATCATGTCCCACAAAAGCCCGCTTTTGCGGTCGAGCACATAGTCAAAGGTGTGTTCATCCATCTCCGGCGGCCTGTCGGGGCGGAATATCCCGGCCCAGCCGTCGCAGTTGCCGCAGATGGTGTGGACGTTTCCGCAGCGGCTCAGCTGCATGATATATTGCAGGGTGTTCAGGCTCTCCCCACCCTTTTCCAGAAAGTCCCCGTCTATTATAAGCTCGTCATTATCTGAAAAGTCAAGCTTCTCCAACAGGCCCTTGAAGTAGGGGAGATTTCCGTGGATATCTGACACCACCAGTATTCTCCGTCCTTTGGGGATCCGCCAGTTGAGGATCCTTGCGGGTCTGTCATTCATGGCTGTTCCTGCCTCCCCAGCTTTTTCTCCATCAGCAGCAGGCCCCCGGCCTGAGTGCTCAGAATTTTAAATCCGTGGCTTTTATAAAAGGCCAGCGCGGCGGTGTTCTCCTTTGCCACAGTCAGGCGCAGAGCCTTTCTTCCAAGGCCCATATAGACGGTCATGGCTCTTGCCAGCAGCTGGATACCGTAGCCCTTGTTCCTGTACTGCGGCACAAGATATATAAGGCTTATCCAGCCATAGCCCGCGTTTTCGCCCCTGCCCGTATCCAGATCCACAAGCCCCACCGGCTCCTCGCCGCTCAGGATGCGCAGCACCGCGCCGTTAAAGCGGCGGTGGTGGTCAATAGCGGCAGCGGTATAAAGCTCCGGCGTGAAGCCCTTCAAGGAGCCATGGGCAGCGCGCCAGGCGTCGGCATAGCAGCTTTCATACCACTCCCTGTTTTCGGCGGGGTCAATTGCCTCGCCCCGCAGATCCTCCGTGCTGTTCCAGGCGCTGCTGCCCAGAGGGAGGATATGAGCGTAATCATTTATGTATTCGGCAATGAACTTTCCTCCGTTCCAGATGAGTTTTGAGATCGCCGTGTTGCGGCAGATGGGCAGCGCCTCAGTGTCCCGCAGATCAAGCCCCAGCGCTCTGGCGAGCAGGCAGCGGATAGTGACACCATGGCTCACCACCGCGACGCGCTGCCCCTCATGCTCGCGGGCAAGGCTCTCAAGAAAGGGATACGCCCGGGCCGTCACATCGGCATAAGTCTCCGCTCCCTCCACCTTCCAGGTGTCGGGGCTGAAAAGGAAGCGCTCCATGTTCGCGGGATCCTCGTGCATAAGGTCGGCGAAAAACCGTGTCTCCCAGGGGCCCATATTTATCTCCCGCAGCTTTTGGCTCAGCTGCACCGGTATATCATGGCAGCGAGTGATGGCGGAAGCGGTGAGCCGGGTGCGGTAAAGGTCGCTTGAATAGAGCGCGTCAAGGGGCTGATCCTTCATGCGCAGGGACAGCGCGTCTATCTGGCGGCGGCCAAGCTCCGTCACATCCCCGTCCCAGTGACCCTGCATCATGCGGTAGAGGTTGCCCTCGGCCTGCGCGTGTCGAATGAGATAAATTTCCGTCATTATGTTTGCCTCCAAATCTTGACCGATTCAGTCGGATACAGTATAATATACAAGTTATTTGTGATCGTGCCGCTCGCGGGCAGGTTGAGAGATATATCCCATTATATCCTCAAAGCCCGTTTTGCACAAGCAGATTATTAAAGCAGACGGGGGTGGAGGCATATGGTGAGAGCGGCAGCTCTCAGCTCCGGAGACGGGGCACGGCTCCAGGCTATTCTGGACTCCATGTATTTTAATGAGATACCGAATTTTGAACTGGAGGCGGTCATCTGCTCCCAGAGAGATGCCTATGCGATGCAGCGGGCGCTCAACGCCAATGTCCCTGCCTATGTGGTGGATCCGGAGCTTTTTCCAAATATTACCACTCACAGCATGGCGGTAGCCAACAAGCTAAAGGACATGGATATTGAGCTTGTTATCCTCGCCGGATATGATCCGCCGCTTGGCGTTATTCCCTATCAATTCAGAAACCGCATCATTGGGGTCTATCCCTCTCTGTACCCCGCCTTCAGCGAGGAACAGGGAGATATCCACCGGGCCGTGCTTGAGCGCGGGGTAAAAATAACCGGCGCGACGGCGTATTTTGCCGATGAAAACGGCGGCGTAGGCAACATTATCCTGCAAAAGGCTTTGGAAGTCCTGCCCGGGGACGACCCGGCAAGCCTCGCCCAGAGAGTCACGGAGGAGTGCGAGTGGAAGCTTCTGAGCCGGGCGGTAGCGCTCTACTGCGCAGGCAGGCTTGAGATACACGGCAGCCGCGTGGTCATAAAAGAAGAAAAACAACCCGCCAAAGCGGGCAAATAAAAAAAACAGACGGTCATGTGACCGTCTGTTTTTTTATTTGCAGAGTATAGAATTGATTGACAAGGGTAAACAATGGCAATCATCCTCTTGTCTCTGACTAATGGCAGAGAAGCTATTTTACCTTTCTTTGCCGCCCAAAGAAAGGAAACGAAAGAAACGGCGCTTAGGGAAGTATCCCTAAGAACCCTCGGTGCAAGGTTCAGCACACGGTCATTCTCAGGTCGCCGCAAGTCGTTACAGGTGTATCCCACCCCGCTGCGCCATTGGGCAAAAGTCGCTGCTGCTTACCACGCACATCTTTACAGGGCTCGGCTTGCGTTTGTTTAGAAACTAAGACCTAAACTATACGTCTTTTGTAGATTATCTGAGTCGAGCCTTGTAAAGATGATTCGCGTCGTGCAGTAACGACTTGTACGAGTGGGCGTTCGAGGTAAACCAGCAGTAACGACTAAGGGCGACCTAAGAAAGGCCATGTTGTATCCTCCTCCTGAGAGGGATTCTTAGGGGAGATTTTTCTCCCCTAAGTCGCGTTTTCTTTTCTCTCCTCTTTTCTTTTTGGCGAAACAAAAGAAAAGTGGAGGCCGGTACCATAAGTCTCTAAATGATGTTCGTTATATTATTAGGTGTAAAACTCTCAGTTTGTCTTCAACAAAAAACAGACGGTCATGTGACCGTCTGTTTTTTATCCTGTTTTAGTACGCTACGCCCCAGTAGACCATATGCTTTGCAGGTTTGCCGCAGCAGGCGCAGACCTCGGACAGCTTTTCCTGTTCAAAGGGTATGCAGCGGGAAGACATCCCGGCCTCATCCTTCATCTTCAGCTCGCACTCAAGCTCGCCGCACCACATGGTCTTTATAAAGCCGCCGTTGCGCTCCTGAAGCTCCCTGGCCTCCTCCACGGAGTAAGCGGGGTAGATATGCTCGTCCATGTTCTTTTTGGCCTTATCGTAAAGGCCCTTCTGTACGGCGTCCAGAAGCTCGGGGATACGCTGCTCAAGCTCGGAGAGCACCACCGCCGTCTTTTCGCCGTTATCCCGGCGCACGGCTACGCACTCGCCCTTTTCGATGTCCTTCGGCCCAAGCTCGATGCGCAGGGGCACGCCCTTCATCTCATACTGGGCGCACTTCCAGCCCATGCTGTTGTCGCTCAGGTCGATCTTAGCGCGCACGCCCATGGCCTTTATACGCTCAAGCAGAGCCTGCGCCGCCTCGGCAACGCCCTCCTTATGCTGCGCCACCGGCACGACCACCGCCTGTATGGGCGCGATCTTCGGCGGCAGCACAAGGCCGTTATTGTCTCCGTGGGTCATGATGATGCCGCCGATTATGCGGGTGCTCAGGCCCCAAGATGTCTGGAAGGGATAGCGCTGCTTGTTGTCCTTATCGGTATAGGTGATGTCAAACTGCTTTGCAAACCCGTCCCCGAAATAATGGCTCGTGCCGGACTGGAGCGCTTTTTTATCGTGCATCATGCACTCGATAGTGTAGGTATTGACCGCGCCGGCAAACTTCTCCTTATCGGTCTTGTTGCCCTTTATGACAGGCATAGCCAGATAATTTTCGCACAGGTCAGCGTACACGCCGAGTTGCTGGAGCGTCTCCCTGCGAGCCTCCTCCTCGGTGGCGTGGAGGGTGTGCCCCTCCTGCCAGAGAAATTCCCTGCCGCGCAGGAAGGGGCGGGTGGTCTTTTCCCAGCGCAGAACGGAGCACCACTGGTTATACAGAAGGGGCAGATCTCTCCAGGAATGGACGATGTGGCTCCAATGGTCGCAAAACAGCGTCTCGGAGGTGGGGCGGATACACAGCCTCTCGGGCAGCTCCTCACTACCGCCCACAGTGACCCAGGCGCACTCAGGCGCAAAGCCCTCCACATGATCCTTCTCCTTCTGGAGCAGGCTCTCAGGGATCAGCATAGGCATGGAGACGTTCTCATGCCCGTCCCGCTTGAACATTCCGTCCAGCACATGCTGAATGTTTTCCCATATGGCGTAACCATAGGGGCGCATGATGAAGCAGCCCTTGACCCCGGAGTAATCCACCAGCTCCGCCTTTGTGCAGATATCGGTGAACCACTGGGCAAAGTCCTTCTCCATATCGGTGATCTGCTCTACCTTTTTTTCTTTAGCCATTGTAAAAACCTCTCTTTCGCCAGAGCCCTTGCTCCGCCGTAGTGATTCAATATTTTAGCCCCACGCCGATGCCTTGTCAACCGGCAATTACATATTTTTCCTTGACCAAAAGCCCCGGAGCGGCTATAATGCTGTTGTTTAAGCTGCTTAAGGAGGTGGCTCTTATAAACGAACAGAAATTTCTTGCCGAGCTTGGAAAGCTGCTGACCTTTATGTATGAAGAGGATCGGCAGGCAGCTATTGAGCTGTACGCGGAGATGTTTGCTTCCACGGCGGATGAGCATGCGCTGATGCTGTTTCTGGGTTCGCCCACACGGCAGGCGGTGCAGGTCGCCAGAGCGTATAATGCCAAGGAGCGCAAGCTCCAGGTGCACTCACAGTCCAAAAATGAGGACGGTTTGGAGTACGATCCGGACGAGGTTCCGGATTTCGTGCTCGCCATCAATAAAATAGCCCTCAGCGCCGCACAGATAACCGGCACTGCTGCCGGGGAAGATGAGCGGGAAGCCCCGGAGGGTCAGTTCTCCCTGTTTGATGAGGGTTCCGCTGAGGCTGAGCCTGCGGTGGAGGAAGCCCCCGCTGAGGAGGAAGCTGCCGCGTCGGTTGCGGAGCAGCCTGCCGAGGAAGTTGAGGAAGCTCCCGTTGAGGAGCCTGCCGATGCCGAGGCGGAGGAAGCTCCCGCAGAGGAGCCCGCGGCGGAGGAATCCGTGGAAGAGACCCCCGCGGAGGAAGCCACTCAGGAGGCCCCGGCGGAGGACGCTGCCGCGGAGCCTGCCGAGGCTGACAGCGCCCCCGTGGAAGAGCCTGTGCCCGCGGAGAACGAGCCCGCCGAAGAGAAGGCGCTGGAGGACGACTTTGTTGTTGTTATTCCGGAGCTTCAGGAGGCGGCTGACACACCCGCTGATGTGCCGGTGGAAGCTGCTGTCCCCGCTGAGGAGGACAAGCCCGCCGATCCCGCTCCGACGGAGCTGCGGCGCAAGCCCCGTGTTTTCCTGCTTATCCTGTTTATAATCCTGGCCGTGCCCGTCACGCTTATAGGCGTCGCGCTGCTGCTCATCCCCACGCTGCTGAGCCTTTCACTGGCGCTGAGCTTTATCGTTGTGGGCGTTGCGGCGCTGGTCTCCGCTTTCGCGGGCTTTGCCGTGTTCGCAGATATTCTGGTCATGCTGGGCATAGCCCTTATCGGTCTGGCCCTCGGGCTGCTGTTCCTGTGGCTGTTCGTGTGGTTCATCGGCGGCGCCATCGTCGGTCTTGTAAAGAGCGTGATATCCTTGGGCGCAAGCTGGTGCTATAAGGAGGTGCCCGCAGTATGAAAAAAGGCTGGAAAGTAGTCGGTATCATCGTTTTCGTGGCTCTGCTGCTGGGCATCGTGTTCACTGCCGTCGGCTTTATGACCGGCGCGGACACCGGGCGCATTTACTCCGTGCTTGATGCGCGGTATTATCTCACTGAGTATATTGAGTATTTTAGTCAGGTAGTCGCCATCGTTTCTCAGGAGTTTGGCGGGGCAGTCGTTGTGACGCCTTGAAGTTAAAAATCTCTCTAAAAACCCTCTCCGGTCGGAGAGGGTTTTTTCATACATTCTTCCACAGCTTTATCAGTCCCTTGTCGTTTAGCTGCTGCACGGCGGCGAAGAGCAGCGGGAAGAGCAGCATCCCCCACACGTTCCACACCCGCCAGCCCACATACACCGCCGCCAGCGACACCAGCGGGTCAAGGCCGATCTGATCTCCCAGCAGCTTCGCCTGCACGCAGTTGCGCACGAGGTTTACGATCCCCCAGCATATCAGCAGCTCGACGCCAAGCCCCATCTCACCGGTGAGCAGGGCATAGGCCGCCCAGGGCACAAGGACTATCCCCGTGCCGAACACCGGAAGGGCGTCGATTATAGCGGTTACGGCGGCGATGCCCACCGGGTTTTTGACCCTCAGCAGCAAAAACGCCAGCAACAGCTCAAAAAAAGTCATGGCCATGAGTATAAGCTGCGCTCGGATAAAGCCTCCGAAGCCGTTTTTGAGCTCCGCGGCGAGAATCGAAGCCCGGCGGCAGAATTTCTCCGGAAGCTGTGCCTTTATAAATGCCTTTGTCTTTGGAAAAGAGGCGGAAATAAAGTAGGTGCCGATACCCGCCGTAACCGAAAACAGCAGGAAGTCCGGGCTCGCCTGGGCTGTCCGGCGCAAGACGTCCAGCAGCCATTGAGAGAGGGCCGCGGGAAGAGCGTAGAGCGCGCTGCCAACGGCGTCAAGGGCGGTTTTCATGTACTCCGCCACTCCGTCCGGCGCGGCGGCGATATAGGCAAGGGTCTTGTGCTCGGCGCTCTCCAGCACCTGACCAAGCGCCGTCATAAGCTCCGGCGCCCGGCGGGCAAAGTCCGTCGCGGCGGAAACGCCCTTTGCGCTCAGCGCGAGTATCCCCCAGACCAGCAGTGCCAGCAGAAGCAGCGTCAGCACCCCGGCGGCTATGCTCCGCCGCCAGCCGCCACGCACCATGGCGCCAACCGCCGGTTCCAGAAGCGCCGCCAGCGCGAAGGCCAGCAGAAACGGCGCCAGCCACGGCAGTAGGAAGCGCACCGAGAGCCATATCCCACCCAGTATGAGGGCGGAATACAGCAGCAGGGAAAAGCATTTTATCAGGCGGCTCTGCACCCTCACCCCTCCTCCGTATGTTGATTTCTTCCAACAACTATTCTCCCGCTATTGAGCGGGTTTTATACTTTCACCTCCGCATCTGCAAATGTATATAATAGAGCAAAGGCGGCGGGGGCGTTGCTCCCGCCGGCCTTTGTTGAGGTATGTGGAGGAAAACATATGCTTATTGTGCAGAAATTCGGCGGCAGCTCCCTTGCCGATATTGAAAGACTGCGCAGGGCTGCCGGGATCTGCATGGACGCCCTGCGCATGGAGCATAGATTGGTAGTGGTGGTGTCAGCCAGCGGCGACAGCACCGACGAGCTTTTGGAGCTTGCACGGCAGATAAGCCCTCGGCCCTCGCCGCGCGAGCTGGACGCGCTGATGGCCACCGGGGAGCAGCGCTCGGCGGCGTTGATGGCGATGCAGCTTGAGAGCATGGGGGCAAAGGCGCGCTCCTTCACCGGCTGGCAGGCGGGGCTGCTCACCTCGGCGAAAAACGGAGCGGCAAAGATAGAGCTTATCGCCCCTGAGCGCGTATCGGCGGCGCTGGAGCAAGGCTGCGCGGCAGTGGTGGCGGGCTTTCAGGGCATATCCCCCGCCGGGGACGTCACAACGCTGGGGCGCGGCGGTTCGGATACCACGGCGGTAGCTCTCGCCGCGGCGCTCAAGGCCGATCGCTGCGAGATCTACACCGATGTGGACGGCATCTACACCGCCGACCCCCGGCTCGTGACCGGAGCGCGGCGGCTCCGGGAGGTGGACTTTCGGGATATGCTGGCGCTGGCGCAAAACGGCTCTCAGGTGCTGCACCCGGAATCCGTGCGGCTGGCGATGGCAAACGATGTGGAGATAAGCCTCCTGTCCTCCTTCGAAAGCGGGGCTGGCTCCAGAGTGTGTTTCCTGCCAGACGGCGACAGGCCTCCCATCGCCGGGGTGACCCGCAGTCAGGAAGAAGGAACCATAACCGTCGTAGGCAAGGCCGCCGACGCCGGGACGCTGTCCCGGCTGGTTCTGCTGCTGGGTCGGGCGGGGGTTCCCGTGCTTTCAGGCACAGTGGGCGCGGGGCAGGTCTCGGTGAGAGTGGCCCCGGCGCAGCTGCTGCCCTCGCTGGAGCTTATCCACGCGGAGCTTATGAAATGAGACAAAAGGCAGGGGGCTGCCCAAAAACAGCCTCCCTGCCATATTCAATAGCCTATTTTTTCCGCCGCCCTGTAAGCGCTCTCACTTTCTCCGGATAAAACAAGGACTGCTTTCCCTTTTCGGGAAAGGAGGGTTTGCCCCTCCGCCGTTGTCAGGCATATCCGGCGCTCCGAGTCCTCAACAGCGTCCAACCCGGAGGCGGCAGCCAAAAGCCCCTCCCGAGTCCGCCGGTAAAAATCCTCGGCGGCGGCACTGCTTTCAAATTCGGCAATAACCGCCCGCGCAGCTTGGGGAAAGAAAAGGCTGCCCCCGTCAAGATAAAAGCCGCTCAGCTCAAAGGCGGAATATTGCACCGCACCGGGGCACTCAGGCTCATCATCGACGGGCACGATAAGCCCCGAAACCCCGTCCCCACAAAGCTGCCCGTACATCTGCTCATCTGTTTCGAAGCGTCCGCCGTAATATGCGGCATTGAAATCCTCCTCATACATAAATCCCGCGTCCTCCAACGCGGCACAAAGCCGCAAAGCCTCAGACCGTGCCCCGCAGCCGGTGAAAACGGTCAAGATCATTCCCAAAACCATCGCAATAATTTTCTTTTTCATCTGGGTTCTCCTTCTGAGTTATAAGCGCTCGCCTGTAAATATAACACATTTGCGTTCATTTGGCAACATATGTATTCATAATGCTTGCACATCTTCATTACACTATGCTGTGTAGATAAACAAAAAATAAATCGCCGGCGGCGATTTATTCTGTGTTTATGCAGTGTAAGGGGGATGTTGGTATGCTTGACCCGGTCATCGTGGGGAGAATACTGCAAAATTATCGCGAGGAGCATGGGCTGTCTCAGGAGGTGGTCAGTGGCCTTGCCGGGATCGGCAGGACGCATCTGAGCGCCATTGAGCGGGGCGCCCGCCGCCCCACGCTGGATACTTTTTTTAAGCTCTGCGAGGCGATGCAAGTCCCGCCCAGCGTGGTCATGAAGAGCATTGAGGACGCTGTCGGCAATCGATAGAACGCCAAAAAGGGCCGCCCCGCACGGACGGCCCTTTTTCGTATAATTATTTCTTTTTCTTGCCGAAGATGCCGGTCTTGGCGGTGTCGCTCTCGCCCATAGCGGAGGCGAACTGCCGCAGCAGCTCTTTCTGATGGGAGCTGAGGTTTTTCGGCACTGCCACGGAGACTGTGACAAACTGGTCGCCCCGTCCGCTGCCGCGCAGATACGGAATGCCCTTGCCGCGCAGACGCATGACCGTTCCGGGCTGGGTGCCCTCGGGAATGACGAGCTTCACATTACCGTCGAGCGTGGGGACTTCGACCTCCGCGCCGAGTGTCGCTTGAGCGAAGCTGATCTCCTGCTCAATAAGTACGGAGCTGCCGTCCCGCTCGAAGCGGGGGTGGGGGCGCACCATGACCGTGACCAGCAGATCGCCGGCCTGACCGCCGTTGGTCCCGGCGTTGCCGTAGCCTGGGCGGGAGATGGTCTGCCCGTTGTCGATACCGGCGGGGACATTGACCTTCACCTTGTGCTGGCGGCGGATATTACCCATGCCCCGGCAGGTCTTGCAGGGCTGATGTATGATTTTTCCCGTGCCGCGGCAGCGTGAGCAGGGCGCGGTGGACTGGGCGATGCCGAAGGGTGTGCGCTGGGTGGTGCGCACGCTGCCGCTGCCCTTACAGTCGGGGCAGACCTCCGGCGTTGTGCCGGGGGCGCAGCCGTTGCCCTTACAGTCGGGGCACTGCTCGACCCTTGCGACGATGACCTCCTTCTCGCAGCCGAAGGCGGCCTCCTCAAAGCTGACGGTCACATTGCTGCGCACGCTCTCGCCCTTGCGGGGGGCGTTGGGGTTTCTGGCAGCACCGCCGCCAAAGCCGAATATGTCGCCAAAAATGTCCCCCAGATCGCCAAAGCCGCCGAAGCCGCCGCCAAAGCCACCCCCGCCGAAGCCCGCGTTGGGGTCAAATGCGGCGTGGCCAAACTGGTCGTACTTCTTGCGCTTTTCCTCGTCGGAAAGCACCTCGTAGGCCTCGTTTGCCTCCTTGAAGCGCTCCTCACACTCCTTATCGCCGGGGTGCAGGTCTGGGTGGTTCTCCTTTGTCAGCTTCCTGTATGCTTTTTTTATCTCATCGGGGCTGGCGGACTTATTGACGCCCAGCACCTCGTAATAATCTCGTTTATCTGCCATATGGTTCTCCTGTCCGCGCTTATAAGACCGCGTTTTCAAAACAGCTCAAAACGCTGCTGTGCCCCCGCAGGCGGGCACTCCGCCTGCGGGGGTGTTTTAATTAAATCGGCTTACTTATTGTCGTCATCGTCCACCACGGTGTAATCCGCATCGTAGTAGCCCTGGCCGTTATCCTGAGCGCCGCCCTGTGCCTGAGAGGGGTCAAAGCCCGCGCCCTGAGCGCCGCCCTGTGCCTGATACATCTTCTCGGAGATCTTGTAGAACACTTGGGTCAGCTCCTCGGTGGCAGCCTTGATGGCGGCGGTATCCGTGCCGGTGAGAGCGGTCTTGAGGGCGGAGAGCTTGCTCTCGACCTCGCTCTTCTCGGCGGCGTCTATCTTGTCGCCAAGCTCGGAGAGGGTCTTTTCGGTCTGATAGACCATCTGATCGCCCTGATTGCGGACATCGACCTCTTCCTTGCGCTTTGCGTCCTCGGCGGCGTACATCTCGGCCTCCTTTACGGCCTTGTCGATATCCTCCTTGGACATATTGGAGGAGGCGGTGATGGTGATGTGCTGCTCCTTGCCTGTGCCGAGATCCTTAGCGGAGACATTGACGATGCCGTTTGCGTCTATATCAAAGGTGACCTCGATCTGAGGCACGCCGCGGCGCGCCGGGGCGATCCCGTCCAGATGGAAGCGGCCAAGGCTCTTGTTGTAAGCGGCCATCTCGCGCTCGCCCTGAAGAACATTGACTTCAACGGAGGTCTGGTTATCGGCGGCGGTGGAGAACACCTGGCTCTTGCGGGTGGGGATAGAAGTGTTGCGCTCGATGAGCTTGGTGCAAACGCCGCCCAGAGTCTCGATGCCGAGAGACAGCGGGGTGACATCGACCAGAACCATGCCCTCGACGTCGCCGGACATAACGCCGCCCTGAATGGCAGCGCCGATGGCAACGCACTCGTCAGGATTGATGCCCTTGAATCCTTCCTTGCCGATGAGGGACTTGACCATATCCTGCACGGCGGGGATACGGCTTGAGCCGCCGACCAGCAGAACCTTGGAGATCTCGCTCGGGTTGAGGCCGGAGTCGGACAGAGCCTGCTTCACAGGGCCCATGGTCTTTTCGACCAGATGATGGGTAAGCTCGTTGAACTTCGCTCTGGTGAGGGTCACATCGAGGTGCTTCGGGCCGGTTGCGTCAGCGGTGATGTAGGGCAGGTTAATGTTGGAGGTGGTCACGCCGGAAAGCTCGACCTTCGCCTTTTCGGCGGCCTCGCGCAGGCGCTGCATCGCGACCTTATCGCCGCTGAGGTCAACGCCCTCAGCCGTCTTGAACTCGTCAACCAGATACTTGGTGATGCACTGGTCAAAATCGTCACCGCCGAGGCGGTTGTTGCCGGCAGTCGCCAGAACCTCGATAACGCCGTCGCCGATCTCCAGCACGGACACATCGAAAGTGCCGCCGCCAAGGTCGTAGACCATGATCTTCTGATCGGTCTCCTTATCCAGACCATAGGCCAGCGCCGCAGCGGTGGGCTCGTTGATGATACGCTTCACCTCAAGGCCTGCGATCCTGCCCGCGTCCTTGGTGGCCTGACGCTGAGCGTCGGTGAAGTAGGCAGGGACGGTGATGACAGCCTCAGTAACGGTCTGACCCAGATAGGCCTCTGCGTCAGCCTTCAGCTTCTGGAGCACCATTGCGGATATCTCCTGAGGAGTGTATGCCTTGTTGTCGATGTTCACTCTGTAATCAGAGCCCATCTCGCGCTTGATGGAAGAGATAGTGCGGTCAGGGTTGGTGATGGCCTGACGTTTTGCCACCTGACCCACCATACGCTCGCCGGTCTTTGCAAATGCAACGACGGACGGAGTGGTGCGGGCGCCCTCGGCGTTGGGGATGACGACAGTCTCGCCGCCCTCCATGACGGCAACGCAGCTATTGGTAGTGCCAAGATCTATACCTATTATTTTACCCATTTTAATTTCCTCCGTATATTAAGAATTTAGTAGTGTGTGGTATTGTGATATATATGGATGGGATTTAATTTGCGACTTTGACCATCGCAAACCTTATCACCTTGTCCCCTAACTTGAAGCCCTGCTGGAACACCTCGACGATCTCGTTCTCTCCTTTTTGCTCATCGTCTGTGTGCATCACAGCATTGTGCATCTGCGGATCAAACTTCTGCCCCAGACTCTCGATGGGCTCTACTCCCAGCTTTTTCAGCGTCGCGTTGAACTGAGTCATTATCATCTCAACGCCCTTGCGGTAGGCTTCGTCCTCGGTGGACTGAGCCAGCGCCCTTTCCAGATTGTCATACACCGGCAGGAAGCTCTTTACCGCCTCGGCCTTCACATCGGCGTAAAGGCTCTCTTTTTCCTTCTGGCTGCGGCGGCGGTAGTTGTCATACTCGGCGCAGATACGCAGATATTTATCGTTCAAAGCGGCAAGCTCGTCACCGGCGGCCTTGGGCGCTTCCTCCGGCGCTGCCTGCTCCGCCTTAGGCTCAGTCTGAGGGGCGGCCTCCTGCTCATTTTCAGCTTCGGGGGCTTTCTGCTCCTCCGGCGCAGGCTCGCCCTTGGCGGCGGTTTTTTTGTTTTTATCTGCTGCCACTTGGGTCATCTCCTTTAACTATCAGTTTGTTGTGCATACCCTCCGGCGGTGTCTCCCCTCCGCTTAAACGGCGGGACAGCCCTGCGGCAAGCGTGCTGAGCTTTGCGGCCACGGCGGAGTAGTCCATCCTCGTAGGGCCGACCACGCCGATGATGCCCTTTGTGTTATCGCCCGCGTCATAGCTTGCGATGACAACGCTTGAATCCTTCAGCTCCTCGGCCACATTCTCCGGCCCGATAAGCACCCGGACATTGCCCGGACCTTCCAAGCGCGCTTCCTCCTCGGGGGAGAGAATGTACCCTCCGCCGGAGAGATAGCTCATGAGCTTATGCGCCTTGTCGGGGTCACGAAACTCCGGCTGGCTCAAGAGCCGGTTTTCGCCAAAGACGCTCGCGGAGGGAGTGTTGGCCTCGGTCAGCGTCTCGATAACGAAGGCAGCGATAACAGAGGTCAGCCCCATGGTGTCATCCGCCGCGCGCTCGGCGGAGCGAATGAGCAGAGGGCTTATCTGCTCTTGCTCAATGCCGGTAAAGCCGGAATTGAAAAGAGAGGACAGACGCTGAACCATGCTCTGGTCAACAGACACCGGCAGATGCACTAACTTGCTTTTGGCCGTGTTGTTGCTCAGCGTCAGCACGATAATGAAGGTATTCGCGTCAATATATATCAGGTCAAAGCGCTTCACCGTCACCGACTGGCGGGTGGTCAGCGCCAGAGCGGGATAATCCGTAAGCTGCGAGGCAAGCCTGCTCACGCTGCTTATGGCGCTGTCCAGCTCCTCAAGCTTCTGGTTGAGGCGGCGGTTTATCTCCTCCGTCTCCTCCATGGAGAGCTTTTGCTTTTCCATAAGCTCGTTGACATACATGCGGTAGCCCATTGGTGTGGGTACGCGGCCGGCAGAGGTGTGCGGCTGCTCAAGGTAGCCCATGGACACAAGCTCCGCAAGCTCGTTGCGGATGGTGGCGGGGGAACAGCCGAGCCCGGCGTTTTCCGCGATGGCCTTACTGCCCACCGGCTCCGCCGTGCTGATATATTCGTCCACAACAGCGGCAAGTATTTTCTTTTTTCTCTCGCTGATCACCATATCCAATACCTTTAGCACTCCGGCCTTCCGACTGTTAGCACTCCTCGCTTTCAAGTGCTAATATAGCATCGCCGGTGTGCTTTGTCAATAGTTTCGCCCGGAGGGAGGCGCAAAATTCACAGTTTATTCTTCATTTTCAATTTGCAGTCTGAAAATTCAACCGTTTACAAAAAATCGTTTTCGCTATATAATGTCAGCATTGATTGACAGGGGGGCAGACATATGCTGGAGGAGAGCTTTGTAAGAGTATATGACAAGTTCAAGCTGCACTTTTATCGCAAGGTGTTTGAGCGCGTGCGGGAGAGGGACGGCTCTCTTTCCGCGATGGAAGCCTTCTCTCTGGAAGTGATCAAAATGCTGGGGCAGCCCACCGTTGGCCAGTTTGCTGAATTTCTGAACATTTCTCAGTCAAACGCAACTTATAAGGTCAATAACCTCATTAAAAAGGGCTATATAGAGCGGGAAAACTCCATGACCGACAGGCGGGAATATCATCTGGTGCTGTCGGAAAAGTTCTATAAATACACAGAGCTTTTAAGCTCTTATGAGATGCTGGTCATGCAGCGCATAAAGGCGCGTTTTTCCGAAGAGGATGTTGTGAACTTTGACCGTATGCTCAAGGTAATATCCGAGGAGCTCATGCCCGAGTGCGATATGTAAATAGTGAAAAGATAAGAGAGAAAAGTGAAGAGATGCGGTGTCCCTGCGGGACATATATAAATCGCCAAGCGCCCCTCGGGCGCTTGGCGTACCTTTTCTATTTTATTTTCTCTCTTCACTCTTCACCAACAACTCCACTCTCCCGTCTTGCACCACGGCGCTTATCTTATCCCCGGCTTTGGCTCTGCCGTCGAGCAGCAGCTCCGCCGCCGCGTCCTCAATGCTGTGCTGTACCGCACGGCGCAGCGGGCGCGCGCCGTATTTTTCATCGTGCCCGGCGGCGGCGAGAAAGCCCACAGTCTCCTCCGGCACGCTCAGGTTCAGCCCCAGCTTTTCAAAGCGCTGCTTAACGCCCTCAAGCACCATACAGGTTATCCCCCGCATATCCTCCCGGTTCAGGCGGCGGAAAATGATAGTCTCGTCCACGCGGTTTATAAACTCCGGCTTGAAGGTGGCGCGCAGCTGCTCCATGACCTGTTGACGGCTTTGCTGGCTGTCGCTCTGCTCACCGCAGTCGAAGCCCAGAGGGCGGCGGTTTTCTGTCAGAGCCTTGGCGCCTATATTGGAGGTCATGACGATCACCGTGCTGCTGAAATCCACGCGCCGCCCCATGGAATCTGTCAAATGCCCGTCGTCCATGATCTGGAGCAGAATATCCCACACGTCCTCGTGCGCCTTTTCTATCTCGTCAAACAGCACCACCGACCACGGCTTGCGCCGCACCTTTTCGGTGAGCTGTCCCCCGTCCTCATAGCCCACATAGCCCGGAGGGGAGCCGATAAGGCGGCTGACGCTGTGTTTTTCCATATATTCGGACATATCCAGACGCACCATTGCCCGCTCGTCGCCGTACACCGTGCGGGCAAGGGCGCGGCAAAGCTCGGTCTTGCCCACGCCGGTCGGCCCTAAAAACAGGAAGCTGCCCACCGGGCGGGCCGGGTCGCGCAGGCCGACGCGGCTGCGGCGCACGGCTCTGGCCACAGCGGAAACGGCCTCGTCCTGACCGACTATGCTCTTTTTAAGCTCCCGCTCCAGATCAATGAGCCGGCGGCTCTCGTCCCGGTCAAGGCCGGTGACGGGAATGTTCGTCCACACGGAGACCACCTGCGCGATGTTCGCCGCCTCCACCGTGCCCCCGCCGCTTTTTACATGCACCGCGGCCGCGGCCTCGTCCAGAAGGTCGATAGCCTTGTCCGGCAGATATCTGTCACCAATGTAGCGCACAGACAGCTCATAGGCGGCGTTTATCGCTTCTTCAGATATGCTGACGCCATGGTGCCGCTCAAGCCCCAGACGCAGCCCCATAAGCATCTGGATAGTCTGCTCCCTGTCCGGCTCCGCCACGCGCACCGGCTGGAAGCGCCGCTCCAGCGCCGCGTCCTTCTCGATGTGGCGGCGATACTCCTCCGGCGTGGTAGCGCCGATTATCTGCACCTCGCCGCGCCCCAGAGCGGGCTTTAGGATGTTGGCGGCGTCTATCGCGCCCTCGGCGCTGCCCGCGCCGATAATGGTGTGCAGCTCGTCAATGAAGAGGATGACATCTCCAGCGCGGCTCACATCGCGCAGCACCGCCTTCACCCGCTCCTCAAAATCGCCCCGGTACTTGGTTCCGGCAAGCAGTGCCGGGATATCTAGCGACACTATGCGCTTTCGCAGCAGCTCCCCTGGCGCCTCGCCTCTTGCAACGCGCAGGGCCAGCCCCTCCGCCACGGCGGTCTTGCCCACGCCCGGCTCCCCCACCAGAACGGGGTTGTTCTTCGTCTTGCGGGAGAGTATCTGCACGGCGCGGTTTATCTCCTCGCCCCTGCCGATGACCGGCTCGAGTCTTCCTGCGGCGGCCATCTCCGTCAGATCCCGGCTGTACTGGTCGAGTGTCCGTGTATCGGTGCGGCGGACGGTTCTCGCCGTGCCGGTCTGGTAGCGGCCATTGGGGGCGGGGCTTCCGAAGAGGTTGAGCACGGCGGTATAGATATCGTTTATATCCGCCCCCAGCTCCCGCAGGGCTGCCACGCCGCAACAATCGCTCTGGCGGAGGACGCCAAGGAGCAGATGCTCCGTGCCGATGTAGCCCTGACGCAGCCTCTCCGCCTCCACCGCCGCCCGCTCAACGGCGATGCGCCCGCGCACGCTCAGCCCCGAGGGCGCGGGGCAGGGCGCGCCCAGCCCGTCCTGCTTTATTATGGCTCTGCGCAGCGGCTCCGGCTCTATCCCGGCCTCCCGCAGCACCCGGGCGCCCAGTCCCTCCTGCTCGGCCAGGATCCCCAGCAGCAGATGCTCCGTGCCCACGAAGCTGTGCCCCAGTTCACCGGCGGCAAAGCCAGCTTTTTCTATGGCCAGCTCCGCCCTCTGGGTGAATTTCTCGTTGCTCTTCATGTATGTGTCCCTCCTAACCGCTCATGTGTATTATCGCCCCACGGCCGCGCCGAAAGCGGCGAAAGAAATCGGCAGTCAGGGAAATTATTGCCTGAATTTACAAGATTTATATGGGCGTGCGAATTTTTCAATTGATTTTTGCGGCAGATGTGTTACAATACACTCGAAAGAGGCCCTTGGGTCAAATATACATATGGAGGTAATACCATGGCTTTTGTTATAAGCGACGACTGCCTGTCCTGCGGCTCCTGCGCAGCACAGTGCCCTGCCGAGGCTATCGATATGGGCGACCTGCACTATGAGATCGATGCTGACAAGTGCCTTGAGTGCGGCGCTTGCGCGGCTCAGTGCCCTGCCGAGGCTATCCATCAGGCCTGATCAGGCTAAACAAAAAACGGGGCGGATTCCGCCCCGTTTTTTGTTTGCCGTAAGCGCTGAATAAACCGCCTGCGGCATCTTGCGGACAATTTGCGTCCTGACTTCGTCACTTTTTCTTGCAATACACAAAGTATGGCTGCAAAAAAGTGCCATCGCCAGAACACAAATTCTCTCGCAATCTGCTCTTGGCGATTTTTTCATCACTTACTCATTGGGGGCTATTACGGACTTGGAGGGTATTATGGATATAGAACATAAGCTGAATGTATTATCCCGCATAGCGGAGCACCTTAACGGGGCCAATATCACATGGGCCGTCGGGGCGTCCCTCCTGCTGTATTTTAAGGGTATATCCGACAGCTTTAATGATATTGACCTCATGCTGGCGGCAGAGGACGCCGAAACGGCAAAAAATCTCCTGCTCGGCATGGGGACGCTGCAGCCGCCAAAGCCGAACAGGAACTACAAAACCCCTCATTTTTACGAGTTTGTGATAGACGGGGTGGAGGTCGATCTGATAGGCGGCTTCATCATCGTAAACGACGGGCAGGAGTATGATTGCTCGCTCACCGGAGCCATGATAGCCGGGCGTATCACCGTCAATGGACAGGCTGTCCCGCTTCAAGCGGTTTCGGACTGGCGCAGGTATTATAAGCTCATGGGACGAGAGGCAAAGGTCGCCATGATCGACAGCGCGGCTGCTTGTTTCATCAGGAAAGCCGCATCAGACGATCTTTCAAGAGTTGCTGAGATTTTTGTGTTCAACAACAGAATAAATTATTTCCCGATATTCAAAGATGCAGGCTTCTCCTTTGGCGAGCTTCAGGTTGTTTCGCTGATAGACAACTACTTTGGGAAACATGAGATTTTGGAAAACCTGTATGTGTATGACTGCAGGCTTATAAAGGGTTTTCTGCAAATGAGCGGGACAGAGATCAGCAAATTATATGTCGAGCCTTCATTCCAAAGCGAGGGCGTCGGCGGAGCTCTGATAGAATTTGCGATCAAAAAGCTCAATGCAAGCAATTTGTGGGCGCTGGAGAAAAATGTAAGGGCTATCTCCTTTTATCAGCGGCACGGCTTTCATCTGACCGGGCAGAAAAAGCTTGAAGAAGATACCTCGGAATATCTTGTTGAGTTACTAAGGTGAGCTATGGCTGAGTTTGTTGAAATGTGGCAGGGCGGGCCCGTCTTTGCCCAGGCGGAGCATTTCCGTCTGGGGACGGACTGCGTGCTGCTCTCGGATTTTGTCAATACCTCCGGCGTGAAGCGGGGGATAGATCTGGGCTGCGCCTCCGGGGCGATAGCCCTGCTGCTGCTTGAGCGCAGCCCGAAGCTGAGCATGACGGGGCTTGAGATCATGCCTGAGGCGGCGGAGCTTGCCCGGGAGAACATGGCGGCAAACAGCCTGTCCGGGCGCTGCGACATCGTGACGGGGGATATCCGCCAGCACAGGGAGCTTTTCAAATCCGGCAGCTTTGACCTCGTGGTTGCAAACCCGCCGTACTTTCCGCTGGGCAGCGGCTACCTCTCGCCGGACGCGGAGCGCGCCGCGGCGCGGGGCGAGCTGCAATGCACGCTTGAGGATATTTGCAGCGCCGCCGCTTTTCTCTGCCGCAGCGGGGGCAGCTTCTGTCTTGTTCATAAGCCGGAGCGCCTGAGCCGGGTTTTCTGCGCGATGAGCGCCGCCGGGATAGAACCGAAGCGCCTGCGCCTTGTGGCCCACCGACAGGGGGCAGCCCCAAGCCTTGTTCTGATAGAGGGGCGGCGCGGCGGGAGACCCGGGCTTAAAATCGAGCCGGAGCTTATCCTCACCGCTCCGGACGGCTCGGAATCCGCAGAAACAAGGCGGATATATCACAGATAGACAGAAAAAATCGGTGCAGTCCAAAAGGGCTGCACCTTAAATTTTTAGAATTTTACGCTTCTCAATCTGCGAGGCGTCTCAGCTCGGCCACGCAGGCAGGGCAGACATTCCTGCCCCTGAAGTTTGACATACGCCCCACACAACCGCAGAACACGCAGGCCGCCTGATATTTGCGGAGCATAATGGTGTCGCTTTCAACATATATTTCAAGCGTGTCTTTCTCCTCAATATCCAATGTGCGGCGCATTTCGATCGGTAAGACTATCCTTCCCAACTCGTCTACCTTGCGGACGATGCCGGTGGATTTCATGCCGTTCCTCTCCTTTCTTTTTTGATATGTATTTTTACAATAGTTTGGTGGTTAACATGCTTATCAGCTGGGTTTTGCTTGGAATATTTGTGATATGCACGGTGTTTTCACCCATCGCGGGCACCGGCGAAGCGGCGGGAGCCGCAGTGCTTGAGGGCGCTGAACAGGCCGTCAGCTTTGCCATAAGCATCGCCGGAGGCATCTGTCTCTGGAGCGCCGTCATGGAGCTGATGGAGCGCTGCTCCATCTCGGCGGCTCTCTCCCGCGCTCTGCGCCCCATACTGCGGAGGCTCTTTCCCCGGGCGGCGGGAGAGCCGGAGATACTCTCCGCCCTGGCGGAAAATGTCAGCGCGAACCTTCTGGGTCTGGGCAATGCCGCCACTCCCGCGGGAGTGCGCGCGGCACAGGGCATGGCCCGGCTCAGCGGCGGCGGGGCAAGCGATGAGCTGTGCATGCTGGTGGTTCTCAATACCGCTTCCATCCAGCTTCTGCCCTCGACTATCGCCTCGGTGCGGGCGGCTGCCGGAGCGGCATCGGCCTTTGACATAATGCCCGCCGTGTGGATAAGCTCTGCCGTATCCGTGACCGTGGGCCTGCTGGCGGCGGCCATATTCAGGCGGCTGTTGCGATGAAAACGCTCCTGCCGTTGACAGCGCCGCTTATAATCTGCGCTGTTTCCATTTTTTCCGCGGCCCGTGGCGTGGATATATATTCCGCCATGCTCTGCGGCGTGAAAAAGGGGCTGAAAACCGTTGGAGAAATCCTCCCCGCGCTGCTGGTGCTCTTTCCTGCCATATACCTGCTGCGAGCCTCCGGCCTGCCGGAACGCCTGAGCCTGCTGCTCACTCCGGTGCTTGACCGGCTGGGCATACCGCCAGAGACCAGCCTTATCATGCTGCTGCGCCCCATATCGGGCAGCGGCGCACTGGGCGCGGCGGCGGACATAATCTCCCGTTACGGGGCGGACTCCTCCATCGGGCGCACAGCGGCAGTGATGATAGGCTCCAGCGAGACAACGCTCTATGTGGTGGCAGTCTATTTTGGCGCGGCGGGAGTGAAAAACACCCGCTGGGCTATCCCTGCGGCCCTCTGCGCGGATCTGGCCTGTTTTATCTCCTCGGCCTGGGTCTGCCGTTTTTTGTAGAGAAAACAAAAAGCTCCGCCTATTCCGATATGGCGAAGCCAGGCTCTGTAAAAGTCTCAAATGGAGAAAACCCGGAAATCCGCACTCAAAATTTTCACATTACTATTAAGTTTTATGCGCTTTTGGCAAAATTTTTACTAAAACGAGAACTTTTTTGTATCAAAACCCCCGTTTTGTCCAAACATTCTCTGGACTATGGATATTTTAATGTCTTGACCCTTCTGTGTCAAGCTCCAAAGCTGCATATTTTATGCAAGTTATGCCATTTTATTCCAAAATAAAAAAGTTTTCAACAGGCATTGCGGCAATTCTCCCCGATTTGTATAAATCTCTCTTTAATTTTATTTGAAATACGGTGGGAAATGTAGTATGATGATTTTGTTTGTCGTCGCGGTGGACTACCGCCGGGCGGCCAAGCTTTAAATACTTCGGAGGTTTTTATGAACAAATATCTTGATGTTTCCCGTGAAGTGCAGCTGGCGCTGGAATCCGGGCAGCCTGTTGTGGCTCTGGAGAGCACTATCATATCCCACGGCATGCCCTACCCCAAGAATGTTGAGACGGCGCTTCTCGTGGAGCAGACCATTCGGGACTGCGGCGCTGTTCCCGCCACCATCGCCATCATCGGTGGCCGTCTGAAGGCCGGTCTGACCAAGGAGGAGATCGAATACCTCGGCAAGTCCGGCAGAGCCGTCGCCAAGGCCAGCCGCCGCGACCTGCCCGCTCTCATAGCCCGCAAGGCTGACGGCGCCACCACCGTGACCACCACCATGATAATCGCCCAGATGGCCGGTATCAGCATATTTGCCACCGGCGGCATCGGCGGTGTGCACCGCGGCGCGGAGACCACCATGGACATTTCCGCCGACCTTGAGGAGCTGGCCCAGACCCCTGTCATGGTCGTCTGCGCGGGCGCAAAGTCCATCCTCGACCTGGGGCTGACGCTTGAATATCTTGAGACCAAGGGCGTGCCCGTGCTGGGTTACGGCACTGATGAGCTGCCCGCCTTCTACACCCGCTCCAGCGGCTTCGGCGTGGATTACAGAGTGGACAGCCCCGAGGAGCTGGCCGCCATGTTCAAAGCCCAGCGCGAGATCGGCTGTAAGGGCGGTATGCTCGTCACCAACCCCATCCCCGAGCAGTACGCCATGCCCAAAGACGTCATTGACGCCGCTATCGAGCAGGCTCTGCGCGAGAGTGTGGAGCAGGGCGTCCACGGCAAGGAGACTACTCCCTTCCTGCTGGCAAGAGTTGTCGAGCTCACCGGCGGAGAGAGCCTTGAGAGCAATATCCAGCTGGTGCTCAACAACGCCCGCCTCGCCGCTGCCACCGCGGTGGAGCTTTGTAAAAAGTAAAATCTGCTTCATTCAACGGCTCCCTCTGACGAGGGAGCCGTCAGCGTAACTGACTGAGGGAGAGATATTTACAGACTTTAACTGTATTTTATGCCTTGTTTTCTCTCCCTCCGCCAAAAATCAAAGATTTTTGCCACCTCCCTCGTCAAGAGCAAACCTTAGGCAGATGGCAGAACCACCACCGCACCAGCCTTAGCTTCCCATGGGGGCAGCAAGTGAGTGCGGTGGTGAGCAAAACTGTATCGCTTCCAAGGTACGGGGGTTTGTCAACGCCTTGATCCCGCCCAGCAAAATGCCGGGCGGGTTTTTCTTTTGCTTGAGTTGAAATGTTCACACCGGCATGGTATGATAGATTAACAAAATATGGGAGGCTGCTATGAAAAATAACCCTCTTGTGTCAATAATAGTCCCGGTGTATAAGGTGGAGAAATTTCTTGACCGCTGCGTTGAGAGCATACTGCGCCAGAGCTATGAAAAGCTGGACATTATCCTTGTGGACGACGGCTCCCCAGATAACTGCGGGAAAATGTGCGACGGCTGGGCTGAGAAGGACGGGCGCGTCCATGTGCTGCACAAGGCAAACGGCGGCCTGTCCGACGCGCGAAATCAGGGCGTTTCCCTTGCGCGCGGGGAGTATATCAGCTTTATCGACTCGGACGATTATGTCTCTCCGGACTATGTGCAATATCTGCTGGAGCTCATGGAGCAGACCGGGGCTGACATTGCCTGCGGCAGCTGCCGCGTCGTCCATGACGGCGGGGAGGACTTTTCCGCCCAGCCGGAGGAGAATGTGCTCTGTTTTGACAATGTATCCTATTATCAGGCGCTTTGCAGCGAGCATTATATGCCCCTCGTCACGGCATGGGGCAAGCTTTTCCCCTCGCAGGCCGTGCGCGCCAACCCCTTCCCTGTGGGGCGGCTGCACGAGGACGAGGCCTTCAGCTATAAGCTGTACCGCCAGTGCCGGAAAACCGCTCTGGGCACGCGGGAGATCTACGCCTACTATCAAAACCCCGGCAGCATCACCCACACCAAGACCCGCAAAAACTCCGAGGCGGCGCTGCTGGCCTTTTCCGAGCAGTTTGATTATTTCGCGGCGGAGGGCTGCCGCCCGCTTCAGATAGCCGCGGCCAAACGCCTCATCAGCACCGCGCTGTATCTTGCCGGGCAGGGCGATGAGGCCGCCGCTGAATTTCTAAAGAGCGGTCAGGCCGGGCGCTTTATCATACCCGGGCTTGATATGAAAGCCCGCATACGCTACCACAGTTACAGGCTGCTGGGCTTCGACCCGGGCGGCACCAATAGAAAAAGCCCGCACCATTCCGTTTCCCGCTAAAGTAAACGATGATTAAATTGGCAAGCGCTTTGTTCATCGCTTACCAAAATATGAGGTCTAAACAAGTGTCAATAGAAGCAGAAAATTTTAACAGCAGAGCGCTGAGCAAAAACATCGTGTTCAGCGCCATAACCTTTGTTCTCAACACGCTTATCAGCTTTTTCATAACGCCCTATATCACCGACCGCTTCGGCGAGGATATTTACGGCTATGTTAAGCTGGCAAACGAGGTCGCAAACTACGCGCTGCTGTTCAGCATCGCGCTCAACTCCATGGCAAGCCGCTTCATCATGCTTGAGCGCACAAGGGGCAATCAGGCCCGGGCGCAGCAGTATTTTTCCTCCGTGGCTCTGGCGAATCTTTTCCTCTCGGCGATATTCGTTGTCCCCTCGGCGCTGTGCGTGTACTATCTTGACTCGATATTTGAGATAGCCCCGGCCATGGTTTTTCAGGTGAAGCTCACCTTCGCGCTGACCTTTCTCAACTTCATCGTGCGCCTGCTGTTCTCGATATACAGCAACTGCTATTACATCACCAACACCCTGTATATCCAGTCCCTGCGGCAGGCTCAGGCCAGCATTATAAACGTGGCGCTGGTGCTGGCGCTGTTTGTGCTCTTTGAGCCGCGCATCAGCTATATCGTCATCGGTACTCTGGCCGCCACGGTTTTCACAGGTCTGATAAACCTGTATTACACCAGAAAATTAGTGCCGGATCTGCGTTTTCGAAAATCCGATTTTAACCTGCGCTGCATATGGGATATCATATCCTCCGGCATCTGGAACAGCGTCACTCAGCTCAGCCAGATACTCACGAGCGGGCTCGATCTTATTTTGACCAATCTCTTCATCAGCCCCTCCATGATGGGCTATATGTCCATTGCAAAGACCCTGCCCAATGTTATCTTCTCCTTCAACACCACCATCGCCAGTGTTTTCAGCCCGAACCTCATGCAGCTGTATGCCAAGGGCGACAAGGAGGGCCTCAAAAACGCGGCGAAATCCGCCATGCGCTTTATGTGCCTTTTCGCCTCCATACCCACGGCCATTCTCTGCACCATGGGCATCGAGTTTTATTCGCTCTGGGTGCCGGGTCAGCCCGCCGCGCTTATCCATATCATGTCCGTGCTGACAGTTGCCAACACCTGCATCTCCGGCCCGCTCCAGCCGCTTTATCAGATATTCACCATTACAAACAAGGTTCGTGTCAACTCTATCGTGATGATAGTGTACGGCCTTGTGAACATCTGCTGCGTATACCTGCTCTTGAAGCTGACGGACTGGGGCGTGTTCGCCATTCTGGGCTGCAGCCTCGCCGGGGCGCTCATTGTTGCGTTTTGCTTCCATATCCCGTATTCCGCCAAGTTCATCGGCCTCCCGAAAACCGCCTTTCTGCCGGAGATCGGCAAGAGCGTTCTGTCCTTCGCGGCAAGCCTTGCCATCGGCTTTGTCGTCAACTCGTTTTTTGACCTCTCCCGCTCATGGGTCTGCTGGTTCGCCGCCGCCATCATAACGGCTGTCTTAAGCTTTGCGGTAAACTATATGCTGGTTCTGAGCCGTCAGGAGCGGCAGGATTTTGCCGCGAAGATCAGGAAAAAACTCAAAAGGAGTTAAGGCCTCATGGGCAAAGACATTCTTCTTATAAATGACCGGCTCCACGCCGGCGGCGCGGAGCAGATGCTCCAGCTTGTCTCCGCCGCCCTCGCAAAGCGGGGGGACAAGCTCACCATCTGGGCATACGAGAGCGACCCGGAAACGCTTCGGCGGAGATATCCAGCCGGGGTGCGCTGCCGCCGTCTGCCGTTCTGGGACGGGGTCAGCCGCCGGTTCACGCCGAAATGGTTCTTTCAGCGGGCCTGTCGGGTGCTTTTTGAGGGCTTTCTGCTCAGGCTCAAAAAGTGGGACACCGTCATCGCCTTCAAGGAGGGCCCCTCCATGCGTCTTGCGTCAAAGCTGCGGGCAAGGCAGAAGCTCGCTTGGGTACACACGGACTTTTGCTCGATGCACTGGAGCAAGGCTGACTTCCACAGCGACGAGGATGAGCGCCGGTGTATGCAGTGCTTTGACAATGTCACCTGCGTATCCAACACCGGGGCAACCGGCGTTATCCGCACCATAGGCGACCCCGGCAATCTTCTCGTGCGCTATAACCCCCTCGACGCTGCGGCCATCAGAGCCGCCTCCGAGATCGCGCCGGAGGATTGCGCGCCGCCTGTGGGCAAGCCCCTTTTTGTATCCGTCGGGCGGCTGTCCGAGGTCAAGCGCTACGGTATGCTCATGGATGTGTGCAAAAAGCTGGAGGCTGAGTTTGATTTTGAGCTGTGGCTGATTGGCGACGGGGAGCTTGAAGGTGAGCTTCGGGAAAAGCTGCGCCGGGAGAATATAAAAAGCGTCCGTCTGACGGGCAGGCGGGATAACCCCTATCCCTATATGCGCCGCGCCGACTGGTTCGTCAGCTCCTCCGCCAGCGAGTGCCACCCGGTCGCCATTCAGGAGGCCATGGCGCTGGGCGTGCCGGTTATCGCCGCCCGCATCGCCGCCGTGGAGGAGACGGTTTCCCCCGCTTTCGGCATCATCACCGAAAACAGCCCCGCCGGTCTTGAAGTTGGTCTGCGCCGCGTGCTCAGTCAGCCGCAGCTGAGTGAGCAGTATAAGGCCGCCCTCGCCCGGGATTTTGACGCCGCGGCGCTCTGGCAGCCCCGGCTGGACGCAATTTTGGAGCTTATAAAGTAAAAAGCGGGCTGTGCATTGTCCTAAGAGACGAATATTATGTGGATAATTTTAGCTTTTGCATCGGCGCTTTTCGCCGGGATAACCTCGATTTTGGCCAAATGCGGCATACGGGAGACGGATTCCACCGTCGCCACCGCTCTGCGCACGGTCGTTGTGCTGATTTTCTCGTGGCTGATGGTGTTCGTCGTCGGCTCTCAGGGGCAGATATGCGGTATCGACGGCAAAACATGGCTGTTTTTGGTGCTCTCCGGCCTTGCCACCGGGGCGTCATGGCTGTGCTACTTCCGCGCCTTGCAGCTTGGCGATATCAACAAGGTGGTGCCGGTGGATAAAAGCAGCGTGGTGCTGACCATTCTGCTGGCCTGCATTTTTCTGCATGAGGAGCTGAACCTGTCCAAGGCCGCCGGGGTGCTCCTGATCGGCGTGGGCACATTCCTGATGATCGAGAAAAAGTACATTCCCTCAAAGCAGCAGGGCACCGGGAACCGCTGGTTTTTGTACGCGGCGCTCTCGGCGGTTTTCGCGGCGCTGACCTCTATCTTAGGCAAGGTCGGCATCAGCGGGGTTGAATCAAACCTCGGCACCGCGATACGCACCGGCGTCGTGCTCGTAATGGCTTGGCTCATGGTCTTCGTGAGCGGTAAGCGCCGGGAGCTCAAGGGCATCTCCAAAAAAGAAGCGGGCTTTATCGCCCTGTCCGGTCTCGCCACCGGGGCGTCATGGCTGTGCTATTACCGCGCCCTTCAGGAGGGCCCAGCCAGTGTTATAGTCCCCATTGACAAGCTCAGTATCCTCGTCACCGTGGCCTTTTCCTGTATCGTGTTCCACGAGCGCCTGACCAAAAAGGCTCTCATTGGGCTCACGGCCATAGTAGCCGGGACGCTTATTATGTTGGTGTGATAAACTTCCGGAGGTATAACATGACAAAAATCTTATTTATCTGCCACGGCAACATCTGCCGCA
>DKYJ01000002.1:0-22191 GCA_002493305.1 Clostridiales bacterium UBA7103 | reverse complement strand
CACGGCAACATCTGCCGCAGCCCCACGGCGGAATATGTGTTGAAGGACATGGTCAAAAAAGCGGGCCGGGAGGCTGAGTTTAAGATTGCCTCCGCCGCCGCGCACGATGATGAGATAGGCAGCGGCGTATACCCACCCGCCAGAGCTCTGCTCGCGAGCCACGGCATCGACTGCTCGGCCAAGCGGGCGCGTCTGCTGCGGCGCGATGATTACGATAAATACGACCTGCTCATCGGCATGGACGCGGCAAACCTGCGGGATATGCGGCGGCTTTTCGGTGGGGACAGGGAGGGCAAGCTCCACAGCATGATGGAGTACGCCGGACGGCCCAACGACAGCGTGGCCGACCCTTGGTATACCCGGGACTTTCAGCGCACCTGGGACGATATAACCACCGCCTGCCAAGGCCTGCTGGAAAGGTATTAAAAAATAAAGAATATGAAAAAAACCTCTGAGCGAATATCAGCGCTCAGAGGTTTTTTCATATTCCAGCAGCTCGGTCAGCGGGCAATCCAAAACGCAGCAAACCTTTGCAAAAAAGTCCAAATCTATCATCTGGACATTGTCCGAACGATAATAGCGGTCAATAACATCGTACTTCACGCCTGTCAAAGTACGCAGGCGATTTCGGGTCATTCCCCGTGAATCCAGCGCTTCGCGCAGCTTCAGGCGGATACGCCCATACTCTTTTATCTGATAAGTCACAATGCCGGTGTAGTTGTCCATGTTATTCCCCTTCTTTAAGGTTATTATATCAAGGGATTTTCCTGTTGACATTATCCCTATCAAAGTGTTATCTTATAATAGGTTATCCTGATATAGGGGTAATAGCGATTTGGAGGAGAAAAGCATGAAAAACAGAGCGGTAAAGCTATTGTCGCTTCTCATGTGCATGGTGATGATATTCACTTTTCTGCCGGTCGGCGCACTGGCTGACGGAGAGGACACACAGCCAACGGAAGAGGCTCTTGAAACAGTGCCCTCTGACGAGGATGGCGTGCCGAAGGAGAGCGCGGAAAACAGCGTCGAGCCGGTTTCTGTGGAGTTTATCTGCGCGCCGGAAAGTCTGACACTTTCAGTATATGTAAAAGAAGACGAGGCTCACGAAAACCCCATCTTGCCGGAGGAGGACGGCAGCTACCTGCTTCTCCCGGGTTTTTACACATATACGGCGGAGTGCGAGGGCTATGAGAGCGCCGAGGATGTTGAGTTCGAGGTAACAGCGGACGAAAAGCAGGAAATAGAGGTAGCGCTTGCGCTGACCGCAAAAAATAGTTTTGCTATTGATGCACCGGAAATGGCGACTGTGGCAACGACTTATGCTGCGGCGAGCACAGCGGCGGGCAGATATGGAATTGTAAACACAAGCAACGCTTCGGCGGAAACCATATTAACAGAAGCGCGAAAATGGAAAGATGTCGGAGCCTCATATTGGTCAGGTATTGATCCTTGGTTACCCTCAATTTGCTGGAGAACTGGCTATACTTACGAAAATCTAACTTCTTTTGACTGCTCAGGTTTTGTTGGCCGCGTTCTTAATGACGCCGGGTTCAGAAGCAGCGATTATCAATGCTCCTATGGCGATTGTATTCTTAAACAGAATTACGGCAGTAATTTTATAGGGATAAGCATAGAGGAGCTTGTAAACTACGGCGAGGATATTACCGAAGCCGTACAACAGGCAAAATCCGGTGATTATAGCGGGCTGCAAGCTGGAGACATAATTGGGTGGACATCTGGCTCACTTGGTCGACATATAATCATATACGCCGGATTAAACGCAAACGGGAAGCCCTGCATGATTGAGTTTAGCGGCAACGGCTATTTTGAGCGAGAAATAACGGGAGAATACCAAGCCGCATTTATGAAGGGAGCACGGTTTGTCGAAAATAATGGCTATCTTTCAAAATGCACTTATTATCCATCGTATTTAACTGTAACTGTAAAAAATACCTGCGTTATAAAAAGTCTGCCATGCAGTGGCTCAACAAACGCTGAATCCAAAACAATACGGGATAGCGTAGTGGGTGAAAGCTTTACTGTAACTGGATTATACAAAAATACGGTTGGAAATTATTGGTACAAAATTCTTATAGACGGTAAAGTTTGTTATATATATGCCGGCGACGTAACAACAGGCAAAAGATTAGGAAGCTTTTACTATTATGGTAAAGAGCTTCCGACTCAGCTTCCTGTTGGACAAAGCTATGCTGTCGATTGGACGATTGTTTCAGACAAACTTCCGATGACCTTCATAAGCGGGTTTATATATAAAAGCACAAACCCTTTCGATTATATTTATGATGGGCATCTCTCTAATGTAAACACAACCAGCAGGAATTTGAACGGATCAGCTCTTGATAATGCACTTCTGTTCAACGAGTTAGAAGCTGGGAGCTACAAACTGGTAATAAACGCAAATGCCACCAACTATTATTCGCTTGACGGTACAACTCTGAGTTCTGAGACAATATCTGACACGCCAATTTCCTGTAATTTCTCTGTTGGAGAAACAAACACAGAAAATTCCACCCAAAACTCAAGTTCAGTTCAAGCAAATGACAATCGTAAGTACTCGAGCTTAATGCTGAATGTAAATTGGGATAATATTCGCACAGTTGGTCATCAAATATCCGGAGGCCAGGCATGTGCATGTTATGCTATGGCATATCTAAGAACAATTTTGGACGGAAAAGTCCATTATTACAGCGAGTTTAATTCAAACTCAAATGAATACGATGCTATCTGCCCATGGAATGGTACAACATATACTGGAACTTTCCCAAACAATAAGACCGAAGCATTTGAATTTATTTATGAACAGCTCTCATCGGGTAAGCCTGTGTCCGTAAAGGTTACAGGTTCTCGCTCAAGTCATCACTATGTTACCATAATTGGATATGAGAATGTTTCCAATACATCTGCCTTATCTGCGGCAAATTTTCTAATTATTGATCCTTGCGCAAGCTCATTTGTTGCCGAGAATCTCTCGGGTGTAGGATATGACTTAAAATATGAGGATTCTTGCTATCAGATAGAATACGATACGACAGGCGCTTCAGTCACATATTCTTCGTCAGCACTCACCACCTACACCGTCACATTTGACGCAAACGGCGGCAGCTGCTCCACCGGGAGCGTCCAGGTTTCCGCAGGCGGGACGCTTAACAGTCTGCCCACGCCGACCCGCTCGGGGTATGATTTCGTGGGCTGGTACTGGAGCAAAACATACGGCAACGAGTTCCACACCTACTATGCCATCGACAGCGACACCACCCTTTACGCGCATTGGGCTCGGCAGTCCAACCCCGGCATAAAAATAAACTTCAACTCCAACGGCGGGCAGCTCGGGACAGCGAGCGGCACACTGACTGCCAACCGGATAAATGCCGAGCGCGGGGAGAACGAGGTCATTGTATACGACTGGTCAGGAGAAACCGTAAACTCAAACAAATTCGGCACGGAGATAGCAGTAAACAGCGTTGGTAAGGTCATTGGTTATAGAGAGGGCTATTCCGAGACATGCCTCGCAGTACCTAACGGCGGATATGTTATGTCCTTCCAGTTAGATAATTCAAATGCCTGCACTTTCATGGAGAATAACAGGCAAAAATACATAGGCTTCCAATATGCCACAAAGACCATTTACGCCTTCGATACATATGACGCCTATCTTGCAAACCTCAAATATGTAACAAAAGGTCAGGCATACGGCGATTTACCAACTCCCACACGTGACGGATATGTGTTTGACGGCTGGTACACATCGGCCAGCGGGGGCACAAAGATAACAGCCACATCGACTGTCTCCGTAAGCTCCGCGCAGACCCTTTACGCGCACTGGACCGTCCCCTGTGAGCACAACTACACAACGCAGACGGTCGCGGGTACGTGCACCCAGATCCCCGGGACGATTTACACCTGCACCAAATGCGGCGACAGTTATTTTGCCGCTTCCACATTCTATATGTCCAGCTGGTCGGCGACCAAGCCCTCGGGCGTGGACGAATCCCTTATAGAAAGCCGCATCGAATACCGCAGTCGGGAAAAAGAATATACCAGCTCCGCTAACAGCAGCATGTCAGGCTGGACTGCCGATGGCAGTTCTACGGCCTACGGTGACTACGGCGCATGGAGCGACTGGGTGAGAGATCCCATCACCGAATCTGACACGACCCAGGTAGACAGACAGCCGCTGTATAAATATTATTATTTCCGCTGCACTTCCTGCGGCGACCATAACCCGTTCAGCGGGAGTTGCGGCTGCGGCGGGCAGAGCAACGATTGGTATGAGACATGGCTGACCACACCGTACACGGCAAGCAACTCCTCAGTGGTGTCCTATGCAAGCAGCAAATGCCAGACTACCTCTCTGGGTGACGGTCAGCTCTGGTATTTCAGCTCAGGCAACCTGAACGACACCGCTATCGGCACTATGGACACCACCAGCACATCAGAGGTCATTCAGCAGGGTTACCGCTCAAGGACGAGAACGGTCACCACCACGTATTATTACTATCGTTGGAAAAACTGGTCGCTGTGGGGTGCCGAGCCCATAAGCGCGACAGAAGACAAGCAGGTCGAGACCCGCACAACATACAGATACTATCTGGGTTGGGACAGCGCCCATACCTGGGACAGCGGCAAAGTGACCAAGGCCGCAAAATGCGAGGCCACAGGCGTAAAAACCTACACCTGTGCAGAATGCGGCAAGACCCGCACGGAGACCATTGCCGCCACAGGGCACAACTGGGGCGCGTGGACTGTGACCAAAGCGCCGACTGCCTCAACAGCGGGCACCGAGACCAGAACCTGCAAAACAAGCGGCTGCGGCAAGACGGAGACTCGCTCCGTCACCGCGGAGACGGTCACCATCACCTTTAACGCCAACGGCGGAAGCTGTTCGACAAGCAGCTCAAAAATAATAAAGGGCGGCAGCCTCGGCTCCCTGCCCACAGCCACACGCAGCGGCTATACATTTGACGGCTGGTACACATCAGGCGGAAGCAAGGTCACCACATCAAGTAAATTTACCGCAGATAACACCCTGACCGCGCGCTGGACAGCCGTTGCAACCAAGGTAAAGGTCACATTCAATGCCAACGGCGGAAGCTGCCTGACCGGCAGCACGGAAATATCCAAGGGCGGAAAGCTGAGCAGTCTGCCGACTGCCACCCGCTCCGGCTATACATTTGACGGCTGGTATACCGCCGCCTCCGGTGGAACCAAAATCAGCACCTCCACCACCTTCAGCGCCAATACCACCGTATATGCTCACTGGACGGTCGCAGTCAGCAATGAGCCGAAGATAGTCGTCTCCAACGGCAGCGCCCGGCCAGGCGCGGAGGTCGATGTGACCGTCAGCCTTGAAAACAACCCGGGGATAGTCGGCATGACTTTGCGCCGCTTCGACTATGACAGCACAAAGCTCCAGCTTCTGTCCATCACGGAGAGCGGCATGAGCGGTACCTGGCAAAAGGCCACAGGCGTTACCTGGGCAAGCGATACTGGTGACAACGCTTACAACGGCGTTTTCCTAACCCTGAAATTCAAGGTTCTCGATACCGCTGAAACAGGCGCCACTCCTGTCAGTGTCTACTATGAAGAGGGCGATATCTGCAACAACGCCCTCGATGATGTCAACTTCACGCCGGTAGCCGGACAGGTCAACATCAGCTTGCGCGTCCCCGGCGACACCAACGGTGACGGAAAGGTAAACACCAAGGATTTCATCGCGGTCATGAAATATCTTGCCGGAGAGGGCTCCGGCGACACTGCCAGCTGTGATGTAAACGGCGACGGAAAGGTGAACACCAAGGACTACATTACCCTGATGAAATATCTTGCCGGAGACAAAATAACACTGTATTAAATTTGAAAGAGGGAAAAGAAAATGAAGAAAATCTCAGCTGCTCTTCTTGTACTGGTTCTGGCGCTGACACTGATCGTGCCAGCCTTTGCAGACGGAGCGCCAACAATGACCGTGTCCAGCGCAGATGCAAAGCTCGGTGAAGAGGTGTCTGTCACTGTCAGCCTTGCCAATAATCCCGGGATAGTCGGCATGACCCTGCGCCGCTTCGAGTACGACAGCGCAAAGCTCCAGCTTCTGTCCATCACGGAGAGCGGCATGAGCGGCACATGGCAAAAGGCCACAGGCGTTACCTGGGCCAGTGATATCGGCGACAACGCTTACAACGGCGTTTTCCTCACCCTGAAATTCAAGGTTCTCGATAACGCCAAAACAGGCAGCACCCCTGTCAGCGTTTACTATGAAGAGGGCGATATCTGCAACAATGCCCTCGATGATGTCAACTTCACCGTTGTCCCCGGTGCTGTGAATATTACCTGCGAACATGCCTGGGATGCCGGAACCGTCACCACTCAACCCTCCTGCACCGTCGAGGGCGTAAAGACCTTCACCTGCTCAAAATGCGGCGGTACAAGAACTGAGCCGGTCGCCAAAACTGCGCACCAGACCGAGCTTAGAAACGCTGTCACTCCCTCCTGCACCGCTCCCGGATACTCCGGCGATCAGGTCTGCACTGTCTGCGGAAATACCATAACCCCCGGGCATACCCTTGAAATGGTCGCTCACAGTTACGATGCCGGAACTGTTACTACTCCCGCCACCTGCACCGCTGAAGGCGTAAAGACCTTCACCTGCTCTGTCTGCGGAGATACCAAAACCGAGCCTGTTGCAAAAACAGCACATCAGATCGAAGTCAGGGGCGCCGTCGCTTCCACCTGCACCACTCACGGCTTTTCCGGGGACGAATATTGCACTTCCTGCAACAATCTCATCAAAGCAGGCAGGGAACTGCCCTTTGCTCCCCATGTCTGGACTTCAACCGGCGTAAAGACCGCGGCAACCTGCACTGATGCTGGTGTTGAAGGCTTCGCCTGCGAGAACTGCACCGCAACCAAGGAAGAACCCATTGCTGCCAAGGGTCATGCATGGGACGAAGGCAAGGTCATTAAGGAAGCCACCTGCACCGATGACGGTGTCATGGGCTTTGCCTGCAAAAATTGCACTGCAGCCAAGGAAGAGCCCATCACCGCCAAGGGCCATACGTGGGACGAGGGCAAGGTCATTAAGGAAGCCGAGTGTACTGTGACCGGTGAAAAGGAATTCACCTGCACCGTATGCGGAGAAACGAAGATCGAAGAGATCCCCAAGCTGCCTGTTGATGTCAACCCCGACACCGGAGATGAAAGCAGGCCTATTCTCTGGGCGTCCCTGCTTGGAGTGAGCGCGATTCTGTCAGTTTCAATTGTTGTCATTATAAAGAAGAAAAGAACATGACATAAGCCCTTGATACATACAAAAATCCCGGCGTGCGCGATCGCGCATGCCGGGATTTTTAAGCTCTGTATCTACTACTCGTCTATCTCCTTGAGCTGCTGGGCGATAGCGCCGAGCTTGTCCGAAAGGTCGGCAGGGACGGTGGGCGCAGGCTCTTCCTCCTCGGGGAAGAGGCCGCAGAGAAACTCCTGCCACTCGGCGTTTATAGCCTCAATAGCGGCCATATGCTGCTCCTTCATGCGGGCGTAGCACTTTTCCACCCGGGCAACGGCATACTCCTGCTGGCGATGGCTCTCCCTGATGATCTCCCGGCGCTCCTGCTCCGCCGCAGCGATTATCTCATCGGCGCGGGCATTGGCCTTGCTGACTATGCCGCGATATATGCTCTGCGCGGACAGCACCGCCTCACCGATCTCAGCCTTTTTGCCGTTGAGCTGCTCAAGCTGGGCGCGCAGCGCCTCGTTTTCGGCCGTCAGAGCCTCGGCCTGCGTGCGGATGTCGCGAAAAACCGCCTCGACCTTGTTGGCGTTATAATATTTTTTCTTGACCACATCAATGTGGATAGCATCAAAATATTCCTTATTCAGTGCCATAACGATCACCTTCTATGCGATTCAATGTTTTTATTATATCAGATAAGCCCCGGCTTATCAACCATTGTTATTTTTCACCGGTGTTTCGGCTAAATCAGACTTGACTTGCAGGCGCAAACTCCTTATAATATATTATCATTTTTTTGTATGTGTATGAATTTTTCCTGAACGAGGTGGCAATATGAAATTTTCCGATATGCCCTATACCCGGCCGGATTTTGACGCGCTGAAAGCGGAGCTTGCAGAGCTTTGCGCCCAGCTCAAGGCGGCGGAGAGCTACGAGCAGGCTAAGGCCGCTTTTCTCAAGAAGGAAGAGCTGCTGCGCCATGTGGAGACGCTGGGGACACTTGTCCATGTGCGGCACTCTATCGACACGCGGGACGAGTTTTATAACGCCGAGGAGGAGCTTTGGAACGCCGTTGAGCCAGAGCTTGAGGAGTATATCCAGAGCTGGACGCTGGCTCTGCTGGAAAGCCCCTTCCGCGCTGAGTTTTCCGCCGAGTATGGGGAGCTTATGTTCATAAACGCGGAGATAGCCCTCAAGACTTTCTCCCCGGATATAATTCCCCAGCTCCAGAAGGAAAATGAGCTTGCGCAGCAGTATGAAAAGCTGCTGGCCTCGGCGCAGATCCCCTTTGAGGGCGGGGTATACACCCTGTCTCAGCTGACGCCCTTCAAATCCGGTGCGGACGATGGGCAGCGCCTTGCCGCGTGGAAGGCGGAGGGCCAATGGTACAAGGATAATCAGGCGGAATTTGACCGGCTCTACGACGAGCTGGTTAAGCTGCGCGACGAGATGGGCAAAAAGCTGGGCTATGAGGGTTACACCACCCTCGGCTACTACCGCATGGGCCGCAACTGCTACACCAAAGAGGATGTGGAGCGCTTCCGCGCGGCGGTGAGGGACTATGTCGTTCCCGTGGCGGAGGAGATATACAAAAAGCAGGCGGAGCGGCTGGGCGCCGCGTATCCGATGAGCTTTGCCGATGCCGCGCTGGAGTTTCGCTCCGGCAATCCCAGACCGCAGGGCAGCCCCGATGAGATCTTAAGCGAGGGCGTGGCCTTTTATGAGGCGCTCTCCCCTGAGTCCGGTGAATTTTTCAAGGGCATGGTAGATATGCAGCTTCTGGATGTGCTGTCCACCGAAGGCAAGCAGTCCGGGGGCTACTGCACTTCCCTGCCGGATTACGGAATGCCCTTCATCTTCGCCAATTTCAACGGCACGCAGGGCGACATCGAGGTCATCACCCACGAAGCCGGGCACGGCTTTGCCGCGTGGCTCAACCGCGACAGGATACCCATGAGCAATGTGTGGCCGAGCATGGAGGCCTGCGAGGTACACTCCATGTCGATGGAATTTTTCGGCGAGAGCTGGGCGGATAGGTTCTTCGGCGCTGACTCGCGCAAGTTCCTGTACAGTCATCTGGCAGGTGCGCTCACCTTTATTCCCTATGGCACGATGGTCGATCACTTCCAGCACGAGGTCTATGCCCGGCCGGAGATGATCCCGGCGGAGCGGCACGCTGTTTGGAAGGAGCTGCTGGGGGTCTATATGCCTTGGCTCAAGCTCGACGGGGATATCCCCTTCTATGCTGACGGCGAGGGCTGGCAGCGGCAGCACCACATCTATTCAAGCCCCTTCTATTATATCGATTACTGCCTTGCGCAGACGGTGTCCCTCGAGTTCTGGGCGATGCTTCAGGATGATAAGGACGAGGCTTGGAGGCGCTATATGGCCTATGCCCTTCAGGGCGGCAGCGAGACCTTTACGAAGCTGCTCTCCAACGCCGGGCTTGAAAGCCCCTTTGACGAGCGCTGCCTTAAAAAAGTCTGCGCAAAAGCGGCGGAGGCTCTTGACCGATTCGACATGAGTGGGATAAAATAAATATTCACCGTCTTTAAGACTTATCATAGAAAGCCATGGCTTTCTATGCAAGGGGTATACCCCTTGCGCGCGGGCGTTCGCGCCCACTGAATTTGTTGGGCACAGACCTTGTGTCTGTTTGTTCAAAATATATGTAATGGAGGATGATTTTCAAAATGAAAAACACCAAAAAGCTGCTTGCATTGCTTCTCGCGCTTCTGATGTGCGTGAGCGTGCTGGCAGGCTGCGGCAGCAAGCAGGAACCCGCTCCCGCTGAGAGCGCTGCTCCCGCCGAAAGCGCCGAGCCCACTGCAGAGGACAGCACTCTGGTCGTCTCCTGCGAGATGGGCCTTGAGGGCAAGTTCTCCCCGTTCTTTGCCCTGTCCGCCGCCGACCAGGATGTGGTCGACATGTTCACCATCGGCACTCTGGTGCTCGACCGTGTGTCAAACCCTGTCAACAAGGGCATCGAGGGTGAGGTCCGTTCCTACAACGGCACCGACTACACCTACAATGGCGCCGGCGACGTCACCGTCACCGAGAACGCCGACGGCACCGTCAGCTACGACCTGACCATCCGCGACGACATCAAGTTCTCCGACGGCAGCAGCGCCACCATCGACGATGTTATCTTCGGTATGTATGTCGTTCTCGATCCTACCTACGATGGCAATGTGACGCTTTACAGCGTTCCCATCAAGGGTCTTGAGGAGTACCGCTCCGGTATGTCCAACCTCTACGCTCTGCTGCTTGAGGCGGGCGAGGACAACACCGATTTCACATATTGGGACGAGGCCACTCAGAAAGAATTCTGGGAGACCGGTCTTCCCGCAGCCGGCGAAGCTTGGGCCCAGACCATTCTGGACTACTGCGTCGCTCAGGGCTACAACGCCGAGGGCGACCCTGTTGAGGCTATTGCCGCCAACTGGGGCTATGAAGTCGCCGAGGGTGCGACCGCCGCTGATTTCTTTGACGCCATCATGGCAAACGAGGCCTTCGGCGGTGACTATACCGTCGCCTCCGACACTGAAACTGCCGACAAGACCCTGTTCCAGTGCCTTGACGACAAGTATCTGGTCGGTATCTCCACCGGCGAGTCCGCCGACTATATCTCCGGTATCGAAAAGACCGGCGATTACTCCATGCGTGTGACCACCAGCGAGCTGGACGCCACCGCTATCTATCAGCTGCAGGTTCCCATCGCCCCCATGGCTTACTACGGCGATGCCAGCCTCTATGACTATGACAACCACAGCTTCGGCTTTAACAAGGGCGACCTGTCCATCGTCAAGTCCAAGACCTCCGCTCCCATGGGCGCAGGCCCCTTCATCTTCAAGGAGTACTCCAACGGTGTCGTCTACATGGACGCCAACCCCGACTACTTCCTTGGCGCTCCTCAGGTTCAGCACCTGAGCTTCAAGGAGACCACCGAGGACAACAAGGTCAGCGGCGTTGTCACCGCCACCCTTGACATCTCCGACCCCAGCTACAGCACCGATACCGCAAAGCAGATCGCCGTTGAGAACGGCTTCAGCGAGGACGAGTGGGACAAGTTTGAAGGCCCCGTGCTCACTACCGAGCTTATCGACTACCGCGGCTATGGCTACGTTGGCATCAACCCCAACAATGTCAAGGTCGGCGACGATCCCTACTCCGAGCAGTCCAAGGATCTGCGCAAGGCTATCGCCACTTTGATCTCTGTCTACCGTGACGAGGCTATCGACTCCTACTATGGCCCCACCGCTTCCATCATCAACTACCCCATCTCCAACACCTCTTGGGCCGCTCCTCAGACCACTGACGACGGCTATAAGATCGCCTACTCCCTTGATGTCAACGGCGAGCCTATCTACACCGCCGGCATGACCGCCGAGGAGAAGTACGCCGCCGCTCTTGAGGCCGCTCTGGGCTACTTCGAGGCTGCCGGCTACACCGTCGCGGACGGCCAGATCACCGCTGCTCCCGAGGGCGCGAAGATGGGCTATCAGGTCAACATCGGCGCAAACGGCAACGGAGACCACCCCAGCTTCATTCTGCTCAAGAATGTCTCTGACGCTCTCGCCTCCGTCGGCTTCACCTTCACCGTCAATGACATGGCCAACGCCAACGACCTCTACGCCTCCTATCAGACCGGCGAGGCCGAGCTTTGGTGTGCCGCATGGCGTGCCGGTTCTGACCCCGACATGTTCCAGCTCTACCACAGCGAAGGCTCCACCAACTACTACCAGATCGCTGATGATGTTCTGGACGAGACTATCATGACCGCCCGCAAGAGCGCCGATCAGACCTACCGCAAGACCCTGTATCAGGCCGCTATGGAGATCGTCATGGACTACGCCGTTGAAGTGCCTATCTATCAGCGCTCCGACTGCCTGCTCGTCTCCTCTGAGCGTGTCGATGTCAGCTCCCTGCCCACCGACATGACCCCGTATTGGGGCTGGAACGCCAGCATTGAGACTCTCGCTACCAAGTAATTCGAGCGAAAGGCAAAAAGCATAAAACTTCATATCCGGTTGCCCCTCCTCCACCGAGGAGGAGGGGCAATTCCCCTTTTCATCAGAAAGGAGTGCTTACTTACGGAAAGTAAACGCTGCTTCGTGCTGAAAAGCCGTTTTTAACCGTATAGTAAATATTTGGAGGGAAATCTTTGCGAAACTACATACTAAAACGCATTGCCCTATCGGTGGTCATTCTTTTGTTTGTGACCCTTATCATTTACGGTCTTATCAGGGCGATGCCCGGCTCCTATGTGGAGTCCCTTGCCATTCAGCTCTCAAGCGCTCCGGGCGCAAAGCCCTACGAGGAGTGGCTCGCGCAGCTCAACGCGGCCTACGGTCTGGATAAGCCCTACATCGTGGGCTGGGCGACATGGCTCAAGGAGTTCATGTCCGGCAACTTTGGCGACAGCTGGAAGTACACCGTGCCCGTTATCGAGAAGTTCAAGAGCGTTATAGGCGTGTCCGTTGTTATGGGCGGCATCTCTCTGGTGCTCGAACTCGTCATCGCCATACCCCTTGGCGTTATCGCGGCCACAAAGCAGTACTCCCGCTCGGACTATGTCATCTCCTCCACGGCGCTTATCGGCATGTCCCTGCCCACCTTCTTCTTCGCTTCGCTGCTTAAGCTCTTTTTCTCCGTAAAGCTCGGCTGGTTTGACACGCACGGCCTTGTCGGGCGCAATTTTGCGCAGCTTTCGGCCTCGGGCCAATTCTGGGATATGGCGGCGCACCTTGTCCTGCCTATCGTGACGCTGGTCATCATCTCCATCGGCTCGCTGATGCGCTATACCCGCACCAACATGCTGGAGGTGCTCAATTCCGACTATATCCGCACCGCCAGAGCAAAGGGTCTGCCGGAAAAGAAGGTAATTTACCACCACGCCTTCCGTAACACACTTATTCCGCTGGTCACAATAGTCGGCGGCTCTTTGCCGGGGCTTTTCACCGGCGCACTCATAACGGAGACACTGTTCTCTATCCCCGGCATAGGCTTTGTGAGCTATCAGGCGATGCTCTCGGGCGATATCCCTTTCACCATGTTCTATCTTACTTTTATAGCTATACTCACCCTCGCGAGCAATCTGCTGTCCGATATTTTGTACGCCGTGGTTGATCCCCGCGTGCGTCTGTCCTGAAAGGAGGCTGCAAGATGAATAAGGCAACCGAAAACACTCAGGGCATTAATTCCGCCAACGAGGAATACTCCCTCAACGATGACCGCCGCGTCAAGGTCTTGACGCCGGGCGCGCTGGTGGCAAAGCGTTTTTTCCGCAACAAGCTTGCGATAGTCGGCCTTGTTATGCTGATAGCGATGTTCGTTTTCTCCTTTGTGGGCGGGATAATCACCCCCTACGGTCAGGACGAGATCTTCCGCGACTACACGATGATGGCCAAGGAATACGTGGGCGTCACCCGGAACGAGGCGCTGCGTTACGCCTCCGCGGAGGACTTCAAGTTCAGCACTCTCGATCAGGCGCAGTTCATTCTCGCGCTCAACACCGGCAAAACGGAGTTCAGCGGCGCGGAAAACGCTTACAGCTTCGTTGACGAGGGCGGCGAGCTATACTCCATTTACTCAAATTCCAAGCTTGTGGCGATGGCGTACAAGGACATCGTCTTTGCCGCCGATGACCAGCCGGAGCAGAGCTTTCAGGTCAAGCATGACGCTCTGGCGGCCTATGTGACCGGTGAGGAGAGCTTCACCGTAGACGGCACGGAGTACACCCTCGATAAGGACGGCAACATCTTCTCCGGCGGCACGGAGCTTGCCTATATAAGCCGTTTTGTGGTGCAGTCGAAGGAAAACGGCGTTGTCATCACACGCGACTTTAAGGAGCGGCTTGAAGAGGCGCTTGAGTCCGGCGGCAATGACTTTGTGTACACCGACCCCGCCACCGGTGAGGAGCATAATTACGCCGTCAGCTATGACGCGGGCGCGAAGGTCTGGTCTGTCACACAAGAGACGGCCACCTATGTCTCCGTCAAATACGACCGGCCCTCCTCCGCTCACCCGCTGGGCACTGACGGCAACGGCATGGACATGCTCACCCGCCTGATGTACGGCGGCCGCGTGTCGCTGATAATCGGCTTTATCGTTGTCGGCATCGAGACTGTCCTCGGCGTTATCTTCGGCGGCATATCCGGCTACTTCGGCGGCTGGGTGGATAACCTGATAATGCGCATCGTCGATATTTTCTACTGCATCCCCTCCATGCCCATCATTATCATTCTCGGCGCGACCATGGACAGCATGCAGGTCGACCCGCAGATACGAATGTTATATCTCATGCTGCTGCTGGGCTTTCTCGGTTGGCCGAGCATCGCCCGCATGGTGCGCGGGCAGATCCTTTCCCTGCGCGAGCAGGAGTTCATGACCGCCACCGAGGCCTGCGGCATCAGCATAGGGCACAGGATATTCAAGCACCTCATACCCAATGTCATCCCCCAGCTTATCGTCATCTGCACCATGTCTCTGGGCAGCGTCATCATAACCGAGGCTACCCTCAGCTTCCTCGGCCTCGGCGTCAAGTTCCCCTTTGCCTCCTGGGGCAACATCATAAGCGACGTCAACAATTCCTTTGTCATGACCAACTACTGGTTTATCTGGATACCCGCGGGCATCTGCCTGCTCATAACCGTGCTGGGCTTCAACTTCGTGGGTGACGGACTTCGGGACGCTTTCGACCCGAAGATGAAGCGCTGAGATGGGAGGAGGATAAGAATGGCCAGAAAACACAGCGAGGGCTACCTCTCCGCCAGTGAGTCGCGGAAGATCGCCCGGGAGAACCGGAAGATCACAAACGCTCTTGAAAAGCAGCGCAAGCGCAAAAATGTGCCTGAGAGCGAGTACCTCACCACTATGCGCGACAGCAATAACGCTGTTGAGTTTGAAAATCTGCACACATATTTCTTCACCGACGCCGGCGTTGTCAAAAGTGTTGACGGCGTGTCCTTCGATGTGCCCATCGGCAAAACCGTGGGCGTCGTGGGCGAATCCGGCTGCGGCAAGAGCGTGACGAGCCTTTCGCTCATGCAGCTTTTGCAGCGCCCGCAGGGGCAGGTCGTGGAGGGTGAGATCCGCCTGAATCTGGGCGACAAGGCCTATAACGTTGTCAAGACCCCCACCGAAAAAATGCAGAAGCTCCGCGGCAACTATATGTCTATGATCTTTCAGGAGCCAATGACCGCGCTCAACCCTGTTTTCCGCATCGGCGAGCAGATAAACGAGGTCATAGAGCTGCACGATGAGACGGGCATGAGCAAGGAGGACATCAAAAAGCGCACCATCGGCCTTTTGGAGATGGTCGGCATTGCCAACGCCGAGGGCGTATACACAATGTACCCCCACGAGCTTTCCGGCGGTATGCGCCAGCGCGTGATGATAGCCATGGCGCTGGGCTGCAGCCCCCGCGTCATCATCGCGGACGAGCCGACCACCGCGCTGGACGTGACCATTCAGGCACAGATCCTCGACCTGCTGCGTCAGCTCAAGGACAAGATAAACTCCTCCATCATTTTCATCACCCACGACCTCGGCGTTATCGCGGAGATGGCGGATCTCGTGGTGGTCATGTACGCCGGGCGCATCGTTGAGCGCGGCACGGTGCAGGAGATTTTCGCAAACCCCGCCCATCCCTACACCATCGGCCTTATGGCCTCCAAGCCCTCCGTGGGCAAGAAGCTCGATAAGCTCTATTCTATTCCCGGCAAAGTGCCGAACCCTGTAAATATGCCGGATCACTGTTATTTCAAGGACCGCTGCGAGATGCAGTGCGAGTGCTGCTCCGGAGAGTACCCGGCTGAAATAAGTCTCTCCCCCACGCACAAGGTTTCCTGCTACCGGTACTATGACAAAGCGGAAGGAGGCAAAGGCTGATGGCACAGGATAAAGCCGTTTTGGATAATACCAGCCCCGCAGCGCCCGACGCGCAGTATATCCTTCAGGTCAAGGATCTGAAAAAATACTTCCCAATAAAGGGCGGGCTTACCAGCCGCACCGTGGGCTTTGTAAAAGCCGTGGACGGCGTCACCTTTAACCTGCGCCGCGGCGCGACTATGGGCCTTGTGGGCGAATCCGGCTGCGGCAAGACCACCACCGGGCGCACCATTCTCCGCCTTGCCGGTGAAAAAACCGGCGGGCAGGTGCTTTTTAACGGGCAGGAGGTCTATGATCTGTCCAATAAAGAGCTGCGCGCCCTGCGCACCAAGATGCAGATAATCTTTCAGGATCCCTTCTCCTCTCTCTCCCCCCGTCTGCCCGTGGGCGAGATAATCGGCGAGGCGGTGAAGGAGCATGGCCTTGTGCCCAGAGCCGAGTATGAGGACTATATCGACAAGGTCATGGATAACTGCGGTCTCCAGCCCTTCCATAAGAATCGCTACCCCCATGAGTTCTCCGGCGGCCAGCGGCAGCGTATCTGCATCGCCCGCGCTCTTGCGCTCAACCCCGAATTCGTGGTCTGCGACGAGCCGGTGAGCGCGCTTGATGTGTCCATTCAGGCGCAGATAATCAATCTTCTCAAGGATCTGCAGGAGAAATACGCCCTGACCTATCTCTTCATCTCCCACGATCTGAGCGTTGTGGAGCATATCTCCGACACGGTGGGCGTTATGTACCTCGGCAGCCTTGTGGAGTACGGCGAGACGGAGGACATATTCCGCAACCCCCTGCACCCCTACACCAAGGCGCTGTTTTCCGCCATCCCCGTGCCCGATCCCACAGCGAAGATGAACCGCATCGTTCTGGAAGGCTCTATACCCTCTCCGGCAAATCCCCCCTCCGGCTGCAAATTCCACACCCGCTGCCCATACTGCACCGAGCGCTGCAAGCAGGAGACTCCTAAGCAGGTCGAGGTTGAGCCGGGGCACTATGTGGTCTGCCACCTGTTTGACGAGTAAGCGCCATGAAAAAACGCCAGTACCCTGATGACGACGGGCGCACTGTCGCCGATATGAGCAATGTCTCGCGCCAGCCCCTGCTGTTTCCCCGCCCTCAGCGGCGCAGGACAGCCACGCCATCGCAGGAAAAGGCCGAGCCGCTGGAGCTTAACCGTGAGGAGCAGCGCTGGGCAGTGCTGGGCGCGCTGAAGGCCGCCCTGCTCATCGCCCTTGTGTTCCTCGTGGGCTTGGGCATAGTCATATTGTTGTTCTTAATATGAAACAGACAAAAGGCGCTTCAAATGAAGCGCCTTCTGCCTTTAATACTTCGCTTTTTCCACCTGGAACGACACGCCGGTCAGCAGCTCGTCCTCTGACACATTGTGCGGGTCGTTGAGATACCTGTCCATGGCCGGACCGCAGACCCGGTATTCGGTATGCTCCGCAAGCCACGCGCAGAGCGCCTCATACGCATGGTGCAGGTTCCCATAAGCCCCCTTGTGAAGCACCGCCGCGCGGGTATGTGCCGGGCTGAGCCTTACGCCGGGAGCGTCCTGTGCCACTACCATCTGCGCCTCTACATCGGAGCCGGCAGGGTCAAAGCTCACGTCGTAATAGAGCATCTGGACAGGCCCGGCCTGCTGCAAACCCTGCTTTTTCGCCTCGGCGCGCAGTTCATTGAACAGCTCGTGGTAGCCGTCGATCCCTATGGTTTTGCGGATAGAAAACACCCTCTGTTCCGGCTCTCCAAGCAAAACAACATGATACAGATTTTCCATAAAATTCTTTCCCTCCATGCGGAGTATCTCATTTTCTACCTGACCTATCGCCGTTTTTTTCTCCTCAAGCTCCGCCCGCATAGTCTGCCGCTTTTGACGCAGATAGGGTAAAAGCTGGCTGTCCTCCAGCTCAAGCAGCGGCTTTATCTCCCCAAGAGAAAAGCCGTAGCCCTTGAGCCGTTGGATTTTCACCAGATCTGATAACTGCTCCTGCCGGTAATAGCGGTAGCCGTTTTCCCCCACTGCCTGCGGACAGAGCAGCCCCAGCGCATCATAGTAGCGCAATGTGCGCGGCGTGACCCGGCAAATCCGGGAGAAATCGCCGATAGTGAGCATGAGTATCCTCCTAGGTTTATTTTGTGAACCGGTTCTGACGATAGAATAAGCCCTTCCCCTGCGGCAATGTCAAGACCTTTTTTGAAAAAATTGTAAAAGACAGGAGGCGTTTGCCTCCTGTCTTAGTGTTGTTAATTTTTACGCTTCGCCGCGCTCTTTCAGAGCCTCCTTGCGGGAGATGTTCCAGCGGCCGCGCTCATCTATACCGGTGAACTTGACCCAGGTCTTATCACCGACATTGAGCACATCCTCGACCTTCTCGGTGCGCTTGAACTCAAGGTCCTTGATGTGGCACATGGCGTCCTTGCCGGGGGCCAGCTCCACGAAAGCGCCAAGATTGGAGATAACGCGCTTGACCTCGCCGTAATACAGCGCGCCAACAACAGGCTCAAACACGATGTCCTCAATGGTCTTTCTCGCGGCACGGCAGGCCTCGATGTCGGAGCTTGCGATGAAGATAGAGCCGTCATCGCTGATGTCTATCTTGCAGCCGGTGTCGGCGGTGATCTTCTGGATGACCTTGCCGCCGGAGCCGATGACCTCACGGATTTTGTCGGGGTTGATCTTCATCTGGATCATCTTAGGCGCGGTCTTTGCCAGCTCCTTGCGGGGCTCGGCAATGGCCTTGAGCATGATGCTGTCAAGGATCTGGAAGCGCGCTTCCTTGGTGATCTCAAAGGCTTCCTTGACGATCTCGTGCTTGAGACCGTCGTTCTTCAGATCCATCTGGATGGCAGTGATGCCCTGCTTGGTACCGGCGACCTTGAAATCCATCTCGCCGTGGAAGTCCTCAACACCCTGAATGTCGATAAAGGTGGTGAAATCGTCCCCGTCCTGGATCAGGCCGCAGGAGATACCGGCGACAGGCGCTTTGAGGGGCACGCCCGCGTCCATAAGGGCAAGCGTGCTGCCGCAGATGGAGCCCTGAGAGGTGGAGCCGTTGGAGGAGAGCACCTCGGACACTACGCGGATAGCATAGGGGAAAGCGTCAACATCGGGAATGACGGACTGGAGCGCCTTCTCGACCAGAGCGCCGTGGCCGTACTCGCGGCGGCCGGTGCTGCGGCTGGCACGGGCCTCGCCCGTGGAGTAGGAGGGCATATTATAGTGGTGCATGAAGCGCTTCTCTTCCTCTTCCCATATGGTGTCCAGCTTCTGGGCATCGCTGAGAGTGGCGAGAGTGGCGATAGAGAGCACCTGAGTCTGTCCGCGGGTAAAGAGGCCAGAGCCATGAACCACGGGCAGAACACCGACCTCGGCCGCGAGAGGCCGGATCTCGTTCATCTGTCTGCCGTCAACGCGCTTGCCGGCCAACAGCCACTTTTTGACGACCTTCTTCTGGAGCTTGTAGAGTATCTCATCCATGTACTGCATGAGCTCGGGGTGCTCCTCGCCGTACTTCTGCTCGACCATGGTGACCCAGTCGTTCACGCGGGCCTCGCGGACATTCTTATCGTCGGTGTCCATGCAGAACTCCATGGACTCGAACTCGTTATCCACCAGCTTCTCAAAAAGCTCCTCGTCAAATGCGGCGTGCTCATACTCAAACTTGGGCTTGCCCACTTCCTCGACCATTTTGTCAATAAGGTCGAGCACGGGCTGGAGATGCTCATGAGCCTGCACGATACCCTCGTACATCACGTTATCGGGCACCTGATCGGCCTCGGACTCGATCATGACGATCTTCTTGTGGGTAGCGGCAATGGTGGTGATCATGCGGTTGGTCTTGCGCTCCTCCTGAGTGGGGTTGAAGAGATACTTCTCCCCGTCCCAGCCGAGGACGATACCGGCGATGGGGCCGTTGAAGGGCACATCGGAGATGGACACGGCGGCGGAAGCGCCGATCATGGCGGTTATCTCAGGGGAGCAATCCCTGTCAACGGACAGCACCTCGCAGGCGATGACGACATCGTTGCGCAGGTCGCTGGGGAAGAGGGGACGCATGGGGCGGTCGATCAGGCGGGAGGCCAGCACTGCGGGCAGGCTGGGCTTACCCTCACGGCGCATAAAGCTGCCGGGGATACGGCCGACGGCGTAGAGCTTTTCATTGAAGTCCACGGCGAGAGGGAAGTAATCAATGCCGTCCTTGGGACGGGCGGAGGCGGTGCAGGTGACGAGGACGGTGGTCTCACCGTACTTCACCAGCACGGAGGCGTTGCACAGCTCTGCGAGCTTGCCGACTTCCATGCTCAGGGGGCGGCCCTCAAACATCATCTCATACTTTTTGTAGTTGGGGAACTGCTTGTTGGTGATTATCATGTTTTCTCCTTTGTTCTCATCGAAACCGCCGGCAGTTTAGCACTTGAAGCGGAGCCCGCTCCGGACGGGCACTGCTTCAAATACTAATCCGCCGCGGCCTCGGTTGCCTTACCGAAGCCTTGAAAAAGGGAGATAATTATTCAATTATCTCCCCTTAAATCAAACCTTCATTTCCTTCAGAAATTACTTGCGGATACCCAGCTTTGCGATGATGGCACGGTAACGCTCGATGTCCTTCTTGGCAAGATAGTCCAGCAGACGGCGGCGCTTACCGACCATCTTGTACATACCAAGACGGCTGTGGTCGTCGTTGGGGTGCTTTTTCAGATGCTCAGTCAGCTCACGGATACGCTGGGTGAGGATAGCGATCTGGACCTCGGGGGAACCGGTGTCATTCTCATGGGTGGCGTTGTCGTTGATGACCTGGGTCTTGACTTCTTTGGTGATCATTTTATGATACCCCTTTCTTGAAATTCTATACCCTGCGTCTAAGCTGCGGGCGGAAAGGCAACCGCGATAGCGGCATGACCCCGGAGCTGAGAGCGCGGGCGCATACTGGAGTATATTAACATTCAAGGCGGAGAAAGTCAAGGGTAAACCGCCCGGTTTTTTCAGAAGTTTCGCGCCGTTGCATATATCGGCGGGATATGCTATACTCAAAACATGAGAATTTTTCCTGAGAGGACGGATAGTATATGGACATTGAGAAAGAAAACTACGAGATACTTGATCCATTTGCCAATATGCTGGGTCTGAAAGTGGACGAAGTGCGCCCTGACGGGCTGACCGCCAAGGTGCAGATAAACCCGGACTTCTGCAACACATATATGGCGGCGCACGGGGGCTTCGCCTTCTCTATCGGCCAGATAGCGGCGGAGCTGTCAGCGGAATATTGCCTGGGCCGGCCCGCCGCCCCCGTGGCTGTGGACTGTATGTACGAGTGCTCCCTCATGGGCAGGAGCGCCCGCATCGTCACAAAGCTTGTAGACGCGGCTGAGGGCCATATTGTATACCGTGTGCGCGTTTTGGACGGCAAGGGCAAGCTCTGCCTGAGCCAGATAGTCACCCTGAAGGACGCGGAGCTTACCCGCGCCGAGGGTGTGGAGTTCAAAAAGACCATCTTTGCCGCCGATGAAAACGCCCCCGTTGACCCTGTGACCGGAGTGGCATATCCGCATTTGTCTGTGTTCTTTACGGCGATCTGCGGCGGGTATGTACTGGCCAGAGCCGAAAAAGGGCTTATTTACGGGATGGATGTAAGAGAGGACACCTGCGACGTCACCGGCGCTGCCCACGCGAGCCTTATCTACACTCTGTGCGACTCCGTTGCCGGCGGCTCTGCGGCCTTTTTGCTGGATAAGAAGCCCGTCACCATCGCAAGCAGCACTCACTATCTGCGCCCTGCCATGGCAAGCCCCATCAGGGCCGAGGCAAAGCTCGTTCGCAGCGGCAAGCAACTTCTTTTCTATAATGTAGATGTGTTTGACGCGGAGGATAGGCTCGTCGCCATCTCCCAGTTCACCCTGCAAAGCGTGGAGTATAAAACCCGCAATGATCTGCCGCCGGAACACCACATACATGCTTTTAAGGATTGATAAGCTCAAAAACCAGCCGAAAAACGGCTGGTTTTTGAGCTTATCTTGCCTTGAAGCAGGGTAGCCCCCTATCGGCTCGCAAGCTC
>DKYJ01000013.1:51651-100714 GCA_002493305.1 Clostridiales bacterium UBA7103 | reverse complement strand
GGTGATGCCGGTGGTGGAGAGCATGCCTACAGCCGCGAGCGCGATGCCGTAAAGCCCGCCGGTGACAACATAGGAGATGTAAATGCCCACGCAGATGAGCAGGATAGGCACCCAAGTGCTCATCATGCCGACGGCAACGCCGCTTATGATGGTGGTGGCGGAGCCTGTCTCAGACTGGGCGGCGATGCGCTTGACGGAGCGGTAGTCGCCGGAGGTGTACACCTCGGTCACAATGCCGATGACAAGACCCACGATGATGCCGGCGATGATAGGCGCGCAGTAGAAAAAGCGGTCGAAGAAAAGCTTGCTCAGGGGAATGGAGGCGACGGAAACAATAATGGCGGAGACATAAGTGCCCATTTTCAGAGCCTTGTGGGGGTTAGAATCCTCCTTGCCGCGCACAAAAAAGGTGGCAATGATGGAGGCAAAGATACCCACGGCGGCAATGACCAGCGGGAAAAGCGCACCCGCGCCGGTGAATAAACCGTAGACAGACACGCCCAAAGTCAGCGCAGAGACAAGCGCGCCCACATAAGACTCAAACAGGTCGGCGCCCATACCGGCCACATCACCCACGTTGTCGCCCACATTATCGGCGATGACGGCGGGGTTGCGGGGGTCGTCCTCGGGGATACCGGCTTCGACCTTGCCCACAAGGTCAGCGCCGACATCGGCGGCCTTAGTGTAGATACCGCCGCCCACACGGGCGAAAAGCGCAATGGAGGAAGCGCCCAGAGAGAAGCCGAAGAGAATGTTATAGTTGCCGGTGATTATGTAGATAAGGCTGCAGCCCAGCAGACCCAGACCCACAACACACATGCCCATGACCGAGCCGCCGGAGAAAGCAATGGAAAGCGCCCTGTTCATGCCGCTCTCTTTGGCGGCATTGGCGGTGCGCACGTTGGCCTTCGTGGCGACCTTCATGCCAAAGAATCCGGCCAGAATGGAGCACAGCGCCCCGAGAATGAAGCAAATGCCGGTGCCAATGTCAATGAAAACGGAAATGAGCACAAAAAGCACGATGATAAAAATCACCAGAATTTTGTACTCTGAGCGGAGGAATGCGGAGGCGCCTTCCGCGATAGCGGCGGAGATCTCCTGCATATGCTCCGTGCCGGGGTCGGCCTTGGAGACATAGAGAGCTTTGTAAGCGGCAAACAGCAGCGCCGCAAGCGCGAGAATGGGAGTGAGCCATAGTAAAATGTTCATTTTTTTCTCTCCTATCAGAGTAACTTGACTTTGCTTTGTACATTTTACACTATTCATCACACTATAACAAGGCTCAAAACAAGATTTTTTGGTTGAAATAACTAAGTTTATTGAAAGCGCTGAAATGTACAGCTTGAATCAAACAGTTTTGGATATTTTATACAAAAATTTTGCGCTCAATGAATGAAATTGAATTCACTTCGCGGGCGGGTCTCGTACTAAATGTGGCAAGTTAAAATTATAACAGGCATTTTTCAAGCATTTTGCACCTCTTGGAAAACAAAATCAGGCAAAACCAAACAGTGAAAACTAAGTTTTTGTTTGTGTATCTTTCACATATAGCAGTGCTTGCGATAATAGAGCGGCATACCGAATACTTCAAAAATTTGCAATAATTTTACATTTGTATGAGCCGGAAATATTGCCCGCAGGTGATTTGTATGGTATTATCCCAGCATTAGAGTTGAAGTTAAAAAAGAAGGAGAGAAACACATGGCGAAGCCTGTAATGATAACCGCTGACAGCACTTGCGATCTGTCGGAGGAGCTTAAAGCAGAATTCAACATAAAAATTATTCCCCTTACCATTGTCCTCGGTGACAGCAGCTTTTTGGACGGAGCGAGCTTTACCCCGGCGGATATGTACGCCCGCTATCGCAAGGATGGCACTCTGCCGAAAACTGCCGCTCCAAGTGTGCAGGATTTTCTGGACTTTTTCGGCGGATTCGTCGAAGCGGGTTATGATATCGTGCATCTGGACATCAGCTCCGAGCTCTCCAACACCTTAAACGCCGCCCGTCTTGCCGCGCAGGAGCTTAAGGGCGTTTACACTGTGGACAGCCGCATGCTCTCCACCGGTGTGGGGCTGCTGGCTCTGGAGGGAGCCAGACTGAGAGATTTGGGCTGGTGCGCCGCGGACATCGCCGCTGAGCTTGAACGGCTGACTGAAAAGGTGGATACAAGCTTTGTGCTTGACACGCTTCAGTTTATGTGGAAGGGCGGCCGCTGCTCCGGCGTCGCCGCGCTGGGGGCAAATCTGCTGCACCTCAAGCCGGCTCTGCAAATGAACGGCGGCAAGCTGGAGGTTTATAAGAAGTATCGCGGCGGGATCGACTCAGTGTATAAGCAGTATATAAAAGAGCGTTTGTCCGGCAAGAGCATCCGCGGCGGTCATGTGTTCATAACCGAGTCAGGCGAGGTGGAGGACAGCACCGTCATGGAGCTGGAAGCGCTTATCCGCGAGTGCGCCCCAAATGTTCAGCGCATACATCACACTCTCGCAGGCTGTACTGTATCTTCTCATTGCGGCCCTAAGACCCTGGGTGTACTATTTATAAATGAATAAGCATAAAAATTAAAAACCGGTGGGTATTCCTCTGAGAATACCCACCGGTTTTTTAATTATACAAAGATTTATATCCCTCGCCCCAATTTTGCATTGCGTCAAGGATTGGCCGGAGGCTTTGCCCTAACTCCGTCAGGGTGTATTCTACTCTCGGCGGAACCTCGGCATACACCGTTCGTGTTAGTAAACCGCTTTCTTCCATTGCGCGAAGCTGGGCAGTCAGAACCTTTTGTGATACGTTGCCGAGGGATTTTTTCAGTTCTCCGAATCTTTTTGTACCTGTAAGTAAATCCCGCAGGATCAGCACTTTCCATTTATCACCGATCAACGTCAAAGTTGTTTCAACGGGACAAGCGGGCAATTTTTTTGCGGTTTTCTGTCCACTCATAGCGTCACCTCTTCACAAAACTTCCTTTTGGAAACTTTGCCGCCGCTTATACCATACAGAGAAAACAGGGTCAATATATCCACCGGGAATCAAAGAAATTAAAAAAATTTTTTCTCAGCCCTGACGGACAAAAAAGCCCGGAATTACACATTCGTTCCCGTTCGGTAACTATCCAATAGTATCGTTTGGGTAACTACGCCACAATAATGTGCGTACTTGTGCGGATAAAGAACAATCGTTACAATTGCATCAGCAAAAGAAAGAAGGGGGCGTTTATTATGAATCTGGCTGATTTTATTGTGGATACAGAAAAGTGTTTGGGCTGCGGAAAATGTGTAAAGGTTTGCCCCGGGGGTATTCTTTCTCTGAATCAGGCGAAAAAGGCTGAAATCGCAGATTTCAAGGAATTTGGTTGGAACGGCTGCTGGAAATGTGAGCATTGTCTTGCTGTTTGCCCCACGGGTGCCATTTCAATTTTCGGCCATAGACCTGAAAACAGCCTGTCCGTTATTGATTGTGAAATCACAGCGCCGACAATGGATTCCCTGATCGCCAACAGACATTCCTGCCGCAGATACAAGGAGAAAAATGTTGACGCTGACATCATAAACGATATGCTGGCCCGACTGGCTTATGCCCCGAACGGCGGCAACAAGCAGCAGGTGGAATTTACATTGATCGATGATAAGGCGCAGATGAATCAATTTCGTCAGCTCGCCTATTCCCGAATGGAGGAATTGGCGGCACAGGGTGTCTACCCGGACGGATTTGGCAAAGATGCGTATGAGGATATGAAACGGTGGGAAAAGACGGTTCGCCCTGACATGCTTTTCTGCGGAGCGCCGCATATTTTAATTCCACATGCACCGTTAGGAAACGGTGAGCCAATACAGGATGCGGTGATTGCCGGAACATATTTTGAATTGCTCTGTCCGTCCCGCGGCCTCGGAAGTGTAATGCTTACATTTCCTCTCGCTGCTTTGAAGCGAATGCCGGACATCAAGGCAATGCTGAATATTCCTGATGATCATTACATCGGTATGATCATCGGCTTCGGTTATCCCAAAATAAAGTATGCAAGAGGCGTACAAAGAGAAATGGAACAGAGCCGTATCCATCGGCTGAATTTTAAGGAGGAAATAAAATGAACGCACAGAGTTGTTTGCAGATTTTGCGTGATGTAAAGGATGTGGCATTTGCAACCGTAGATGAAAAAGGAATACCGCAGATCCGAATTATTGATATTATGCTTGCGGAAAATGAGAAAATCTATTTCTGCACGGCGCGGGGAAAAAATTTTTATGCACAGCTGATGCGAGACGATCACATTGCCATAACTGCCGTGAACAAAGATTTTCAAATGGTCAGATTGTCGGGTACTGCCGAAAAATTGGCGGAACAGAAAGCTTGGATAGACCGCATTTTTGAGGAAAATCCAAGTATGAATGGTGTTTATCCGAATGAAAGCCGGTACATATTGGAGCCGTTTATAATTGCAAATGCAAATATAGAATTTTTTGATTTGGGCAAAGAACCGATCAACCGTCAAAATTTTGTGATCGGAAATCGTGAAGAGAAGAAAAAAGGATTTGAAATCTCTGCTTCCTGCATAGGGTGCGGAAAATGCAGAAGAATCTGCCCTCAACAGTGTATAAATGTGGGGAAGCCGTTTGAAATCAATCAAAATCATTGCCTTCACTGCGGTTTGTGCTTTGAAAATTGTCCTGTTAAGGCAATTACGATAAGGAGCGTGTAAAATGTTAAAAGATATGTTGTCTGTTTTTATGGACAGGAAGGATTTTTTCCTGGAACTATTGCTGGAGCATATAGAAATATCACTGGTTTCCATTTTGATCGCCATACTGTTCGGGGGATTTGTAGGGATTTTGATCAGCGAATTCCAAAAAACAGCAAAGCCGACTTTGGGCGTTATCAATTTTTTGTATACGATCCCGTCAATTTCCATGCTCGGTTTTCTGATCCCTTTTTCGGGTGTGGGAAATGCAACGGCAATCATTGCACTGACGGTCTATGCGCTGCTGCCGATGGTACGAAATACACATACGGGAATTACCAATGTAGATCCCTCTATTTTGGAGGCAGCAAAAGGTATGGGGAGCACCAAAACCCAGGTTTTGTTTAAGATCAAACTCCCGCTTGCTATGCCTGTGATAATGTCGGGTATTCGCAATATGGTGACGATGACGATTGCCCTTGCAGGTATTGCCTCGTTTATCGGTGCAGGCGGTTTGGGTGTTGCGATTTACCGGGGGATTACGACAAATAATGCGGCGATGACAATGGTCGGCAGTTTATTGATTGCTCTGCTCGCTCTTGTAATGGACTTTGTGCTTGGCTTCATTGAAAAACGAATGAGAAAACACAGCGTGAAAGCGAAGAAAACAAATAAGATAATGGCGGTTATCGCTGCGCTGCTCTGCTTGAGCATCGCGGGGAGTGTTTTAATAAGCGGGCAGCAGAAAGACACTATACATATTGCAACAAAGCCGATGACAGAACAATATGTTCTCGGTGAAATGCTGGACATTCTGATCGAACAGGACACAGATTTGAATGTGGAGCTGACGCAGGGCGTTGGAGGCGGCACATCAAATATCCAGCCGGCAATGGAGAGCGGAGAATTTGACCTGTATCCTGAGTACACGGGCACAGGCTGGAATATGGTGCTCAGGCATGACGGCTTATATACGGAAGACCTGTTCAGTGAATTGGAAAATGAATACAGCGGACGATTCAATATGAATTGGGTCGGAATGTATGGCTTCAACAATACCTATGGCCTGGTCGTCCGCCGTGAAATTGCGGAGAAATACGACCTGAAAACATATTCTGACTTGAAGTCTGCGGCGGGAGAACTCACCTTTGGTGCAGAATATGATTTCTTTGAGCGTGAAGATGGCTACGACGCTCTCTGTGAAACCTACGGATTGGCTTTCGGCAAAACGATGGATTTAGACATTGGGCTTAAATACCAGGCAATTAATCAGAAAAAGATCGATGTAATGGTGATTTTTACAACTGACGGACAGTTATCGGCTTCCGATGTGGTCGTTTTGGAGGATGACAAGAATTTTTATCCATCTTATGTTTGCGGTAATGTGATCCGTGCAGAGGTGCTTGAAAAATACCCGGAATTGGAGGCTGTGTTTGAAAAATTGAATGGGCTGATTACCGACAGTGATATGGCGGAGATGAACTACTCCGTTGAAACGGAAAATAAAGAGCCAAGAGATGTTGCGGAAGCTTTCCTCCGTAGTCATGATCTTTTGCGGTGAGGTGGAACAAAATGAAAACAGCGATAGAATTTAGGAATATCAAAAAGTCGTATGGCGAAAAGACAGCGATAGAGGAGTTTGATCTCTCAATAGAAAAAGACGAATTTGTAACGATTATCGGCTCATCGGGCTGTGGAAAAACGACAGCGCTCAAAATGGTAAACGGTCTGATCCAGCCGACTTCTGGGGATATATTCGTTGACGGTGAAAATATCCGCAATAAAAACCAGACACAGCTTCGCCGGAACATCGGCTATGCCATTCAGGGCAGCGTGCTGTTCCCTCATATGACGGTAGAGCAAAATATCTCCTATGTTCCGAACTTGCTGAACAGGCGGGATAAAGAAAAAACAAAAAACGCCGTATCTAAATGGATGGAGATCGTCGGGCTTTCGGAAGACTTGAAGCACCGCTATCCGTCTGAACTTTCGGGGGGGCAGCAGCAAAGAGTCGGCATTGCCCGTGCTCTTGCGGCATCGCCTGATATTTTGCTGATGGATGAGCCATTTGGGGCGGTGGATGAGATCACACGGGGGCAGCTTCAAACGGAATTGAAACGGATCCACAGGCAGACAGGTATTACGGTGCTGTTCGTTACCCACGATATTTCCGAGGCACTGAAGCTCGGCACCAAAGTACTCGTCATGAACGATGGCAAAATCGAACAATTTTCAGAGCCGGAAGAGCTGCTCAGCCATCCTGCCACGGAATTTGTAAAAGAACTTGTAAAAAAGCAGCGCCACACCTGCCACCTGTCGGAAGATCGATTGTCCTCCTGCGAATTTAGCGGCGCTGCTGGGAAAAGGAATACTTATGACACAAAGTGAAAGAAGAAAATATTTAATATCGGCTCTCTTAAAAGAACGGCCTCAGTATTCTGAAATAGAGATCCCTCCTGACGAGCAGGAACAAAAAAATCTGCTTCGAGCGCTTTTTAACATTCGTATGCCGAGCCCTGCGCCTGATGATTTTTTGGACGTACAGGACGCTTATTTGCAGGAGGAGATACGGCAGAAAGGGGTCACGCCCCTTTCTGAGCTGAAGCCTGTTCAAAAAGGCATATATCTTTGGCGCGGGGACATTACCACGCTCGGCTGCGATGCCATTGTAAACGCCGCCAACAGCCAGATGCTGGGCTGCTTTTGCCCAAACCATGGGTGTATCGACAATGCCATTCACAGCTATGCGGGCGTTCAGCTTCGTTTGGCCTGCGCGGAGCTTATGAAACGGCAAGGGCACGAGGAGGAAACAGGCAGGGCAAAAATCACGTCTGCCTATAATCTGCCATGCAGATATGTTCTGCATACGGTCGGGCCTATCGTCCGGGAACGGGTGACGCGGCGAGACCGTGAATTGCTTGCGGCCTGCTACCGTTCATGCCTGGAACTGGCTGAACAAAACGGCATAAAAAGCCTTGCGTTCTGCTGTATCTCCACAGGAGAATTTCATTTTCCAAACGATGAGGCGGCAAAAACAGCGATTGAAGCCGTGAAGCAATACAGGGAACAAACACACAGCGAAATTGAGGTGATTTTCAATGTTTTTAAGGAATATGACGAGGGCATCTACCGGCGCTTGCTCCGCGGAGATTGAGAGGCTCAAAACTGAGCTTGAAACCGCCGACGCGGTCATTATCGGCGCGGGCGCGGGCCTGTCCACCTCCGCCGGATTTACATACTCCGGACAGAGATTTGAGGAGAATTTTCCGGATTTTATTGCGAAATATGGCTTTAGAGATATGTATTCCGCCGGATTCTATCCTTTTGAGAGTGCCGAAGAGCATTGGGCATACTGGTCAAGATATATCTTCATCAACCGCTATGCGGACGGAGAGAACGGAACATATAAGCGGCTTTTTGAGCTTGTGAGGGACAAGGACTACTTTGTGCTGACAACAAATGTTGATCATCAGTTTCAAAAAGCGGGCTTTGATAAGCGCAGACTATTCTACACGCAGGGGGATTACGGCCTGTTCCAGTGCAGCGAGCCATGCCACAACAAGACTTACGACAATGAGGATGCCGTGCGGGAGATGGTCGCGCGGCAGGCGGATATGAAGATTCCAAGCGGACTGATACCCCGCTGTCCCGTGTGCGGAAAGCCGATGACAATGAACCTGAGAGCCGACGACAGCTTCGTTCAGGACGAGGGATGGTATCGGGCAAGTGGGAGATGCTCTGATTTTCTCCGCAGGCACGAGGGGCAGCACGTGCTATATCTGGAACTTGGCGTCGGTATGAATACCCCGGTCATAATAAAATACCCATTCTGGCAAATGACTGCGCGAAACCCCAAAGGCACCTACGCCTGCATAAATTACGGAGGGGCCTTTGCCCCTTCTATGATAGAAAAGCAGTCAATTTGCGTCAACGGCGATATTTTCACTGTGCTGAAAGAGTTATAGTAAGCGCGCGGCTAAAAATAAGCCGCGCGCTAACTATTTATAATCTCATCTTCCGAATACCCACAGGTGGGTCACGCCGAAGGCCTCGCGTATGAAATAGTTTAGCGTGATTATCGGGTAGTCAGCCTTACCGGCCACTCCCGCTGCCGTAACGCCCTGAAGAGCCGCCATGCTCTTGGCCCTGAACAGGTGATAGGGGCTTGACACAATGGCGGTGTTACCGTCAGGCTCTCCGCCCATTGAGCGTATTATGGCAAAGGAATTTGTGAGGTTTTCCGTTGTGGAGGTGGATTTATCCTCCATCACTATGCGCTCCGGCGCGATACCGCGGTCAATGAGCCATTCCGACATGGCCTGCGCCTCGGATTTGTTTTCCCCGGCGCCCTGTCCGCCTGAGACGATTGCAATGCTGTCGGGGAAGCGCTCAAGATACTCCTGAGCCCCCTCCAGACGGTGTACCATAGACAGGGAGGGGGTGTCCCCATGGACGGCGGCGCCCAGCACGATAAGATACTCCCTGCCGGGGTCGGGATCGGTTCGGGCGTTTTTGATTATGGGCACCTCCACCGCCGCAAAGTACGCAAGGCCGACACATACCAGCGCCACAACGATGCGCCAAAGGGTCTTGCCGAAAAAGCGGTGCATTACGATCAGTGCGGCTATGAAAATCAGTGTGTGGGCAATGTAGGAATAGCCGCGCATGAAAAAACGAAAGACGGCTGCGGCAGCGCTGAGCGCGGCCACGATCACGGCCCACGCGGGCAAACCAAAAATTTTCCTGTTTTTATTCATCACTGAGCGCCTCCCATCTCTCGTATAGCTGCTCAAGCTCCGCGTCCAGCGCGGCCTTTTCTTCTTCTATCTCCATGAGCTTTTGATAGTCGCTGGAAAACTCCTCTGCCTGCTTATCAAGCTCCGCCTGCTTTGCCTCCAGCCGTTCGATCTCCCGCTCGGCTTTTGCGAGCTCTCTGGCGGTGTTTTTCTGCTTGGGCTTACGGGGCTCTGCTTTCTTCACAGCGGTTTTGACAACAGCGGCGGTGACAGCCTGCCGCTCCCGCCAGCTCAGATATTCTTTATAGCCGCCGCGATAATCGCTTATTTTGCCGCCCTCCAGCGCCCAGATGCGCTGGGCAAAGCTCTCTATAAAATACCGGTCATGGCTGACAAAGAGCAGTGCCTCGGTGTAGTCGGCCAAAGCGCTCTCTATCCATTCACGGCTGGCAATGTCCAGATGGTTCGTCGGCTCGTCGAGTATCAGAAGGTTGATGTTGCTGCCCATGAGCATACACAGGCGCAGGCGGCTCTTTTCGCCGCCGGAGAGAGCTCCGACCTGGGTAAACACATCCTCGCCCCGGAAGCCGAAGGCGGCCAGCCTGTCGCGGGCCTGCTGGGGCGTGCAGCGGCAGTCATAGAGCATGGTGTCAAGCGCCGAGCGCTCAGGATTTGAGAAGTTGACAATCTGCGGAAGATATGCCGCCTTGACAGCCGGCCCCAAGGCGATATAGCCTGTGTCCGGCGTTTCCTGGCCCATTATCATTTTAATGAGGGTCGATTTGCCGGTGCCATTATCACCGATGAGGGCGATGCGCTCCCCGCCGGTCACAAGCAGGGACAGAGAATCAAAGAGTTTCTTTTCGCCAAAGCTCTTGGATACACCTTCAATCACAAGAGCTTCATCGCCATTAAAATCCGCCTGCTTGAAGGCCATGCTGAGCTTCTTCTGCTGTGTGGGGCGCTCACTGTTCTGGTTTAGCTTTTCTATGCGCTTTTCCATGGAAAAGGCGCGCTTGTGGAGCTTGTCGTTGCCCATGAACGCCCACAAATGCAGCTGATCCGCCGCCTTGGTGAGCTGCTCTATCTTGGCCTGATCCTTCTCGTATTTCTTGAGCTTTTCCTCATAGCGGCGCTGCCGCTCCTCCACATAGAAGCTGTAATTGCCGCTGTAAAACTCGGCCTTGCCGTCATCTATCTCTATGCAGCGCTGCACTACTCTGTCGAGAAAATACCTGTCGTGGCTCACGGCGAGCACTGTCCCCTTAAAGTGCAGCAGGTAATCCTCCAGCCATTGGGTCGCTCGCAGATCTAGGTGGTTCGTCGGCTCATCCAGCAGGAGAATGTCTGTGTCCTCAAGAATGAGCCGGGCAAGGTTCACCCTTGTGCGCTCACCGCCGGAGAGGCTGTCAAAAGGCTGAGAGCGCATTGAGGCAGGGATCTGGAGCCCGCTTGCAACACGGTTGCGGTCAATTTCCATGTTGTAGCCGCCGAGACGGCGAAAGTCCTCGCTGAGCCTGTCAAACTCCCGCAGAAGCTCCGGGGCTTGTGAAGTCTCCATCAGCCCTGTCAGTTCTTCAAGGCGGTCGTTTATGGCGTAAAGCCGGCTGTGGGCGGAGCGAAGCACATCTTCCGTTGTCCAGCCCTCGGGGAAGACCGGGATCTGCGAGATAAGCCCTATCCGCCGGGAGGGGGCGATCATCGCGTCACCGCTGTCATAGCCGATCTCACCGCTGAGTATGCGCAGGAGCGTAGTTTTGCCGCAGCCGTTATGGCCCAGAATTCCCACGCGCTCCCCGGTGTTCACCGTGAAGGACAGCCCATCAAGTATATTTTTTCCAAGCTCAAAGGATTTTACCAGTGAGCTTACGGATATATCAATCATGTCGCTTTCCTTTTATATGTAGTATTCTGCCTCAATCAGTCTCAGACAGACAAAGCCAGCTTTTTTGCATAAATCAGTTGCTTTCCTGCTCTTTAATTACTTCTATACATCTATCATGGTTATAAAGATATACGCCGGAAACTACACGCCCCTGATACGAAGGATTGTTAAAGTCTTCTCCATATGTCAGATGAAAAACAGCAAAAGTGTCTATACCAATTTTGTAAAATATGGAGAAATAATTCCCGTTGTAACCCAATTCTCCGTTTGGTACACCCATCTTTTGTATTAAATCATACATGGGGGTTCCAAGCTCTATATCTCTTACAGCTTTTGCCGTTATAAATCTGAAGCCTTGCTTTGGCGAGGATACAACTTCCTCTCCGTTGATAACTGTCACATTTTCTGATAATTTGGCAATAATTCTATTATATCCAATCCTTGGTGAATATAAATATTCTACTCCTCCAATTTGTACAGTTCCTTTTATAGTAAGTACGGAAGTTTGTATGAGGAATATCAAGCCTATCAGCAGAACAACTGCAATAGTAACGGCAGCAAACTTGGCTGCGGCGGTGTATTTGCTTCGCTTCATTTTTTGCTCTCTGTGTTTATCTGTTTACCGCCGCCTGAAGCAGCGTGTTTGCAACGGCGCCGGCGTTTGTAAGCCCGCCGCCGCCCCGCTCGATCATCACGACAAAGGCGTAAGGGTGAGCTTCGTCCTGCAAAAAGCCCGCAAACCAGGCGTGGCTCGTCCCGTCTCCAAGCTCGGCGGTACCGGTTTTTGCGCAGATGGGAAGCCCGGGAAAGCGGTCATTCCCATAGCTCGCCGCTACATTGTAGCTCATCATCTCCTGAAGCTTCTCGGCGGTGCCTGCCTCTATCAGCCGGGACTTGACCGAGTCTTTGCCGTCCATAATGAGCTTTGGCTCACAAAGCACTCCGCCGTTTGCTATGGCTGAGACATAGCGCAGCATGGAATAGGGGCAGACAGTGTCCGTGCTCTGACCTATGCCCGCCCAGGCAAGCTCCGGATCGCCCACAAATTCCGTGGGAAAGCTACCCGCGGCAGTGGGTATCCCGTCCAGACTGTGCCCGGAGAGAAAGCCGTAATCCTTTACATATTTAAGCAGCGTGTCCTGACCCAGCATCACGGCGATCTGAGCAAAGGCGCAGTTGCAGGAGTTGGCAAGAGCCTGTTCAAAGGTTTGAGTATAATGCGTTCCGGAGCAGTTGATGTCCACCCCGGCAATGGTGTATACGCCCTCGCAGTAGAAACTGCGCTGATAGATGTCGGAGATATTCTCAATGGCGGAGGCCGCCGTCACCAGCTTAAAGACTGAGCCGGGGACAAAGGCGGCGGAGAGACAGCGGTTGATGTACGCCCCGTCCGGCGGCTCTGCCTCCGCGTCCGCCGGGTCAACGGCGGGGGAGGAAACCATGCACAAAAGATCCCCCGTGGTATAGTCCATCAACAGCACTGCGCCGTTTCTGCCGTCCAAAGCCCGGTACGCGGTTTTTGAAAGCTCCGAGTCGATATTGAGCTGCCAATTGCTGCTCTCGGCCTTGGTGGTGCCGGTGAGCAGATCAAAGCCCTGCATATCGTTCCAAAAGCTGGAGAGCACGCCCGTCCCGGTGCGCCCCCAGTAGTCCCCGGTGACGTGATAATTTGCGATGCGGGCCTCCGCGTCCTCGGAAAAGAGGTTCTCCGTCGCGGAGAAGGAGGCGAGCATCTGGCCGTTGCGGTCTGTCAGCTCTCCGGTGGAGCCGGAGTTTGCCCGGGAAAAGTACAGCGCCCAGTCCTGCCCGTGGTCAACATAGCGCAGAATATATACACCCAGCCCGAAAATCACGGCCATAGCGATTATCAATACGGAAAAAGCCCGGCGATTTATCTTTTTCATTCCGGCGCCTCCTCATCGTCTGTACGGGAGTACAGATAGTCCCGGCTGCGCTCACGATACTGCGCACCGTCAGCCGGGGGGGGATTGACGCGGCCAGGGCGCACTGCAAAGCTGGAGCCCTTCCGATTGTCTGCGCCTTTAATAAAGGCCATGAGCATCCAGCAGCTCAAAAGGGAGGAACCGCCTCTTGACACGAATGGAAAGGTGACGCCGGTAAAGGGCAGGATATCCAGTGAGCCGAACACATTCAGCCCCAGCTGGGTCAGAAGTATCGCGGTGGAGGCGCAGGCGGCAATTGCGTTATAGGCGGAGCGCCCATGCCGGGCGGTGCGCACGGCGAAGAAGGCCAGTGTCAGCACGGCAAGCACCATACATATGGCTATTATAAGCCCCAGCTCCTCGCAGATAACGGCAAAAACCATGTCGGTATCGGCGGCAAAGATGTCCTTCAGCCAGCCTTGACCGGCGCCCTTGCCGAAGAGCCCGCCCGAGGCCGCGGCAGACATGGCGCGGGTCTGCTGATAGCCCTTGTCATAAACATCCTCCCATACATGCCCCCACGAGGCAAAGCGCTGGGCAATGTACGGCTTCACGCTGACGGCCAGAAAGCCCGCAAGCCCCGCCCCTGATACGGCCAGGAACACCGTCGCGATGGAGCCGGAGCGCATGAAGGATATAACAAGAAAGCACACAAAGAACACCAGCGCCGTGCCAAAGTCGCCGATAAGCGCCAGAGCCATAACACAGGCGGCTGAAAAAACAATGAATGAAAAAAGGTTTTTACGTCGATAGAGCCTGTCGAGCGTTGAAGCTCCCACGTATACATACGCAACCTTCACAAACTCTGATGGCTGGAAGGAGTAGCCCCCGAACTGGAGCCAGTTGCGCGCACCAAAAACCGCCTCACTGGTTGCCACATTCAGCGCCAGCAGCCCCAGCGCCAGAATAGCAAAAGGTATCCTCATTGCCTCCGTCCGCCGGAGAGAGCGCAGCCACCAGCCGAGGATGAGAAACAGCAGGAGGCTTGCCAGCATCAACAGAATGTGCTTATACATATCCTCCGGCGTTGAGGATACGGCGACAGACACACCCAGAGAGGTGAGGTAGAAGGCGATAGTCTCCACCTCAAAACCGCTGCGGTCGATAATGCGCATGGAGTTATAGCACAGCCACTGCATCAGAATCAGCGCCGCGAAGGCAATGCCTATGCCCAAAATGCAGTCAGCCTCGGCGGAGATGAGATGCTCCGCAAACAAAAACAGCTCAAACAGCGTCAGCTCCACAAGGGTAATGGCGGGGGAGATGCGCTTGCCCACCTGAGTGCGGACCTTTTCCAGCTTCTCCAGCTTCTCCGGGCTTATATCCAAAAAGCGCACGCAGCTTCCGGCGAGGTTTATCACATCTCCTTGCTGCACTTCAAGCCCGCCGCCGACGGGGACGCCGTTGACCCAGACCCCGCCCTTGGAAAACACATCGTAAATTATCCATGTGCCATTGTCACTGCGCTTCAAAACGGCATGTATACGGCCTATGCCGGGCTTGTCCACCCGGATATCCGCCCCGCCGCTGCGCCCGATAGTGTTTTCCCAGTGATAGACCGGCACATTTTCCCGCCCGACGCGAATATACGCCCAGACCTCCGGCTCGTAGCGCTCGCTGAGCATGGAGCGTATGCAGCGGACAATGATCGCAACTGACAGAACTATCAGCGCAAATCTTGCCACAGCCATCATGTATTGTAAAAACAGCTCCAAGCGAAGGTCTCCTTTCAGAAAAAATTGGCATACAGAAATTCAGCCTTTATTATATCACAAGGGGGTATCGCTTGACAACTCGGACAAACTATTCTAAAATGATTAATAACAAACTAAACCCGGAAAGGAACTTTTTTATGAGCGAATGTAATCACGATTGCTCCTCCTGCTCCGAAAACTGCTCGGAGCGTCAGGCAGAGAGCTTTAGAAAAGAGCTGCGCCCCGGCTCCACCGTCAAAAAGGTCATAGCCGTTGTCAGTGGTAAGGGAGGCGTGGGCAAATCTCTGGTGACGAGTCTTCTGGCTTCCGAGATGCAGCGCAGGGGCTATAACGCCGCCGTGCTGGACGCGGATATTACAGGCCCCTCCATTCCCCGCTCCTTTGGCATAACTCAGCACGCTTTCGGCACGGACGAGTATCTTCTCCCAGCCACTACCCACACCGGACTTCAGGTCATGAGCATGAACCTGATCCTGGAAAACGAGACTGAGCCTGTTGTATGGCGCGGCCCGGTAATTGCCGGCGCTGTCACCCAGTTCTGGACTGACGTTCTGTGGACGGATGTGGACTATATGTTTGTAGATATGCCTCCCGGCACGGGCGATGTGCCCCTGACCGTGTTCCAGTCCCTCCCGGTGGACGGGATAGTTATAGTCACCACTCCGCAGGATATGGTGAGCATGATAGTCTCCAAGGCGGTCAATATGGCGGAGCTTATGAACATCCCCGTCATCGGCCTTGCTGAGAACATGGCCTATTTTAAATGCCCCGACTGCGGTAAGCTCCACAACATCTTCGGCGAGAGCCATGCCGAGGAGGTTGCCAAGAGCTTTGGGATTGGAAGAGTTGTCAAGCTTCCCATCGACCCCGTTATCGCCGCCATGGTGGACGCGGGCGAGGTCGAATCCGTCAGCGGAGAGAATATAGCCCCCATCGCGGACTATATAGAAAGAGAACTGTAATGTGATAAATCACATTACTTGATTAAAAATGGCGTGCCTCTCGCCGCTTGCACGGCAACCGAGGCACATGCCAAATAATCTCCATTCGCCGCAGGTGGAGATGCTTTTGGGTTTATTCCATAAAATGTGCGGCAGAATGGAGATTAAACTATGAAAATAGCTGTTGCTTACGATAACGGCGAGATCGGCGGCCACTTCGGCCACTGCGAGTGCTTTGCTGTTTATGATTACTATGGTGAATATGTCCACGAGTGCAGCAAAAAGCTCGTTGAAAGCACAGATAGGCAGGGTCATCAGCAGATGGCGGAGCTTATGCAGGAGCTGGGCGTTGAGGCGGTCATCTGCACCCATATGGGCGATGAGGCCAGGAGCCTGCTGCTGAGCATGGGCATTATCCCCGTTCTGGGCTATACCGGCGACGCGGACACAGCCTCTGATATGCTCGTCACCGGCCAGCTCCCCCCTCCGGGAGCCGACGGCGGCTGTGCAGGCGGCTGCGGCGGCTGCGGCGGGAGCTGCGGCGGCCACGACCATGACCACGAGGACGGCGGCTGCGGCTGCGGCGGTGGCTGCTGCGGACACTGAGAGCGATATATCACTCGTTCCAAAGGAACGAATATCATTTAAAATGGGTTTTGGCAGAACTGTGTTCTGCCAAAACCCATTTTTTAATCCGTCCTTTTTGCCGGAAGAGTAAACTCCGCGGAAAAATGCTCCTCGTCCCTGTGGGTCGTGAAGCTGCCGCCCATGTGCTGCATTATCTTTTCACAGGTGCGTATGCCGATTTTTGTGCTCTCGACCCTGTCGGCGTAGGGGGGAACGGAGTTTGAAACGGTGACGGACACCGTATCCGCCGAAAGCTCCGTGAGAATGACGATGAGCTTTGATTTGTCGGCGTATTTTTTCGCGTTGGAGACGAGGTTATCAATGACTCGTTTTAAGTACATGGGGTCTGCGCAAACGGTGCACTCGCCTTCAAATTCGATGCGCTGGATACTGAAGCCCGCGTCACGCAGGTCGAACTCTGCCTCACTGAGCAGCTGCTCTAAAAGGAGCCTGCCGTCCATCTCCTCCATGTTCATCTCCAGATCGGAGCGGCCGAACACCAGAAAATACTTGAACAGCTCGTCCGTCAGTTCTTTAAGCTCCATGGCCTTGCCATAGGAATAGCCCACAAACTCATGGCAGCGCGCCTTGTCCTCAAAATCGTCCTCGTCCAAAATGCCGAGGTAGCCTATGAGGCTGGTCATAGGTGTGCGGATATCGTGGGAAATGGCGGTTATCAGCTCAGTATTGGCCTGCCATGCGCGGCGCTCATTGCCCATGCGTTCAATAACTGAGCGGCGCATATAGTCCATATGCCGGGCGAGCATGGAGAGCTCGTCCCCGCCGGAGACGGTTATCTCATGGTCAAGATCTCCGCCGCCTATCTCCGCCGCTTCACCGGAGAGCCGGTAGATGCGCTTTGTAAGGCGGCTGACATAGTTCAGCACGATGAAAATAAACACCACGCTTGCCACCACCACGGCGGTGAAGCGGTTCATGTTAGCCTCTCGAACCTGACTGGTATCGCTGATGGCTATGCGGTATATCCCATCAGAAAAGTGCATCGGATAGAGCCTGCCGTACTGTTGGCTGTAATATACCTCCTGCTTTGGCCGGTTGGGGGAGGGGGTAGGCGCGCCCATAGGCATTATGCTTTTTTGGGCAGGCTCGTCCGCTCCGGAGGAGGAAACAAAGCCCTCCGCCTCTGTGCCTGCGACAATGGAGGCGTCATCCGTGGCCGCGCCCTCCGCGGGCGCGCTCTCCGTCTCCATCGGAGCAAAATCCTCGTCAGGCCCGGCAACCACAACCGTCACATAATCGGTGTTGCCCTCCCAACGGGCCACAGCCGCGTCGTCATGGCCGGTGATGCCGTTATCCTGAACATATAGGCTGAAGCGCGCGTAGATATCCGCCTTGCGGGCGGCAACTGAGTCCGCGCTCATATAATATTTTCCCAGTGCATAGCTCCCAACGCCGTATATCGCCCCAAACACCAGCAGAGCGCAGCTTGCCGCCAGCATGATCGTGTACAGCATCTTTGCGTTGAGGGAACTGGGCAGCCGAAAGCGCTTAGTCAATCTGATAGCCCCTTCCCCAGATGGTGCGCAAAATCTTCGGGCTGGAGGGATTCTCCTCTATCTTGCGGCGCAGGTTAAGAACATGCACCATGACGGTGTTGCCTGAACCGGGGAGAAAGCGCTCTTTCCACACGGCCTCATAAAGCTCCGCCGCTGTCACGGTGACACCCCGCCTTTTGAGCAGGTATTCAAGAATGGCATACTCTGTGTCTGTCAGCGTTACGGGCTGGCCAAAGCTTGTGACGGTGTGGTTGTCAAAATCCATTTCAAGGCTTTCGGCCACCATGGCGGAGTTGGGCTTGCCCCTGTATTCCCTGTACCGGCGCAGCAGGGAGCTGACCTTAGCCAGCAGCTCTGCCTGAGAGAAGGGCTTGGAGAGAAAATCGTCCCCGCCGCTGCCATAGGCGGCGATCCTGTCCTCCTCGGCGGATTTCGCCGTCAAAAACAGCACAGGTGCGTTAGAATACTCACGGAGCCTGGAGCAGGCGGCGATCCCGTCCATGCCGGGCATCATCACATCCAATATAATAAGGTCGGTATCAGGATTGCGCCGGATATGCTCTACCGCCGCGGCGCCGTCCGCCGCCTCATGGACATGGTAGCTGTCCTTGAGCAGCAGCTTGAGGACATTCCTGATGTCGGGATCGTCATCCGCGACCAGAATAGCGGGCAAGCCGCTTTTTTGCATTTCCATGCAGTCACCTCCGAGTCTGTCTGTATCTTTCCAACTGCATTATAACATAAAAACGACCCGAGACAAATATTAAAAGCATTTTTAAGAATTGTTAAGAGACAAAATGAAAAACTTGTGCTACAATGCAACTGTCTTAAGACATTAGACACAGTTCATACAGTTGGACGAGACGAAACAGACAAGGAGAATTACTATGAAGAAATTTAAATCTGCTGTTGCGCTTATTTTGGCGCTGGTCATGGCGCTGAGCCTTGCCGCCTGCGGGAAGGGAAGCGAGACTGCAAAAACCACTGACAGCCCCGGCGCTTCAAGCGCTCCAAACAGCGTTGACAACGCGGAGCATCCGGACTATGTCTATTCCGCGCAGTTCAAAGCTCTGGATATCAGCACTGCCCACGGAATATCCGTATACGGCGGAAACGATGCAGGTGTATATATAAGCTGGGCCGAAAAGGTCGGCGAGGAGATTCCCGAGGGAGCTGTCCCCGAATACGAGGGGCAGTACGATGTGTATGAGGATCGCATCGGCATGATAGACTATGAGGGCAACATCCGGACTCTTGAAAACTACAAGCCCCTGCCCAGAATTTCCGATGCCGAGGGGCGCAGGGATTTTTCGTCCTATTCCGGCTTGAGCGGGATATACCCTATGGCTGACGGCAGGCTTGTCGCGGTTGAAAATCTCGGCAGCAGCTGGAGCGAAGCCCCCGAGGGCATAGACGAGAGCAGTGAGGAATACTGGAGCTACTATCAGAATACCAATGATTATTATATACGTGTTCTCAGCGCGGACGGTTCTGAGGTCAGCACCAATAAGATCGCGATTGAACCCGGCGGCAATCTCAATATATACGCCAGCGCCGCTGACGCAAGCGGTAATCTCGTCTGCTCTCAGGACGATAAGCTTGTCGTCGTAGGCACTGACGGCAGCATCTCCGCCACGATCCCCGGCGGCGATATGTACATTGACCGCGTGGTTACTCTCAAGGACGGTACTATTGCGGCGACGACCTATGGCGAGCAGGGCATGGAGCTGCTGCCTATTGATATAGCCGGCGGAAAGCTCGGCACAGCCGTGGCGCTGCCAAACGACGCCTATAATCTCTATTCAGGCGGCGGGGACTATGACCTTTACTACAACAGCGGAATAAACCTTTATGGTTATGACGCCGCCTCCGGGGAGAGCGTGAAGCTCTTAAACTGGATGGACTGCGACATTAACGGCAACAATATGAGCGGTATGTCCTTTGGCAGCGATGGCAGGATACTTGTTGTCATCAACCACTGGTCATATAACCGTTACAGCGAAAACGACAACGGAAACACCGGCGAGCTTGCCATCGTGAGCAAGCTGCCCTATGAATCTGTGCCGCAGAAAACCATTCTCACTCTTGCGACACAGTATATCGGCAGCTCTGCGTTGAGCGACGCCATCATAAACTTTAACCGCTCAAGCGACAAGTACCGCATCAGCGTTCAGGACTACTCCGAGTATAACACCGAGGACGATTACAGCGCAGGACTGACCAAGCTCAATACCGAGATCCTTGCCGGAAACCTCCCGGATATGCTCATTCTTAACGGCGAAATGCCTTATGAGCAGTATGCCGCAAAGGGCATCCTTGAGGATCTATACCCATATATCGACAGCGACAGCGAGATCAGCCGCGAGGACTTCTTCCCCACGGTCATGGCTGCCCTTGAGGTGGACGGCAAGCTCTGTCAGGCCGCAAGCTCCTTCGGCATTCAGAGCGTTATGGGCGCAAAGAGTGTCGTCGGCGATACTCCGGGCTGGACCTATGAGCAGTATAACGCGGCGCTTGCCACTATGCCCGAGGGCTGCACCGGCTTCAGCCGTTACATGACCCGCGACGATATGCTGAGAAATCTTCTGTCAGCCGACATCGGATATTATGTAAACTGGACGACGGGCGAGTGCAGGTTCGATTCACCGGAGTTTGTGAATCTGCTCAACTTTGCCGCAGGCTTCCCCGCAGAGCCTCCCAGCGATGATGAATATGTCGATGATATGACGCTCATCTCCGAGGGAAGGCAGATGCTGCTCAACGCCTATATCTCCAACTTTGATGATGTCCTCTATAACGATGTATATTTTGGGCAGAACAACGCCACATACATCGGTTATCCCACCAATGAGGGCGTGGGCAATACGCTCAGCGTCAACGGAGGCATAGCCATAACCAAAAACTGCGCGGATAAGGACGGCGCTTGGCAGTTTGTGCGTACATTTCTCACCGAAAAGGGTCAGGACGAGATGTATGATTACAACCTGCCCACCAATATGAAGCTCTTTAACCGCTATCTTGAGCATGAAATGACTCCCGAGTATGAAAAGGATGCCAGCGGCAACTTTGTCCTCGATGAAAACGGAAACCGCATCCCTGTCAGTAAGGGCGGCTTCGGCACAGCCGACGGACATGTCTACGAGATATACGCCATCACTCAGGAGCAGGCGGACAATCTGCGCGCCGTTATCAACAGCACCACCAAGCTTGCAAACTATAATGACAGCATTTTCGATATAGTGAATGAGCAGGCGCAGGCCTTCTTCGCCGGGCAGAAGAGCGCCGATGAGGTCGCAAAGCTCATCCAGAGCAAGGCGAACATCTATGTGAACGAGCAGAGATGACGGCGTCAAAAGAAACTCACTTTGCTCCGTTTCCGCCAGGCGTGGCGAAAACTGCGCTTCGTTCCTTCCTTTTTCCTTATCCACCGCAGACCCGCCGCGCTTGGCTCTGCGGTGGGGAGTGCAGCCAACTCCCCGTCTTGGTATCACCGGGCGGTTAATATAGATTTTATGGATACAAGAAAACCACGGGTAGACCCGTGGTTTTCGTCTGTCATGGAAAGCCAAGATACTGCATGGCATAATTTAGCCACAATATAAATTCCGCGCAGCCTCCGCTGTGAAAAAATTTGCTTATCCGTGAAAACTAAGCGGAGCGCCAAAAATTTTAGAAATGTTAAGAGATTAAATGAAGAATATGTGCTACAATAGGGCTGCTGTAAATAATGCGTGTCTGCTCCGGCTGCGGAACGGCACAAATTATATGAGGAGGACACAATGAAGAAAGTAAAATCTGCTATCGCTCTTATTTTGGCGCTTGTCATGGCGCTGAGCCTTGCAGCCTGCGGCAAGGGGGGCGATGAAACAAACACCCCCAATAAGCCCGACAACACGGAAACCCCCGAATTCGTGTACACCGCGCAGTTCAAGCCCCTGGACATGAACACTGACCGCGGCATGTCCGTTTACGGCGGCAGCGATGACGGCGTGTACATAGGCTGGTCAGAAAAGGTCGGCGAGGATATACCCGATGGCGCGACCGTCGAGTACGAGGGGCAGTACGATGTGTACGAAAACCGCATTGGGCTTATGGATTACGAGGGGAAGCTAACCACGCTTGATGGCTATCAGCCCATACCCGGTGTTGAAAACACCGACGGCAAGAAGGAATTTTATTCTTCCTCAAGTCTCGACGGCCTGTATCCCATAGCTGACGGCAAGCTCCTTGCCATTGAGAGCGTCTATTGCAGCTGGAACGACGCCCCCGAGGGCATTGACCAGAATAACGATGAATACTGGAACTATTATCAGTATATTAATGAGTGCTATATCCGCGTCCTGAATACTGACGGCACTGAGGTCAGCACGAATCGGATCGACCTTGGCGAGGATGAATATCTCAACACCTATGGCTGCGCCGATGAATATCTCAACACCTATGGCTGCGCCGTGGATGCTCAGGGCAATCTTATCACCTCTCAGGATACGAGCATAGTTGTAATCGGCAGTGACGGCAGCACCGTTGCCAAGATCACCGGCAGCGACGATATGTACATCGAGCGCATCGTCATCCTCAAGGACGGCACTGTTGCCGCCACCACCTGGGGCGAGAACGGAATGCAGCTGCTTCCCGTGGATATTGAGGGCAAAAAGTTCGGCGAGGCTCTGCCTCTGCCGAGGGAGGCCTACAACCTTTATTCCGGCGGCGGAGACTATGACCTTTATTACAACAGCGGTATAAACCTCTATGGCTATGACGCGGCTACCGGTGAGGGAACAAAGCTCCTCAATTGGATGGACTGTGACATTGACGGCAACGACATGAACGGCATCTCCTTTGGCAGCGACGGCAGGATACTCGTTGTGCTCAACCACTGGTCTTACAGCCGTTACAGTGATGAGCAGAGCCGCAACACCGGCGAGATTGCCGTTGTGAGTAAGGTACCCTATGAGTCCGTGCCCCAGAAGACGGTGCTCACTCTTGCGACTCAGTATATCAGCGGCTCCGGTACCAGCCAGGCCATAATCAAATTCAACCGCAATAACGATAAATACCGCATCAGCGTGAAGGATTACTCCGAGTATAACACCGAGGATGACTATTCCGCCGGCCTCACCAAGCTCACCACCGAGATACTTGCCGGCAATCTCCCCGATATGCTCCTTCTCAACGGCAACCTGCCCTATGAGCAGTATGCCGCTAAGGGTATACTTGAGGATCTCTATCCTTTCATTGACAGTGACAGCGAGATAAGCCGCGAGGATTTATTCCCCACGGTCATGGCCGCCCTCGAGGTGGACGGTAAGCTCTGTCAGGCCGCAAGCTCATTCGGCATTCAGGCTGTTATGGGGCCGAAGAATGTCGTGGGCGACACTCCGGGCTGGACCTATGAGCAGTATAATGAGGCGCTCTCCCAGATGCCCGAGGGCTGCTCCGGCTTCAGCCGCTACATGACCCGTGACAATATGCTCCAGACCCTCCTTGCCGCCGATGCCGATTACTATGTCAACTGGACGACCGGCGAGTGCAAATTTGACAGCCCCGAGTTTATAGCTCTGCTCAACTTCGCGGCGAGCTTCCCCGCGGATTATCCTGAGGACGAAGAGTGGATAGATGACAGGACTCTGCTTGCAGAGGGTAAGCAGATGCTCACCACCGCCTATATCTCAAGCTTTGATGATATTCTCTATAACGATGTTTACTTCGGGCCGGGCAACGCTACCTATATCGGCTACCCCACCAATGAGGGCGTTGGTAATTTGCTCAATATCTACGGCGGTATTGCCATAACAAAGAACTGCGCGGATAAGGACGGCGCATGGCAGTTCGTGCGCACCTTCCTCACCGAAAAAGGGCAGGACGATATGGATGATTACGATATGCCCACCAATATCAAGCTCTTTGACAGATATCTTGAGCATGAGATGACTCAGGAATATGAAAAGGATGCCGACGGCAACTATATCCTTGACGAAAACGGCGAGCGCATCCCCGTCAGCAAGGGCGGCTGGGGTATGCCCGACGGCACCACTTATGAGATCTATGCCATCACTCAGGAGCAGGCGGATCAGCTGCGCACGCTTATAAACTCTACCACAAAGCTTGCCAACTATAACGACAGCATCTTCGATATTGTCAACGAGCAGGCGCAGGCCTTCTTCGCCGGGCAGAAGAGCGCCGAGGAGGTCGCAAGGCTTATCCAGAGCAAGGCTAACATCTATGTGAACGAGCAAAGGTGATACAGCTCTCCGCTGCGGTCGGACCGGGCGCGGCCTGACCGGGCGGTGAATATAGATTTTATGGATACAAGAAAACCACGGGGCTTACCCGTGGTTTTCGTCTTCCAGCTCTCTTTTGTTAAGCCGCTCAAGCTCAGCCTGCATAGTCAGATTCTGCGCCTGAAGCTCATCGAGCTTTTTGTTGACCGCGCTTAGCTGTTTTTTAAGCTCTGCCGCCGTTATGCTGCGGTAAAACTTGTATCTGCCCGTCACGCTCACCGCGGAGGCGGCGACGGCGGCCACGCCAAGCGCCGCGCCGAGCTTTTTTATATCGACCCTGCGCACAAGCTGAAGCAGCTTATATCCGCCGGGCTTTGCTGCGCGCAGCAGCTCGGCCATCTGCAGCTCCTCGCTCACATTAGGTTTACATAACTTAAAACTTTTTCCCTTCATATTTACCTCCGATCTGCCGCAGCTTGGCAGCACAATAAGAATTAAAATCTCCATATGTGTCCAACGGAGATTCGATAACTTGATTATAGCATACATTTGCGCAGATTGGGAAAAATTTCTGAAGGACAAATTCTCCCCTGAGCCCTTTTTCAGCAGGGAAGCGCAGCTTTTGTTTGACAAGGCGCGCCCGCGTATGTAAAATAAGGCGATTTGATTTATTCGTGCAACAGAAGGGCGATGAAGCTGTGAGCCGGGTAAAAGATTTTGTCAAACAGGAGTTGACGCTCTGCGCTGCCTTTGCCGCGGCGCTGATAAGCTGCTTCTTTGTGCCGCCGGACGGAGAGTATTGGGGCTATATTGATTTTCGCACGCTGGCTCTGCTGTACTGCCTGATGGTGGTCGTGGCAGGGCTGCGCCATGCGGGCGCGTTTACGGCTCTGGCGCACAAGCTCTGTGCCAAGGCCGCCTCTGTCCGCGCCATGGGGCTGACGCTGGCGCTGCTGTGCTTTTTCAGCGCCATGCTGATAACAAACGATGTGGCGCTGCTGACCTTTGTACCCTTTGCTGTGGTGGTGCTGGGTATGGCGCATCAGGAGAAACAGCTTGTTTTTGTTGTGGTGCTGCAAACTGTGGCCGCAAACCTCGGCAGCGTGCTCACCCCGGTGGGCAATCCCCAAAACCTGTTCCTCTACTCGCACTATGAGCTAAGCATGGCGGATTTTCTCTCCACCACAGCTCCGCTCTGGCTGCTGAGCCTGCTCGCGGTGCTGCTGCTGAGCCTGTGTCTGCCCCGCGAGAGGGTCAATGTGTTTTTAGGGGAAGCGCCGGGCATGGATAAAAGAAGCCTCACGCTGTATCTGGCGCTGTTTGGGCTGTGCCTGCTGGTGGTGCTGCGGCTGCTGAGCTGGCAGTGGATGCTGGGGATTATGCTGCCGGTGCTGTTGGCGCTGGATAGACGCAGGCTGCTAAAAGCGGATTTCCTGCTGTTGTTGACCTTCGTGTGCTTCTTCATCTTTTCCGGCAACCTTGCGCGCATCGGCGCTGTGGAGGCGCTGCTTCGCCGTCTGCTTTCGGGGCGCGAGCTGCTCACCGCGGCCCTCACCAGCCAAGTCATCAGCAACGTGCCCGCCGCGCTGCTGCTCTCAGGCTTCACGGACGCGGGTAGGGAGCTGCTGCTTGGCGTGAATATCGGCGGCTTGGGCACGCCTGTCGCGAGTCTTGCAAGCCTAATCAGCCTCAAGCTATATTCCCACTCCGAGCATGCAAGCACCGGCAGATACCTCGCCCTGTTTTCCGCGTTGAATTTTGCTTTGCTTGCCCTGCTTCTGGCTTTATATCATAATATTATGTAAACTGAAAGCTAATTGTAAAAACGCCGGATCTCATCGAAGAGACCCGGCGTTTTGGCCATGCGGCGCTAAGCCTATGAAGTTATGAGCTTTCCGTTGGAAAAATGTGAGGGTTTGGATCCCGGTCAACACACAAGCAAAGAAAAGCAGCCCGTCCCGGGTGGGACAGGCTGAGCTTTTGACACGATATTTTGTAAAAAAGCGACGCTAAAACCAAAACGCAGCCCAGCGCAGTGGGTGCGTTTTGGAAAGGAGGAGCAAGGAAGCGGGCGGATGACATTCTTTTTTAGACATGAAAAAGAATGTCGGAGCAAAGCGAACTTTGCTCCGACGTGGCAGCGGGAGAAGGATTCGAACCCTCACATACGGAGTCAGAGTCCGCTGTGCTACCTTTACACAATCCCGCTAAACGCAAATAGGATTATAGCTTCATTTGTGCGCTTTGTCAACAGTTTTTTCAACAAATCGGGAAGAATTTATTTAGCGGCAAATCAGGCTGTCTGTTTTTGACTTGCTGGAAATTTTCACTATGTTCATTGATATTGAGCGGATTTAATAATATAATAATAGGACAAATTAAGAGTTTTCTGATTTTTATATTTTACAATGAAATTACAAGGGGCAGTATGGCCCTTGCTGACCGCACTATTTTTCTGAGAGGGCAGGCATAGATGGAGACTGGCAAAAAAACAAGCTTTATGGATAAAGTAGCGGCTGTTATAGTTGACAGGCGCAATATAATTTTCTTTATATTCCTCATGGCGGCTCTGTTCTGCGCGTTTTCACGCAACTGGGTCAAGGTCTGCGACGACCTGACGCGGTATCTGCCGGAGAGCACGGAGACACGGATCGGACTTGACCTTATGGACAGGGAGTTTACCACCTTTGGTACGGCGCAGATAATGGTGGAGAACATCACATATGAGCAGGCCGAGGATATTCAGGCCCGGATAGAGCAGGTGGAGGGCGTGAAGTCCGTGGAGCTTGACCGCACGGATAAGCATTATAATTCCGCTTCCGCCCTTTTCGGCGTCACCTTCGACGGTACGGAGAATGATCAGGCGAGCGTTGACGCGCTGACAGAGCTGCGGGAGCTGCTGTCAGATTACGATCTGTATGTCAGCAGCAATGTGGGCAACCCTTTGAAGGCTATCATCAACAGCGAGATGCTGGTTGTGGATATTATAGCGGTGTTCATTATTGTCGTTGTGCTGCTGCTGACCTCCAAGACCTATGCGGAGATCCCCGTGCTGCTGATCACCTTCGGTGCGGCGGCGCTGCTGAACATGGGCACAAATTTCATGATGGGGGAGATATCCTTTGTCACAAACTCCATCGCCATAGTCCTCCAGCTGGCCCTCGCCATTGATTACGCTATTATCCTTTGCCACAGGTTTGCCGAGGAGCGGGAGACTAAGGAAGCGCGGGAGGCAGCCATATCCGCACTGAGCAAGGCGATCCCAGAGATTTCCGCAAGCAGCCTGACTACGGTTTCCGGCCTTCTGGCGCTGAGTTTCATGCAGTTTAAGCTTGGCTATGACATGGGCACTGTGCTTATTAAGGCCATTTTGATGAGCCTGCTGTCGGTGTTTCTGCTGATGCCGGGGCTGCTGGTGGTCTTCTCCGGCCTTATCGACAGGACGCACCACAAAAACTTTGTCCCAAAGATAAATTTCCTGGGCAAGGCCGTCTACGCCACGCGCTTTATCATGCCTGTGATTTTTATTGCTGTGGTTATCTGCGCTTTTGCCTTCTCCCACAGGGCAAACTATGTGTACTCTCAGGAATCAGTCTCCTCCTACCGGCAGAACGAGGCCCAGCTTGCCGACAAGAAGATACGCTCCGTCTTTGGACGCAGCAACCAGATGGCAATAATCGTCCCGTCAGGGGACTACAACAAGGAAGCAAAGCTCTGCGCGGAGCTTGAGGAGCTGGGGCGGGTAGAGAGCGTGACGGGTCTTGCCAATATTGAGGCCATGAACGGTTATCATCTGACTGATTCATTGACACCGCGCCAGTTTTCAGAGCTGACGAATCTGGATTACGAAGTGGCCATGATGCTGTACACCGGCTATGCCCTGAATCTCAACGACTACGGGCAGGTGGCCACGAATCTGGAGAATTACAGCGTACCGCTTTTGGATATGTTCGACTATCTGCTGGAAAAACGCGATGAGGTGACGCTTGATTTGCCGGAGGAAACGGAAGCCACGCTTGACGATCTGGAACAGCAGCTCAAGGACGGCAAGCTCCAGCTGAAAAGCCCGGATTGGACGCGCATAGTTCTGGTGCTTGATCTGCCCATAGAAGGGGAGGAGAGCTTCAGCTATCTGGATATTATCCACGGCATCTCAGCCAGATACTACGACGACTTCTATGTGGTGGGCGACACCACCAGCTGCCGTGACCTGCAAAGCTCTTTTGAAAATGATAACCTGCTCATCAGTATACTGACGGTGCTGTTTGTGGTGACGGTGCTGCTCTTCAGCTTCAAATCTGTGGGGCTGCCGCTGCTGCTCATTGTTATTATCCAAGGCAGTATCTGGTGCAATTTCTCAGTGCCCTACCTTAAAAGCAGCAACCTGTTTTTCCTTACATATCTGATAGTCAGTTCTATTCAGATGGGCGCGAATATTGACTATGCTATTGTTATATCCAGCCGCTATATGGAGCTGAAGCAGCAAATGCCTCTGAAGGAAGCCATGATAGAGGCTTTGAACCTGGCCTTTCCCACTATTATCACCTCCGGCACGATGCTGGCCTCAGCTGGCGCTATCATCGGTTTTCTGACCTCCAACGAGACTATTTCGACCATTGGCATATATCTCTGCGCGGGCACGCTGATATCTATCTTCCTTGTCATGTGCGTTCTGCCGCAGATCCTGCTGCTGGGTGATATCATCATAAGCAAGACCTCGTTCACCATCGGGCGCAATGACAAGCTCGTGCAGAAAAGCGGCCTTATCAGAATAAACGGCAGGGTGCGCGGCTCCATGGAGGGGCTGGTGGACGCGGAGGTGCACGGCGTTTTCCGAGGCACTCTCAATGCCGTGGTGGATATCGGCAGCGTGGAGGAGATACCGGAAAAGCTGCTCAAGGAACTGGAAGAAGTAGAGGAGGAGACGAAATGAACATGAAAAAGGCGACGGCCCTGCTTCTTGCTTTTCTCCTGCTGCTGCCCTATGCCCCACCTGCTGCGGCGGCGGAGCCAGAGGAGGAAATAATACATATCTCTACCGTGGAGCAGCTCTGCCAGCTGGCGGTGGAGTGTACGCTGGACAGCTATTCCGAGGGGGTCAGGGTCGTGCTGGATAACGACCTCGATTTGAGCGGTGTCGTTTTTCACCCGATACCCAGCTTCAGCGGAAGCTTTGACGGCGGAGGACATACTATAAGCGGCATGAACCCCGCGACAGACGGCTCACATCAGGGACTGTTCAGGTATATTCAGGCCAAGGGCACGGTGCAGGATCTTAAGGTGGAAGGCAGGGTAGCCCCGTCAAGCAGCCGCAGCTCCATAGGCGGCATCGCGGGCACGAATTACGGTACTATACGCGAGTGCAGCTTTGAAGGCAAAGTTGAGGGCCTGAACATGATCGGCGGCATCGCCGGGGACAATTATGGCAGCATAGAGGGCTGCACTATGTCAGGCAGCGTCAGCGGCAAGCGTTACACCGGCGGCATTGCCGGGTACAGCACCGGCTACATCGGCGAGTGCACGAACAGTGCCCAAGTAAATACAAGCATCACCGAGGGCGGATTGGAACTGAGCCAGCTAAACCTTGCCGATATAATAAATCCCGAGCTGACAAGCGCCGAGGATACGGATGTTGTCTCCGACAGCGGAGGAATTGCGGGATATTCCTCCGGTGTCCTCTCCGCCTGCCGCAACGACGGGGAAGTAGGCTACCCCCACTATGGCTACAATGTGGGCGGCATAGCCGGGCGACAGTCTGGTTATGTAAACCGGTGTGAAAACCACGGACAGATTTTGGGCCGCAAGGACGTGGGCGGCATAGTGGGGCAGATGGAACCGTTTTTGCAGCTTAAATCCGCCATGAGTCTGTCCGGGGAGCTGTACACTCTGCAAAGTCTGACGGCGGAGGCTATGGGGAACCTCTCGGGCATGTCCCAGCAGATGAACGATGTTCTCAACGGCGTAAATAACAGTTCAAGCTCTGCTTTGGATAAGCTTAACAACAACGGCACGGGTGGGTCTGCTGATTCGGGGACTGTGCCAGACGCGGGTGAAGCCACGCCCGCAGCACCTGAGGTCACGCCCAATGCGGGCGGAACCACTGACCCCGGCACCGATCCCGGCACGGGCGGAACCACCGACCCCGGCACCGATCCCGGCACGGGCGGGGCAACCGATCCCAGTACCGATCCCGGCACGGGCGGCGGAACTGATTTGCCTCAGCTCCCCGGAGTGGAGCTGCCGGGGGATATAGCGATCGATCTTGACAATATGACGGAGAACATGAACAAGCTCGCCGGGATAATGAGCAATTCCACCGGTGAACTGGCGGAGGATATGGTGGCCGTCAGCAGACAGCTTTCAAGGGTCATCATGCTCATGGCCAGTGCTCTTTCCGGAGCTAATATGACGGCTTTTGAAGATGTTTCGGAGAAACAGCGCGCCGACGAGGTAAACGGCAGAGTTGCCGCCTGCACCAATTTCGGCGCTGTGGAGGGTGACTCCAATGTTGGCGGTGTCGCGGGGACAATGGCCATTGAGTATGAGTTTGACATGGAGGGTCTGCTGTCCCAGTATCTTGGTACGGGTAATATAATCAGCTCCACCTTCCTTGCAAAGTGCATCTGCTCTGACGATATAAACAACGGCAGCATAACAGCCAAGAAAGATAACTGCGGCGGCATAACTGGCCTTGCCGATGTGGGCACGGTGTACGGCTGCCAGGGATATGGCAGCGTTGAAAGCCTTGAGGGAAGCTGCATCGGCGGCATCGTCGGCAGGTCTAATACCTCCGTCAGAGACAGCTATGCCATGTGCGCCGTGGAGGGCACGGAGTATGTTGGCGGCATCGCAGGCTACGGCACGGAGGTCAGCGGCTGCATGTCTCTTGTAGGCATTGACGATCTGACTGCCTGTAGCGGCGCGATAGCCGGTTGGGCGGACATGACAGCTGAGGACGCTGTGCATGATAACATTTTTGTTCACGAGAGCATCGGTGCGGTGGACGGTATAAGCTATCAGGGCAGAGCCAATGCCGTGAGCTATGAGGAGCTTATGGAGAGTGAGAATCTGCCTGAAGCATTTGCAAAGCTCAAGCTGAGCTTCAAGGCTGACGGAGAGCTTGTAAAGGAGCTGGAATTTACCTACGGCGGAGATATTGACACCGACAGCATACCCCCTGTTCCTGAGAAAGAGGGATACAGCGGGCACTGGCCTGATTATAATTATGTAAACCTGCATTTCAGCGACACTATCGAGGCTGTGTATACGCCTCGGCAGGCGGCGGTCGCGGCGGCGCGGCAGAGAGAGGGCTCGCCAATGTCCCTGCTGCTGCTCGAGGGCGATTTTGAGGACGGTGCGAAGCTCAGCCTGAATGAGTACAGCGGCGACGGCCCGGGGATCGCCGGTGGAAACCTGCTTGAAAAGTGGGTCTTTTCCGTTGATGGCAGCCGGATCCCGCAGGGCGGTTATACCGTGCGTTACCTCCCGCCGGAGGGTACAGAGAGCGTGGATATTTATGTCTATGACGGCGAGCAATGGAGCAGACAGAGTACCGCACGCAGCGGAAGCTATACCACATTTGCCGCCGGCGGAGACAGCGTGGTATTCTGCGCGGTGGAGAGGGAGCAGGAAGACTCCATGGTGACGGCGCTCATAATAGGAGCCGCTGCGGCGCTGGTCGTGATCGCGGTCGTTATAATAAGGCGGCGCAGGGTCGGAAAGAGGGAGAAGCAGACTGCCGCTGCCGAATAAAAAGAAAGAGCCCCGTTTTCGGGGCTCTTTCCGTGCAAAATCTCCCCGGAAGGCAGTTTCCGGGGAGAGCGTTTATCAATATGAGCTGTTTTTTAATCTGACAGCAGCACCTGATCGCTGTCAAGCTGCACTCCGGAGAGGCGGGCAAATTTCTCCATAAGATCGCCCTTGGTGAGGTGCTTTTTCTCCTCACCCTTCACATCGAAGATTATTCGGCCTTCGTTCATCATAATGAGGCGGTTGCCGTGGGCGATAGCGTCGCTCATGTTGTGGGTTATCATCATGGCGGTGAGCTGGTTTTCAGCGATTATTTTGTCCGACAGCTCAAGCACCTTGGACGCGGTAGCCGGGTCGAGGGCGGCGGTATGCTCGTCCAGCAGAAGGAGCTTAGGCCGCCGGAGGCTTGCCATCAGCAGAGTCACGGCCTGACGCTGACCGCCGGAGAGGAGACCTACCTTTGCCGTGAGCCTGTCCTCAAGACCTAAACCCAGAGCGCTCAGCAGCTCTCTGTACTCCGCCTTTTCAGCGGCGGTAACGCCCCAGCGCAGGCCGCGTTTTTCACCGCGGCGCTTGGCGAGAGCCAGGTTCTCCTCCAGCTGCATATTCGGCGCGGTGCCCAGCATGGGATCCTGAAAAACCCTGCCGATGAGACCCGCACGCTTATGCTCGGGCAGCGCGGTGATGTCCTGCCCGTCGAGGACGATGCGGCCGCTGTCGATGGGCCACACGCCCGCAACGGCATTGAGCATGGTGGATTTACCCGCACCATTGCCGCCTATAACGGTGACAAAATCGCCGGGGTCAAGGTGCAAGCTCAGCTCGCAAAGCGCCAGCTTTTCGTTTATGGTGCCCTTGTTGAAGGTTTTGCTCACATTTTGAAGCTCAAGCATCGCCCTTGCCCCCTTTCTTTTTAAGACTTGCAAAGGAACTCTTCGACTGCTCTCTGAGGTAGGGGACAGCGAGAAACAGCGCGACGATCACTGCGGTGAAGAGCTTGAGGTCGTTGGAGTTAAGGCGCAGCCAGAGAACTATCACAACGACCAGATAGTAAAGCACTCCGCCGACAACGACAAAGCTCAGCGTGCCATAGAAATTCAGGCGTTTGCCCAGCACCGCTCTGCCGATGACCTCACCGATAATGACGGCGGCAAGGCCGATGACGATAGCGCCGCGACCCATGTTTATATCGGCAAAGCCCTGATACTGGGACATGAGCCCGCCGGAGAGAGCCACAATGCCATTGGAGATGGCAAGCCCCAGAACCTTCATGTTGTTTATGTTGATACCCAGCGCCCGGCTCATGGCGGGATTGCTGCCGGTGGCGCGCAGTGCGGAGCCCTGCTCCGTGCCGAAGTACCAGTAGAACAGGGTGATCACCACAAAGGCAATGACAAGCCCCGTGATGATGGAGGCGGTGATGTGCCGCGCGCTGATGATAAGGTTATATTTATCCACGCTGACAGCCTTGTTCGCGGCCATACCCATTATACGCAGGTTGATGGAGTACAGGGAAAATTGGGTCAGAATACCGGCCAAAATTGCGGGGATACCAAGCTTTGTGTGCAAAAGCCCGGTGCATAACCCTGCCAGCACACCGGCCAGCACCGCGACCAGCAGCGCAAGCCATGCGGGATATCCGGCGATGATGAGCATGACTGTCACCGCGCCGCCGGTGGTAAAGGAACCGTCGACTGTCAGATCCGCCACATCCAACAGGCGGAAGGTCACATACACGCCGAGAGCCATAAGCCCCCAGACAAGCCCCTGCGCAATACCGCCGGGCATGTTTTTGAGCAGCTTCAACACGCTCAGAGAAGAAAAATAAGCCGCAATACTCACGATGGGAACTACTCCTTAAAACAAGACTTATCCCCTGCGGGCAAAAGCCCGCAGGGGTGTTGATATTGAGAGAGATTTTACCGCGTATCAGCCGCCGATGGCAACATAGTCCTCGGGAACGCTGATATTGAGAGCCTTGCAAAGCTCGGCGTTATACTCCTTGGTGAACTTGGGCGCAAACTGAACTTCCATGGTGCTCACATCAGCGCCGTTTACAAGGATCTCGTAGGCCATCTCACCGGTGGCGTAGCCGATGTCATAGTAGGAGATGGACAGCGTCGCTACGCCGCAGCCGGAGCAGATGCCCTCCTCGCCGCAGACGATGGGAACGCCGGCGTTGAGAGCTACGTTGTTCACGGCCTCGGTGCAGGAGGCGGCGGTGTTATCGGTGGGGATGTAGAGAACGTCATTGTCAGCGCAGGCGTTGGCGACGACGGAAGCGACATCGTTGGAGTCGGCAAAGGTGTACTCACTGACGGTGTATCCAAATGCCTCAAGCATCGGGGTGATGGTGTCGGCCTGGAACTTGGAGTTGGGCTCGCCGGAGCAGTAGACTATACCGACGGTCTTTGCATCGGGGAAGAGCTCATTGAGCATATCGGCCTGACCCTGAAGGGGAGCAAGGTCGGAGGTGCCGGAGATGTTCACGCCGGAAACGCCGGTCCAGTCAGAGACATTAAGGGCAGTGCCGTAGTCGGTGATGGAGGTGCCCAGAATGGGGATATCGTTGGTGGCAGAGGCTGCAGCCTGAAGAGAGGCGGTAGCGTTTGCCATGATGAGGTCGACCTCATCGCTCACAAACTGGGTGCAGATGGTGGCGCAGGTGGCAGCGTCACCGGCGGCGTTCTGATAGTTAAAATCAACCTTGTCGCCCAGCTTATCAATAAGAGCCTCCTGGAAGCCGCGGGTGGCCTCGTCAAGAGCGGGGTGCTGAACCAGCTGGCAGATACCGATGGAATAGCTGTCAGCGGAAGCTTCGGAAGGAGCCTCGGCAGGCTCACCCTCGGAAGGGGCCTGAGACTCGGCGGGAGCAGCGGGCTGACCGCCGCAGGCGCACAGCGCAAAAACCATTACAAGCGCTAAAAGCAATGCAAGAATCTTTTTCATTTGTCTTTCCTCCGTAATCTTTCGGGCGGAGCATATACTCCGTCCCTCTTTACGGCACACACTTTAGCACTTTTTGGTGATAAAGTCAAGAGCCGTGGGGCAGTTTTAATACTTTTGTTGGCATTGCACTATTGATTGCCCCGTATCTGAAAAAGAGCGGGACAGATTGCACAAAATATGGCCTGATATTGGAATAAATTGGATAATAGAACCGACAAAAACAGCACGGTTGAACCTGCACGAAAGTTTTTTGGCAGGCAGATTTATAATTTCTCCGCCATGAGGGTATATTTTCTTAAGAATATTTGAGAATTTTAGCCATTGAAAGTTCATAATTATTGTATATAATCTCCGTGGAGAAAACGAGTGACAATGTCACCATTTATATAAGCAGACGATAGTTGAACCGATCCGCCTGCTAAAGCATTTGAGAGGTAAACATATGAACAAGGCAAAAAAAGGGCTGAGAATAGCCTTAAGTGTCATAGGCGTTGTGGCGCTGGTTTTTATAGGAGCCTTCTGCTATTACATGCTATGGGAAAAGGCACCGGATATCCCAAGCTCTCCCAAACTTCCCGTCAGCGGCGAGAAAGACGATACTAACAGCCTCAGCACCGACAATGGCCGTCAGGACGGGGTGTACACCATTCTGCTTGTCGGCAATGACGACGGCAATGGCAATACCGACACCATCATGGTTGGAAAAATAGACACCGAGAACCACAAGATGGACTTTGTGAGCATTCCGCGCGACACGCTTATCAACTCCACCTGGGACGTGCGTAAGATAAACGCGGTGTATTGGGGCAATATAAACGGCGGCGGCAATGGCATTGACGCGCTCAAGGACAATATAAAGAAGCTCGTAGGCTTTGATGTTGACTGCTATGCAATAATCGACCTGGGAGTGTTTATTGACACGGTTGACGCGCTGGGCGGGGTATACTTCGATGTGCCCCAGGCGCTTGACTATGAGGATCCGTCTCAAAACCTGACCATACACGTCGCTCCGGGCTATCAGCTTCTAAACGGCTATGACGCCATGGGCGTCTGCCGCTACCGCAGCGGTTACGCTACCGGGGACATCGGGCGCATCGAGATGCAGCATCGCTTCCTAAAGGCCTGCGCAGAGCAGTTTATTACTCTGGGCAATATCCCCAACATATCAAAGGTGGTGGATATCCTCTCCGAGGGGCTGACAACGGATCTTGATGCTTCAAACATTGCTTTCTTCCTCAGGCAAGCGCTGGCCTGCAAGGCGGAGGATATAAACTTCTACACCGCGCCCAATAACCCCGATATGGTTCACGGGTACAGCTACGCCATACTGGATCTCTACCAGTGGATACCTATGATAAACCAGTATCTCAACCCTTACAGCGACGAAGTGACAGAGGCAAATCTTGATGTGGTCTACCGTAATGGCGGCGGGTCGATAACCGCAACCACTGAGCTCAAGGGCGCCGATTACTATAACTATGTGGCCACGGTTCAGCCTACACAGATCGTGGAGCCAACGCAGACACCGGAGCTTAGCCCGGAGCCAACGCAGACACCGGAGCCGACCCCGGAAGAGCCCACGCCCACCGAACCGCCCGCTGAAACCGAGGGGCCGACGATAATCGAAGTGCCCGGAGACGGGGGAGGAGCCGCGGATATAATATTCGGCAATTGAATAAGAAAAATCGACGCCCGGAGTGCTCTGCTCTCCGGGCGTATTTATTAAAAAACACTTAAAATTCTTGTAGAAAAAATAAACATGTGCTAAAATGGCCCTTGGCCGATGGATATATCGGCGGCATACCAAAGAGAGGTGATCCCATGAATAAAAAACAGAAGCGGCGCTTCGGCGACAGAAAAGACGGCCGCCTCCTGCGCGATTTGGACGCTATGCACTATATCATGCCTATTATCTATCCCAACCGCTGTGACAATGAGGCGTATATCTCCGAGCGCATAGACCTGACAAATATAAACGGCTATCTTGAAAAGAAAAATCAGGGTGAGGATTTTCCGTATACGGCCTTCCATGTGATAGCGGCGGCGCTGATAAAGACCCTGACCATGCGCCCTAAGATGAACCGCTTTATCGCCAACAAGAACGTCTATCAGAGGGACGAGGTATCACTGGCCTTTATTGTGAAAAAGCAGTTTGCCGATAACGGTGAGGAGGGGCTTGCCTTCATCCACGCGGGCGGGGATTACACTTTGGACAAGCTCCATGAGGAGATCCGCGCCCAGGTGACCAACTGCCGCTCCGGAGACGCTGAGCAGATCGACAACACCTCCGACAGCATGGACATTTTAAATAAGATGCCCCGCTTTTTGTCTAAGTTTCTCATCTGGCTTATCACAGTGCTGGATAAGCACGGCAAATGCCCGGATTTTCTCATCTCGAACGACCCGTTTTATGCCTCGGTGCTTATCTCAAACCTCGGCTCGATAAAGCTCAAATGCGGCTATCATCACCTCACCAACTGGGGTACCTGCTCGGTGTTCTGCATAATCGGCGAGAAAAAGCTCAGCCCCATTTTTGCGCCCGACGGCAGCTATGTCATGCATGAGACGCTGGACATCGGCCTTACCATTGATGAGCGTCTTGCCGACGGGTATTATTACTCCAAGAGCATCCGCCTTTTAAAGCACTTGCTTGAAAACCCGGAGCTGCTTGAGCTGCCCGCCGAGCAGGAGATAGAATACTAAAGCAGGGGAGTCAAAGAAGAAAAAATGGAGAATACACAAGTCAAAATGCCTTGGCTCAACAGTCTGGGGGATATGCCCTCCCATCTGGATTATTTTCAAGGCTCAATGTTCGAGGCCGTGAAGGCCGTTGCGGATAAATACCCAAACAATGTCGCCTTCGATTTCATGGGCAAGTCCACCAGCTATAAAAGTATGCTTGAGCAGATAGAAAACTGCGCCAAGAGCCTGCGCACTATCGGCGTGCGCGAGGGGGACGCGGTGACTATCGCCATGCCCAACTGCCCGCAGGCGATATATATGTTCTACGCGGTCAACCGCGTGGGCGCGATCGCCAACATGGTTCACCCGCTCTCCGGAGAGAAGGAGCTTGAGTTTTACATAAACGAGTCCAAGAGTGTGACGGTTGTGACGCTTGACCAGTTCTACGGCAAGTTTGAGGCCATCCGCCAGAACACCTGCGCCGTGAACATCGTCATCGCCAGCATCAGGGACGCGCTTTCAAAGCCGGTTAAGGCGGGCTATATGCTCACCGAAGGCCGCAAGATAGAGAAGATACCGGCAGATGCGCCTGTTATTCGCTGGAAGGAGTTCATGCGCCTTGGCAGGGCATGCTTCTGGCAGCACCAAGTGGGCAGAAAGGGAGATGATCCGGCGGTCATTCTCTATTCCGGCGGTACGACCGGAACTACCAAGGGTATTTTACTCACAAATCTCAATTTCAACGCCCTTGCCCAGCAGATAATCGGCGTCAACCCCATGTTCCGCCCCGGGGATAAAATGCTCTCCGCCATGCCGCTGTTCCACGGCTTCGGCCTCGGCGTATGTATCCATTCCATGCTCGCCTCCGGCGGCAGGTGTATACTTGTGCCGCGCTTCACCGCAGAGAGCTATGCAAAGCTCATCACCAAGGACCGCTGCAACTTCATCGCGGGCGTCCCCACGCTGTATGAAGCGCTGCTGCGCCTGCCCAGCATGGGAAAGGCAGACCTGTCCTGCCTCAAGGGCGTGTTCTCCGGCGGAGATTCGCTGTCTATCGAGCTTAAAAAGAAGTTTGACAAGTTCCTCGGCGACCACCGCGCCCCGGTGCAGATCCGCGAGGGATATGGCACGACCGAGACTGTCACCGCCTGCTGCCTGACGCCGCCACATAAGACCAAGGAGGGGAGCTGCGGCCTGCCCTTCCCTGATACTTATATTAAGATAGTCAAGCCCGATACCGATGAGGAGCTGCCCTTCGGCGAGGAGGGCGAGGTGCTGCTTTCAGGGCCCACCGTCATGCGCGAGTATATCCACCACCCGGAGGAGACGGCCAGAACTCTGCGCCGCCACGCCGACGGGCTTACATGGGTGTATACGGGCGATCTCGGGTATATGGACGAGGAGGGCTTCACCTTCTTCAAGGGGCGCATTAAGCGCATGATAATTTCCTCCGGATATAACATTTACCCCGCCCAGATAGAGAACATTCTGGACGCGAACAGCCTTGTGCATATGAGCTGCGTCATAGGCGTTCCGGATGCGTACAGGATGCAGCGGGTCAAGGCTTTCGTTATGCTCAAGCCCGGCGTCCCCGCCACGGAAGAGACAAAGCAGCAGATCCTTGACTACTGCCGTAAGCATATCGCCAAGTACGCCATGCCCAAGGATATCGAGTTCAGGGAGAGCCTTCCCAAGACCCTCGTAGGCAAGGTAGCATACAGGGTACTGGAGGAGGAAGAGGCCAAAAAACAGGCCGAAGCGTCCGCGCCGGTCGAGAGCGTAAAAACCGATTGAACATAAGCTTTTCCCCCGCCATATGGCGGGGGAAATTTTTCTATTCTACCCAATATACTCTGCCGTCTTTACGCTTTGCCGCAATGGGGCGCTCACCCTCTGCGTAGCCGACAGCGCAGTGACCGATACCCTCCCATTCGCCGGGGACACCTATATCTGAAAGCAGTTTTTTCCATTCCTCCTGCTCAAATTCTTCTTTTGCGCGGTTGATCCATATACTGCCAAGGCCGAGAGAGTGAGCGGCGAGCAGCATATTGCCCATAACAAGGCTGCCGTCATAAACACGATTTGCCCAGTTTTTATCTGCGAGAACTATCAAAATCACAGGCGCGCCGTAAAACGGGTCATAGCCCTCCGGCCAGCCGCCTATCTGCCTGTTGGCCTCGGCGATTTTGTCTCGAACAGCCCTGTTCGTTACGGCAACGGTAATTGCGGCCTGCTTTCCCATCCCGTTTGCCGCGTAAAGCCCGGCCTCGATGATCTGCTCAATATCCTCTCTGGGGGGCATGTCGGATTTGAATTTGCGGATGCTCCTGCGCTCTTTTATTGCTTTGATTATCTCGTTCACCATTCAGCCCTCCTCGTCAAGGCGTATAATATGCTTTGATAGAAGTATATTACTGCCGGGTATGTTTTTCAACATATTTTTGCCTCGCAGCTCTTACATGGCAGCCTCCGAAAAAATTTTGAAAGTCTCTTGACAAAAACACATGAGCGAGTTATCATATGAACAGTAATTCATATGAATGGAGAGTCAAATGATGAAGAAGCATAACCACGAGGCTATCCTGTGCAAGGTCAAAAGCGAGCTTCCAAGTGATGAGCTTATCTGCGATCTGGCGGATCTGTTCAAAATTTTCGGGGATACAACACGCATGAAGATCCTTTACGCCCTGCACGAGTCAGAGATGTGCGTGTGCGCCATCGCGGAGCTGCTGGGTATGACCCAGTCCGCTATTTCACACCAGCTGCGCATACTTTTTGACAACAAGCTGGTTGGAAAGCGGCGGGAAGGGAAGACAATATATTACTTCCTGCTGGACGACCATGTGCGCACTATCATTGCTCAGGGCTATGACCATTTGACCGAAGAAAAAGAGGAGGAGAAGTAAAATGAAAAAGACATTCAGACTTGAAGATCTGGACTGCGCCCACTGCGCGCAGAAGATCGAGGACGGTATCCGCGCAATAGCGGGAGTTCAGGCTGTGTCCGTCAATTTCCTTGCGCAAAAGCTGACCCTTGAGGCGGCGGACGCTGATTTCGACGAGGTTTTGAAAAAAGCCGTCAAGGTGGCAAAGAAAATCGAGCCGGACTGCACGATAGTGATATGAAAGAATTGACAAAAAAGCAGAAAAAGATGCTGCGGCGTATATTCGCCGCAGCTGTACTTACGCTTGCGGCGGCGTTTCTGCCGCTGGAAGGGCTGTGGCGCGGCGTCGCCTTCATGGTGCCCTATCTCATCGCGGGCTATGATGTGCTTTGGTCTGCTGTGCGTAAGATAGCTCACGGGCAGTTATTTGACGAGGAGTTTCTGATGAGTATCGCCACGCTGGGAGCTATCGGCATAGCCGAGTACCCGGAGGCGGCGGGGGTCATGATCTTCTATCAGGTGGGAGAGCTTTTCCAGTCTATCGCAGTGGGCAGGAGCAGAAGGTCCATCGCCGCGCTTATGGACATTCGCCCGGAGAGCGCAACCGTCATAAGAAACGGGGAGGAGCTCAGCCTTTCCCCGGAGGAAGTGGAGATAGGGGAGCGCCTTATCGTCCGCCCCGGTGAGAAAGTACCTCTGGACGGCGTTGTTATCGAGGGACACTCCAGCCTTGATACCGCCGCGCTGACGGGGGAGAGCCTGCCGGTGGATTGCGCCGAGGGCGACAGGGTCATCAGCGGCTCGATAAACCTCTCCGGGCTTATCACCATGCAGGCAGACAGCCTATACCGCGACAGCACGGTTGCCCGCATTTTGGAGCTGGTGGAAAACTCCTCCGAGAAAAAGGCGCGGGTGGAGAATTTCATAACCCGCTTTGCGCGAGTTTATACCCCCTGCGTCGTGGCGGGCGCGGTGCTGCTGGCGCTGCTGCCGCCGCTGCTTTTTGCGCAGCCATGGTCAGTGTGGCTTGAGCGGGCGCTCATCTTTCTGATGGTATCCTGCCCCTGCGCGCTGGTGGTGTCCGTGCCGATGTCCTTTTTCGGCGGCATAGGCGGCGCGTCCAAGCAGGGCATACTCATCAAGGGCGCAAGCTACATGGAGGTTCTGGCAAACGTCAAAACCATTGTCATGGACAAAACCGGCACGCTCACTCAGGGGCGCTTCCAGGTGGAAGCGGTGCACCCTGAGCGGGTGGACGGGGAGACTCTGCTTGATATAGCCGCCGCTGCCGAGAGCTATTCAAACCACCCGGTGGCAGAGTCCATTACCCGCGCTCACGGCGGGGATATTGACAAAGCCCGCCTCGGAGATGTCACGGAGCTTGCAGGCATGGGTCTGAGCGCTCAGATTGACGGAAAGCTCTACTATGTGGGCAACGGCAGGCTCATGGACAGCGTGGGCGCGAACTGGCACGAATGTCACTTCAGCGGCACGGTCGTTCATGTCTCGCAGGGGAGCGACTATATGGGGCACATCCTCATAAACGACGCTGTGAAGCCTGAGGCGGCCGAGGCCATAAGAGAGCTTCGAAGCCTTGGCGTTGAGACAACCGTCATGCTTACCGGCGACAGGGAGGAGATAGCCCGCGCCGTAGGCGATAAGCTTGGCATTGACAAGGTCTGCGCCGGACTTTTGCCGGGGCAGAAGGTGGAGCAGGTGGAGAGCCTGCTTGGAGCCGGGAAGCTGGCCTTTGTGGGCGACGGGATAAACGACGCCCCCGTGCTGACCCGCGCCGACGTGGGCATAGCCATGGGCGCGCTGGGGAGCGACGCCGCCATTGAGTCCGCCGACATCGTGCTCATGGACGATAAGCTCTCAAAGCTGCCCCTTGCCATGCGCATCGCCCGCCGTACCATGCGTATAGTGCGCGAGAACATCGCCTTTGCCCTCGGTGTTAAGGCCGTTATCCTGCTGCTGGGCGCCCTCGGCATTGCGGATATGTGGATCGCGATGTTCGGCGATGTGGGCGTTATGGTGCTGGCTGTGCTCAACTCCATGCGCGTCATGATAAAAATAGAGTAAACTAAATTATGTAAAGTGTTTTATGTAAATTAAATCCTGCGTAAAGCCGGATATACGCCATGTAAACTCAAGTTGCGCGTATGTAAAGAGAAACTGGTGGATAAATCGGCGGCTCAATGTTATACTGAACGCATCAACCGAACGCATGAAAAGGAGGTGCTTTCATGACATTTGGAGAGAAGCTGCAAGGCATGAGGAAGGCCCGCGGCTGGACGCAGGAGGAGCTTGCCGGTAGGATAAGCGTTTCGAGGCAGGCCCTGTCAAAGTGGGAACAGAATACCGCCATGCCGGACACGGAAAATGTCCTGCAAATCAGCAAGCTCTTTGGCGTGTCAACGGAATATCTTTTATATGACGAGTATGAAAGCGACAATGACATACCCGCCGTCAAGGAAAAGAGCGACAGTATCTCACAAATTTATACCGGGAGGCTCTGTGTTATTATTGGCGCCATATTATCCCTGCTAAGCGCCGCCGGACTTTTTATAATGGCGGTAGAAGGCTCACTCGGGACATACACCGTTTCGTACGCCATGCCCAAAGGCGCCGGGGATGGAATGGTGAAATCCGGCGTTCCAGCCTATTTGGAGATAAATAACCTTGAGTGGCTGTTTATTCTGTGCATAGTGCTGTTCTTCGTGGGAATTTTGATCGCGCTGCTGCCCAAAATCCGCTCCCGACAAAAACAAGATTAGACAAGACCCACCCGCCGGGGTGGGTCTTGTCTCGCGCTTTAAAGCTCTCCGCGTATATCCAGCAGCGCCGAGAGCTTTATAACAAGCTCGTCCACCGTTATGCTGCGGTCTATGGGGTCGATGCGGCGCAGAATGCCCTCGGTTTCCACATAACCCATGCCCATATAGTGCGTCGCAAGCACGCGCTCGCCGATGGCGAGGCTGCGCAGACGCATATCAAGCTCCGTCTGTGCGTCCTCGGCCAGAATTATCCGCTCCTGCGGGTGCTGTGTGCGCTTATACAGGGAGCTTTCCAGCCCCTCCAGCGCGGCAAATGGCATGAACTGCTTTGCCCTCTCCGAGCGCTCCATGGCCTTCCTCATGCCCGGTGTCCTCCTATCTGGCGGAAGCGGTCAAGGGCGGTGGCCTCCTCCTTGAGGTCAAGGCACTTGAAAATGCCCCGCCCGCCGTATTTTTCTCTTATTGACAGCATTGCCGATTGCAGCTGCCGCTCTTTTTCAAGAGCTTTTTCATCATTGAACAGATCGTATTGCCCACAGGGGCAGTCCGTCAGCTTGTCAAGAGTTATGTTAACCCGGTGTATGTCCTGCCGCCTATCGGCTATGCGGGCATATATAAGCTCCGCGCTGTCGGCAACATAGCGCATGGAGGCGCTGGGGGAGGAGAAAGACAGGCTGCCCTTTGAGGACGGTGTGGAGGAGTCATAACCATAGCTCAGATGCAGGGCGATGCCGCGACAGCTGAGCCCCGCGCCGAACATATCCAGCGCCGCGGCCTCCGCCATCTCACGCACGATGGTGCGCCCCTCCTCAAAGCTGTATCCTCTGGACAGAACCTGACCTGAGGACAGGCAGCGGGTCTTGGGCTTGTAGGCCTTGATATCGGCTATGGTGGTGCTCTCACGACCCCATGCATGGTCGATGAGCAGCTCAGCGTCAATGCCGAAGGCGCGGTACATGGATTCCTCGTCCAGTCCAGCCACCTCGCCCATGGTGAGCGCGCCCATGCGCGCCAGCCGCCGCGCCGTGCCTTCGCCGATGCGCCAGAAGTCCGTCAGTGGCTTATGTCCCCAGAGAAGCCGCCGATAGTCGGCTTCGTCGATGCTGGCAAGACCGTTTGGGCTGCGCTTTGCCAGAATGTCCATGGCTATCTTGGCAAGATACAGATTCGTGCCCACACCACAAGCGGCGGTTATGCCTACGGTCTTAAAAACGTCGTCCTTTATCATCAGGGCAAACTCCTCCGCTGTCTGCCCGCGATAGGAGAGATAGTCCGTTATATCCATGAACACCTCGTCTATGGAGTAGGGGTGTATATCCTCCGGCGCCACATACTTCAGATACACCGAATAGACCCGCGCGGAGTATTCAATATACAGCGCCATGCGGGGCGTTGCCATGATGTAGTCAATATTCGGCGGGATCTCGAACACGCGGCAGCGATTGCGAACACCCAGCGCCTTCATCGCCGGAGTTACCGCAAGGCAGATCGTACCGACTGTGCGCTCCGGGTCAGCCACCACGAGCTTCGCCGTCATAGGATCCAGACCCCGCTCCACGCACTCCACAGAGGCGTAAAAGCTCTTCAGGTCTATGCACATATAGCGCCTCTCCTTTGCCAAGACATCCACCTCACATTATCTTATTAGGATTATATGATGATTATAATGTCTTAATAAGATAAAGTCAAGGCGCATTTTTTCCCATGTGGATATTGGGCGTAGGGGAGCATAAAACAAGCCCTACACCAAACGATGTTTGCCCCATTCAAAGGCTCCCTCTGACGAGGCTGCGCCCTCAGGCGCGTTTCGGAGCGCTATCGCCGCCGATTTGCGCAATCTATTCTTGGCTTCCCATGAGGGGAAGCTGTCGCGGCGTAGCCGTGACTGATGGGGGGCTGTCTTACTGTGCGGCAAGTTAGAACATTATTTTCCTATCTTACTCAGATGCAGGGCAGCCCCCCCTTTTGGCTCGCACGGCTCGCCACTTCCCCCTGAGGGGGCAGCAAGATAGCGCGGAGCCGAGCTTTGGAGAAGGAAATTAGTGCGTCAAGCGTTTAAAGCTTGCAGCAGCCAAAGGCTCTCCTTGTACCCAAGGGGAGCTGGCGCGTAGCGCCTGAGAGGATGTAAAGCTCGAAGCTTGCACAGATTAAAAATAGCTTTGCAAAGCGCGACCTCTCCGTCTTGCGGACAACCGTAAGACACCTCCCACTGCGCCAAAGGGGCGGCTTTGGGCGTGAGCAAAACTGCATTGCCTCAATGTACAGCTCTTTGCCGGCAAACAAAAGGCCGCCCATGCCGGGCGGCCTTTCAAAATTAGTGTTTACTTGTTTTCGTCGTCCTTCTGGTCAAAGACACTCTGGTCTATCTGGAAGCCCTCATCCTTGGCTTCGTCAGCAGGTTCGGTGGGAAGCTCCTCGATCTCAGCCTCTGCCGTATCGCTGGGCTTGCGCTTCTTGAGCAGAATTACCACGATTACTATGATGATCACGGCGCAGGCGGCCAGAATACCGATCAGCAGGCCGATATTGGACTCATCGCCTGTCTTGACGCCGGCGTTGCTGCTGCTGCCGCTGCCGGATTTGACAGTGAGAGTGCCGTCAACGCAGGTTACATCAAAGTACTCAGTGACGTCGTTGCCGTTGAGGGTTATCTTCACGGAGCTTATCTTCTTCGTGTAGGTGCCTACATTCACAGGGCCGTTGCGAACACTGTTGCCGGCCTTATCGGTGACGGAGAGACCCACGGACAGCTTAAAGTTAGTCTTGCTCAGGTCACGGCTGGCCTTGACATTGTTGTTGCTGAGAGCCTTGCCGTCATACACCTTCTCGTCAGAGACAGCGGTGAGGGTGAGCTTGGGCTTAGTGACGGTTATTTTGCCGGGGTTGAGATTTATGGTGTACTTATCAGCGGCAACAGCACCGCCGCTGGCAGTTTTGATAACAACGGACTCGATCTCAGCGCTGCTCTCGCCGGGGATAGTCTGGGTCGCGCTGCTCTTATACTTGACGCTCTCCAGCTTGTCGCCGTCCTTCAGGCCGTCCACGCTCTCCCAGCCCTCAACTGTTTTGGCGCTGCCGTCATATTCGAAGGTACCGCTCTTGGCAGTGATGGTGAGGGGAATAGCGTGCTCGTTGACGGTGATGGTGACCTTGCCGTTATTCTTGACCAGGTTATAGTTTGCGGTGAGAGGATCACCGGTGACCTTGCCGTTAGATATCTGGCTCTGGTCATAAATCTCGCACTTGTCGATCACAATGGTGTATTCACCGGCCTCAGTGGGAGCCTCGACCTTCTTGCCGTCCTTCTCAAAGTGAGAAGAGAGCGCGTACTTGTGTCCGTTGACAAGGCCGTTTGCGGAGATGTTGCCCTCGGCAAGCTTGAAAGCGGTGCTGCCGTTGGACTTGAACTGGATATCATTCTTAATGGAGATGGTAGCGTCCTTGGGATCGATTTTGAGTGTGCCGGTCACATTGACGGTATAGCCGTTGGGAGTGCTGCTGTTTGCTACGATGCTGCTGTCAGAGGACTTCACGATCTCCCAGGACTCAAGCTCCACATTTTTGCTGCATACATTTGTCTCAGCCTTGAATTTGGGAACCAGCTTGAGCGTGGCATCAAGTCCGGTGACGGTGTAATCCGTGTCGGCCGGGATATGCTCCTTGGCGTCATAGGTAAACTCAAGGTTATTGACGGTGAGGGTGATATTGGTGCTCTGGGGTGCGGGAACCTCGGCAGGGGCGCCGACAATGCTGATTTTGTACTTGAGGTTGTCAACAGCGAAGGTGGAGGAACCATCTACCACAAAGGGGACTTCGTTCTCCGAGCCGTCCACGATCTCCAGATTGTTGATCGTGAATATGGACTTCTCCTCATCGAAGATGAACGAGACTGCGCTTATCTTGTCGCCCTCTGCAAGGCCGCTTGCCTCATAGCCCAGACCGTCGGGCTTGAATTCTCTGGCCTGCTCGTCGTATACGGGCTTTTTAACAGTGATGGTGAGTTGGGTAGGTTCTGCGGGCGCTGCCGGGGTGTCCCCGCCGCCAATGACGGTATTGCCGTTGCCGGGAGTGTCAGGTTCAGCGGGCGTCTCAGGCTCGGAGGGAGCGGGAGAAGCGGTATCCTCGACTGTGAAAACAACATTGTTCACAATAACATTGAGGTTTTCGGAGGGGAGAGATTCGCCGTTGAGCTTCACATCGGACACGGTGGTAACAACGGTGTAAGTTCCGGCGGAGAGAGAAGCGAGATCTGCGCTGGCGCCGCCCGCGTCAGTGACGGAATGGGTCACCTCAGCGTCGTAGCCCTCCTCCTTGACGGAGGCGGAGATAACAGGGGTCTCGCCGACGGAGTATGCTTCCTTGTCGGCTGTGACAATCACATTAACGGTGTGAACTACGGGTGCAAAAACTGCCTCCAGAGTGCAGCTCGCGTAGGGGCTGAACTCAGTATTCTCGGCGAGCATGACAGAGCTGCCGTTGGGGTAGGTCAGCTTCCAGCCGGAGAAGCTATTGACATTCGCGTCAAATGCGGGAGCTTCGGGAGCGGTGAATATTGCCGGAGCGTCTGCGGCGGCTGCGGTGCTGGCCTCCAGCTTGCTGCTGTCAACCGTTACCTCGACCTTAGCTTCTGCGTCCAGCTTGCTCAGGGTAATATCCAGCACAAAGGCGTCCGCGGCAGCATCTCCGGTGACGGCGCTGCTGTCAAGCCAGAGCATGCCTGCCTCATCGGCAACGGTGAGTGCACCGGCTTTGAGTTTGATATTGGCGGAGCTGGCATCTGCCTCGCTTCTGTCAAGCAGATTCACGGGGACAGCGTCAGTGTCTGCCGCGGCGCGGAGAGCCAGAGCGCTTACATAATACCCGGCGGGGACGGAAATGGCCAGATCTTTGGACAGGACATCCTTGACAAGTGCGTCCGGCTCAAGCTCGTCATTGCCGAGCCTCAGAGAAAAGCCCTCGCCCAAAGCGGAGGCGTTATTCTCATCTATCTGGACGAATTCAGTCTCTCCGGAGGCGGGCTGATCGCCCTCACCGACCTTATCAAGCTCGGCAGTGAGCCGGTAAGAAAAACCGGCCCCGTCCTTAAATTCAACCGCGTTATCGGGTGCGGCAAAGGCTATTGCACCCAGCTGGAACACAAAGACCAGCGCGAACAGCAGGCTGAAAAATATCTTAAATTTCTTCATATTATTTCACCTCTGAAAATAAGTCGCTGAATTGTTTGCCATGAACTTTACGATCTATCTCAAATATGGTTGCGAAATTGAAACCATATTGAAACTTAATGCAACATCATTATAACAAATTTGACGAAAAATGCAATACTTCAAATGCTGAACTTTTCTTAAGATAATTCTTAAGCAATCTATTAATAACTGTCAGCCCGCCGCAGACAACTTATTCAACGCTTGCATTCTCTTAATCAATAGGGACAAGTCTGCCCATAACAACGAAACGGGCGTTTTCAAAGTCGTATGCGCAGGTGGAGAGAGTGACGATATTGTCCTGCGGCTGGACTTCGACGGCGCTTTCAAACACGGATTGACCCTTCATACGCTGGACATAGTCCAGAAAACTCTCCTCAGAGCTGAAGCTCACCGCGTAAACATCGGATTCCGCATCGGTCAGAATACCGGCAAACACCTCGATTTTGTAATTCTGCGTGGGAGTGTTGAGGTACATGACAGAGTGCTGGTCGTAATACTCCTGCCCCTGCTTGCGGTATTCGGATAGACTGGCGAACATGGAGCCGTCGTTCAT
>DKYJ01000013.1:50715-51385 GCA_002493305.1 Clostridiales bacterium UBA7103 | reverse complement strand
GGCGAACATGGAGCCGTCGTTCATATGGTGGCCGTAGATGATAGTGTTGCGGCCGGAAAAGTCCCCCTCGCAGGCGATATCCAAAAAGATGGTGCCGCTGGGGTTCCATGTGCCATCCATAAAGCGGTGGAGATAGAAATCATTGTCCTCACCCTGAACCACAGGGTAGTTGATGGGGGTGTCGGCGCTGTATATCCAACCCACCACATCAGGGCTTTGGGCCAAAAGCTCGGTGAAATCCACACTGATGGGAGAATGCTCAGCGTCATCCTCTTTCTTGTCTGGGTCTGCTGTCTTGCCGGAGACAAAGCGGTTGTTGAGGTTTGAATACATATTGTCAGCGACCTTGTATTCATGCAGTGTGCTTATGAGCTTATACGCGCTGACCGCGAAAATGACCGCAAGTATTACAATAAGTATCGTTAGGAGAATTTTAGTGCCTTTTTTCATATATGTACGCAGCCTCCTGTCTTTATCCATCTACATTATAGCTCAAGTATACGCAAAATAAAAGTGAAGATATATTAATTTTTGCCTGTCAAAAAGTTTCTCGGGACTTTTTTGACAATTCGCGGGAGATTGTTAAAAACCTTATGCTGCTAAGGAAAGACGATAGAGCAGCAGGGGAGGACGAGGGGCAAGCTGACGCTAAATCACGGCCGTATTACCG
>DKYJ01000013.1:27965-50430 GCA_002493305.1 Clostridiales bacterium UBA7103 | reverse complement strand
CGTATTACCGGCCGTGATTTAGCGTATATTCAGAGCGGACATCAGCGGGCGCTGTCAGGGCTGCTGAGAACGGCGCTGATCATCGCGCAGAGCTTATCTATATCCAGAGGCTTTGAACAATGTGCGTTCATGCCGCATGCGAGACATCGCTCCTGACTTTCCGCAAAGCTGTCCGCCGAGAGTGCAATGATCGGTGTTTCTGACCGGGCGCTATCCTGAAGGGCGCGAATGGCCATTGCGGCGTCATAACCGTTCATCACGGGCATTTGCAGATCCATAAGAATTAGATCAAACGGGGGCATACGGCGAACCATATCCACTGCTGCGGCACCGTCCGGCGCGGTATCCACAATAAAGCCGGAATCATGAAGAAGCGCCAGCGCGATCTCACGGTTTATCTCATTGTCTTCTACCAGAAGGATGTGCTTGCCGACCAGACTGGCTCCATCGTCGCCGGGCCAGTCCGCCTGAATGTGTTCCGGCTGGAGGCGGAGCGTAAGGCGCACGGTGAAACGGCTGCCGATTCCAAGGGAGCTTTCAATGGATATGCTTCCGCCCATCAGCTCAATAAGATTCTTCGCCATGGGTAGCCCAAGCCCTGCACCGTAAATACCGGTCTGCGTGGTGCTGCCGGCGCGCTCAAATGGCCTGAATATCCGGCTGATAAAGGAATCCTCCATGCCTATTCCATTGTCCGCGACCTCAAACTGATAGCAGGCATAACCCTCCGCCGTGCAGGTCAGCTCATCTGCGCTGAAGGTCACGCGCCCTCCCTCAGGGGTATATTTAACGGCGTTATCCAGTATCTGCCATATTATCTCCCTGAGCTGGACATGATCCGAAATCACATAAAAATGCTTGAGATCGTCTGCCTTATATACAAAATCAATGTTTTTTTCTTTTGCGTGTGCGGCGGTGCGGCGCTCAAGCTCATCAAGAACATCGGGAAGGAAGAGCTTATCCTCTCTCAGAACCACTGCTCTTGACGCGGCGCTGGTTATCGCCAGAGAGTTGCTGTAAATGTCATACAGATGCTCGCTGAAGGAGCGGATCTTCCCTACATACTCACGCATTGGGTCGCTGTCGGGCATACTGCGCTCCATCAGCTCGATATAGCCCAAGATGCCGTTGAGCGGGGTGCGTATCTCATGAGAGATGCTGTTAAGGAAAGCGTTTCGGGCGGCATTTGCTATATCCGCCTGCCTCCACGCTGCTTCAAGCAGCCGTTTATGCTCCGCCGTAGCGGTAATGTCCTTGGTTATGCAGGTTGCCATGATGTTGCCGGAGCCGGAATCTTCAGAGAGAAGCAGCGTGTGCCTGAACATGCGCTTTGAACCAAAATGGTCATCAAAGCAGTTTTCAAACACCTGCTCAAGCTCGCCCTGCTCAAAGCAGCGCGTGAGCCGTTCAAGGTCAAAAAATTCATAATACTGCGCCCGGTCGTTCTCCTCCACAGATTCAGCCCTTTCGGCGATATACTCGCTGAAGCTCTCAGGACTGTTCATGCCGGCATCTGCTCCATGAAGAGCCAGATAATTGGAGGAGAGCACAAATCTGTCGAGGGTAACATCGATTTCTGTGATAGAGACAGCGTCCCTGAATATCGCGCGCTTAAATTGTGCTTCCTGAGCGTAGGCCCGGCTCAGCTCTCCGTTTATTTCCTCAAGGTCTGCAAGGCGCTTTTCGAGCCGGTTTGTGGCATCGTCGATGAACACACAGAAAATATCCCCATAGGCTCTGGTGCGCATAAAGTGCCCGTAATCCTCCACCCAGCGGACAGCACCGTCCTTCTGGATTATGCGGTACTCCACATAGTCCATGTTGTATTTATCCTCGGCTATCTGCCGGGATATGCTTGCCTCAACCGCGTCGATATCCTCAGGATGCACCATACCGCGGAAGGTGTATCCGGTCAACTCCTTGAACTCCTCCTCGGTGGAGCAGCCAAAAAATCGCAGGAGAGTGCGGTTGGTGTAAATGAGTTCCTCCTCTCCGTCAGCGTGGTATATGAAGAAGCCGCCTGGGATACCGTTGGAGATGTCCTCCATTACCGGGATGGTAGATTCATCCAGCGTAAATGAACTGAGCTTTTCTTCATTTTCGTCCATAAATAGCCTTCTTCCTGCAAACCCGATACGGGAATGAAAATATATAACAAAAAAACTAAACCATTATACAATAAAATTGCGTTTGTGTAAATAAAATCCGACAAAAAACTCCGGAAAAGTAATTTTGTCAACAGCGGCGGAATAGACTCAAAACGGGGTGAAAAAATGTTGGAAAGCGCATTGCTTTTGCTGATGAACGGTCTGCTGCTCATGCTGCGCATAGCGCCCGGGGACTCCTTTCCGAAGCCCCTCGCGCCGCAGGAGGAGAAAGAGTATACCGAGCGCTGGCTCAACGGAGACGTCGAGGCCAGAAATATTCTTGTTGAGCATAATCTGCGCCTTGTGGCTCACATTATGAAGAAATACTATGCCCAGACCGACGACATTGACGACCTGATATCCGTGGGCACGATAGGGCTTATAAAAGGGATAAATACATACCGCCCGGAGCGGGGGGTAAAGCTTGTCACCTATGCCAGCCGCTGCATAGAAAACGAGATACTCATGTTCTTCCGGAGCCAGAAAAAGACTGCCGGAGATGTGAGCCTGTCTGATGCCCTCGACCCGGAGGGGGAGGGGGGAGGGCTCTCCATGATGGACGTTATCGCCACAGAGGACGACATGGCTGAGCGTATCGGCAGCGAGGATATATGCCGCAGCCTGCGTGAGCGCGTTGATACTGAGCTTACAGGACGGGAGGGGAATATTATCCGTTTGCGCTACGGACTCACCGGCGCCCCGCCCATGACTCAGCGCGAGACCGCAAAAGAATTGGGCATCAGCCGCAGCTATGTATCGCGCCGCGCTTAATGTAAGCGAGACCCTGAAAGCCCCGAAATTACTGGCTTTTTCGACATTGATAAATTTAGGGGTAGCAGCGCGCTTAATGTAAGCGCCGTCAAAATATACAAAAATACAAGCGACCATTCATCAAAAATGACGAATTAAGTTGACAAGACAGCAACTTTTGATATAATGTAATTAAATTAAAATAATTGCATATAATTCATACATGGGGGGCGAATACAATGGATGTGGATTATCGCCAATTATGCTTGGACTTGTTTGGTACGGACGATATAGATGAATTAACCAGAATTGCCCGGACAATTAAAAAAAATAATCCTCGCAATGCGGGGAGAAAGAAAAAGTTTACCCCGGAAGAAGTGAAAACGATCCGGGGCCTGATTGAAAACGGAATGACTGTGAATGAGGCGGCGACGCGCTTCAAAACCTCGCGGCAGGTGTTGGCGAAATACCTGAATGAAAGGCCAGCGGAGGGGTTCACGATGCGCCTGACATATATGTATAAGCAACACCCCTGCACGATAATAGATGTGGATTTTCTAAAGCAAAGAGTTGCGGTTCAGAACAAAACGAAGGACATGCTTCACCGGGCGTTCGGTGTTGTTGAGAATCCTACATGGGAGGACTTTGAGGTGTTTTTGAAGGATCGCTGTTTTCCGGCTACTCGCGGAAATACCAAAGAAATATTGGAAGAGCTTCAGCTTACAGCCTATGATCCTTTACAGATCGTAGAAAAGACGAGGGGGCGGACAGCCGAGGACGATATGTGGCTGAAGTTCAACTATTATCCAATGGAAGGAGCAGCGCATGAATATAATCAATCTTGACGCCGTTGAGCGGGAACCACTCCAAGGACACACTTCAAAGGGCGACCAGCCGAAGTGGCAGATGGGTGGCAAATGGTACAAGGCAGACCATATGGGATATGAAGCACTGGCTGAGGTTTTGATATCGCAGTTGCTGAAGCAATCCAATGTGCCCGATTTTGTAGAATATGAGCCGGTACGGATTCAGTATCAGGGAAAAGAAATCAATGGTTGTGCCAGCAAAAACTTTCGGGGAAAAGATGAAATGCTGGTGACATTTGAGCGGCTGCACCGTGCCTATAAAGGTCAAGGTCTGGCGGCAGCGCTTGGCAGAATAAATGAACCGCGGGAACGGATTCGTTATACTGTAGACTTTGTTGAGCAGATGACCGGCCTGACGGGAGTGGGGGAGTACCTGACACTGTTGCTGGAATTGGACTCTTTCTTCCTTAATGAAGATCGCCACACAAATAATTTGGCGGTAATCCGCAATGAGAAGACAAAGGAATTCAGACTCTGCCCGATTTTTGATAACGGTCTGTCGCTGCTGTCGGATCTCAATGATTATCCTTTGGATATGGATGTTTATGATTGTGTCCGGCGCGTCCGCGCAAAGCCCTTTGATATGGACTTTGACGCGCAGGTCGAAGCGGCCGAAGCATTATACGGAATGCATTTGAAATTCTCATTTACACGATACGATGTATCAAAAATGTTAGATGCCGTCAGAGAACTGTATTCCAGCACGGTTATTGCCAGAGTTGAACAGACCGTATATGAACAGATGCGAAAATATCCGGTATATTTCGGGTGAAAAGTGATATAAAGCGGCTACTTGGAAAGAGCTGCAATTTCAGGTCTTTCCTGGCAGCCGCTTTTAGTAGTAATTTTTTGCTAATGATATTGATATGCAGGATGAGTCCATAACCTTTTGGCATTTTGTTCAAAATATGTTCCTCTCCTTAACAATGTTTGAGTTGCGCTTAGTTTGACGCGTTTTTTAAAATTGTAAGAGTAATATACAAGCATATTGGTTGATGCTTGTATTTAAGGAGGGGTTGTATTGAATAAAAAAGAAAAGTATGGTAAAATCGTTAAAAAGAAATTTGTTTTGGAGATAGATATAATGAACAGAAATACAATTATTAGTCTTGCAATGTTGTATGCGGTTTGGCAGACAAAACATAAAGATGTATTGGATTTGCTTCGCCCATTTATTCTTTACGCTGTAGGCACGACTACAAAAATAAATAATAGGATAGATACCGAGGCAATTTGTAATTGTATGGAGGAAGAATTCGGGTATAGTTCTTTTCAGCCAGCAATAGTAACTCGAATTTTGCAGCGCGAGACATCCGAAACTGAAAGCACAAATAAAAAGAATATAATTAAAAGGGATGGTTCATTTTATTTAATAAATCGTCTAGACGAGCATAATGCGTTATTTACAGAGAGACGCACAAAGTGTAAGGAAAAGTCTGATGCAGTTTCAGTTGCTCTTTCAGTATATCTCAGTAAAAAAGCGGCCTGTGGAAGAACCAACTATACGCAGGAAGAAGCGGAACGATACCTGTTGTCGTTTTTTGAAGCGCGTGGAAATTCTGTTCTTACTTCTGTAGATGATCTTAGACAGATACTTAGTAAGAATAATGAGATTGAATATTTTATCGCGAGATTCATTCTTGAGCACAACGAGAAAAGAAGCATTTATATGGATTATATCGTTGAGCTTGTTAAAGGATATTATGTAACAACTGCATTATACTATCAGGCGGAGAATCCTGATATTACAACGGCATCATTCAAAGATGTTACTTTTTACTTAGATACTAGCATTTTGCTTGCTTATCTGGGCTACAAATCTAAACCACAGAACGATAGTGTACAAGAACTGGTAAGAAATCTTAAAAGCAATGGAGCAAAGTTTGCTTGCTTTAACTATAATATTGAAGAAGTTGACAGTATACTCACTGCATATAAGACGAGCAGAGTAAAAGGGAGCAGGGGGGCATCTTCTGTAACGCTTGAATATTTTGATGAGAATAACTATTCATACTCTCATGTAGAATCTGAGCAAAGAACTTTTGCTGATGTGCTTAAGGCGGATGAAATTATTCCTGTTGACCCAAATTCGATGCTTGAAAGCCACGGTGTTGATAGAAATATTTCTGGTTTGCTGAATGATGATGCAATTAAATCCGAGGTACTGTCAATAAGGCCAAAATATAATTTAACCACATTGCCAGAGGATATTCAGGCAATAAATGCAATAAGTCGAGTCCGAGAAGGAAAGACTCTGCGATATATTGAGAAATGTAAAGCTGTGTTTATTACCAAAAATACCGTTCTGGTATCAGCGACAAAGAAATTTTTGGAAGAACAGGAAATCGATGTTGGTTTTCCGCTTGCAATAACAGATGAGGATTTGTGTGTAATAGCATGGCTTAAGGACTTTAAGATAAGCAATAATCTTCCTAAAATGAGGCTTCTGGAGAATGTTTTGGCTGCTATTACTCCAACCCCTGAACTTCTAGATGCATATTTTAGCCACATTAATTCTTTGGAAAAAAGAGGCTCAATTTCAGAAGATGAAGCAACCCTTTTACGAATAGAGCATTTTGCGAGAACGGAACTTATGAGCATTACACACGGCAATCCTGCAGTGGTTAATGAGCTTGTAGTTGACGAAATAAGAAAAAAAGTGGAAGCTCAGAGCTATCAGGAAGGGATTACTAAAGGTAAAAAAGAAGCAGGAGAAGAAGCAAAAAAGTATTTTCAGAGCAAAAGAAATGCAGTTTGTAAGAAAGCCGAAATAGAAATTGATGAAAAATATAATAAAAAAAAGACAAGAGGAATCATAACTATAAATACCATTTCGGCAGTAATAGCCGTATGCTTTATAGTAGCGTCTGTTTTAAGTTTTATAAACTCAATAGATGAAAGCATAAGTATCCCCTTGCTAATCATAACTTTTATAACGACCTTACAGGGGGCGTGGCCGTTGTTTGGTAAGGATAATTGGGCAACAAAGCTGTTTATACGCAAACTTAATAACAAAAAAAGGGCTGAGTTAGATAAAAGAAAAAAGAAATATCTTTCAATGTTAGAATAAAACAAAGCATATTGAAAAGTTTACCCAAATTTAGAGAGGCGCTACCACATTCAGGGCTATTCCATGAGGAATGGCCCTTTTTCTATTTCCCTTGCCCCAAATGCGTTTCACCGTGAAACCTATTACACGGAGGGGCGCATTTTTAATATATATCGCAAGCCCCAATACCAAGGAAAGGAGAGATGCCATGCAGTTTACCAATGGCGGTCATAGGGCGTTTGAGAGCCTTATGCGGGACAAGCCCGGCAGCGACCACTATGACAGCGGTGTGGACGGGGTATACCCGGAGTGCCGGACTTGCCGCTATCATCGGCCATACCGCAGCGACAGGTTCTGCCACTTTTGCCGCTGCCCATATGCGCCCGGACGCATGACCGCCATCAGCAAGGGCAACCCAGCAGTGAAAGGAGGCGATGCCACGCAAAACTAACAACCCAAATAAAACAAAAAAGGAGGTTTCATGACAAAAACAAACTCCCTGCGGCGCAGGCAGCTGCTTATACTGTTCTGTGCCTTGCTGCTTTTTGGCAGCATGTTTCCCCTGACCGCATTTGCGGCTGATGTTACCGTATCCACCACAAACTCGACCGCGTACTTTCAGACCTTTTCCAGCAAGGGTGTATGGGTAGATATTGGAACACCCCTGCACACAGTGAACGGAACTGGGCAGGTGGCTTACTGCTTGCAAACGGATTATTCATCTCCATCTGGCTCAGGCTACAGCAGCATAGACGGCGCAGATTATTACGACCAGACAACGCTCAACGGATTGCGGGCGATCCTTGAAAACGGCTATCCTACAAGCGACGGAGGCTTTGGCGCGGATCAGGCGAGGTATGCCACGGCAAACGCCATAAGGTTTTTCCTTGCCGAGCGCGGGGCGGAGGGTGTTCCCGCTTGGATGGATCAAAGCCGCTACTCACAGTTTTTCAGAGCAAAGAGCGGCTATGAGGCGCTTTTCAACTGGTGCTTGTCTCTGCTGGAGTGTGCAAGGGCGCAGAATGTCGCATCCGCGAGCCTCGTTCTTGACCCTGCTGTGGTCACGCTCCGGCAGGAGGAAAATGGCTTCGTCGGAGAAGTAAGCGTCACGCTAAAAAATTGCAGTAGCTATGAACTGGACTTCTACACAATGCCCTTTGAGCTTGAGGTGGACGGCTATACCGGCAAATCCGGGGATGTTCTCACAATAAGAGCACCGCTGAGCTATTCCGGACAAACTGTAGAGTTCTATCTCGACGGCGGCAGCTCAGGCGGGGCTGCAAGCCTGCTGTTTTTTGCTCCGCATAACTATGGGGAACAGCGGTTGCTCGTTTATGATGTGAATGTCTATGGGACATCCACTTCCGCAAAGCTCACGGCGATTGTGCCCGAAATGCGAGAGCTGAAAGGCCACCTGAAAATATGCAAGATAGACGCCGAGACCGGCAAGCCGCTGCCCGGCGCAAGCTTCAACCTCTATGATGCTAACGGGAATCTGTATACCAGCGGTATCACTGACGCAAACGGTGTACTGGAGTTTACCGCCCCTCCCGGCAAATATTATTACATGGAGACGGCAGCGCCTGAAGGCTACGCAATAGACAGCGAAAAACACCCGGTCAACATCGAGGACGGAAGGAGCGAAAGCATCACAGCGGCAAACGCCCCTATACACAAGGGCAGCATCCGGGTAAAGAAAGTGGATGCCTACGGAAACACCCTGTCCGGCGCTGTATTCCTGCTTGAAAAGTCCACGGACGATGGACAGAGCTGGGTAACTGCCGCTGAACAGGTCACAGACGAAAACGGCCTTGCCATTTTCCCTGACCTCACCGTCAAAGACACCCTCTACCGCCTCACAGAGACAAAAGCTCCGCCCGGTCACAGCTTGCAGGTTGGAACGATCTTTGAGGGTACGCTTTCTGCTGACCAGCTTGATCTCAGCTTCACGGTCTGTGACTGTGCCATCCCCATGCTCCCTTTTACCGGGAGCAATAATTATATAGTCATTTACTTTGCGCTCATGCTCGGCATGAGCTTTTTTGCTATCCAAATATTAAGTAAACGCCGAATAAATCGCCTTCGGTGCTTTGCGGACAATTTGCACTCTGATTTTGTCAGTTTTTCTTGCAATACACAAAGTATGGCTTCAAAAAACTGCCTTCATCAGAACACAAATTTTCTTGCAAATCACTCTCGACAATTTATTCGTCGTTTACATGAAAAGGAGAAACACATTTGAAGAAACTGTATAAAGCACTCGCCCTCATTATGGCGGTATGTATGCTCTGCTGCTGCATCGTTCCTGCCAGCGCTGAGGGTGCAACCATTGACAATGCCAGGGCAGCAACTCTTTCGGTATACAAATATGACCTGACAAAAGCGGAGGCAGACGGCGCTTGGGACACCGGCGCTTATGTGTCCTCCGGCGCATACGATCAGAGCGTTATAGACGCAATGAGCAGCTACGCGGTTGAAGGCGTGGAGTTTACTTACCTGCGTGTCGCAGATATTGCAGCTTACAACTCTGACGAAAACGGGGAGCATAAGGTAACTACCCTGTATGGCTTTACAGACACCGCTTTTCTCAGCGCTATCGGCCTTGAAACAAGCTCTGCCCACCACACGGAAAACGGCGTCTTATACTTTACCTCTGAAGCCCTGAATACCGCCCTCGCAGTGGCCCTCAAAGAAAACGCGACCACTGTCAAAAACAGCCTTGAAGCCTATGTAAGGAATGGCGGCACAGCAATGCCCATCACTGATGAATACGGCAACAGCAAGGCGGCCATTGACGAGCTGGGGCTGTATCTGGTGCTGGAAACCAAAGTCCCGGAGAATGTGACCGCTACCTGCGATCCCTTCCTTGTCTCCCTGCCTATGACAGCTATTGACGGCAGCGGGTGGAAGTATGATGTGACCGTCTATCCCAAAAGCAGAACCGGCATGCCCACGCTGGAAAAGACCGTCAGGGAAGCCAGCGCCGACACCGGCAAAAACAAGGGACTTACCAATGACATTACAGATGGTTACGCCCCCAATGCCACCGCCTCCGCTGGGGACATGGTGGACTACCAGATCCTTTCCACCCTGCCGACCATCACCTCCGAGGCCTCCTATCTGAGTCAGTATACATTCACGGACGAGCTGTCCAAGGGCATCACCTACAATAAAAACGATGTCATCATTTCCTTTTATAAGGACGCTGCCTGTACTGAGCTTTTGAGCACATGGGACGCGGCATCCGGGAAATTCAATGTGGCCTACACCGGGCAGCAAATGACAATTACCATGACCGACGCCGGGCTTGCGGAGATCAACGCCAGTGAAGCGGTTTATAGTACTGACAGCCTGAACCGAGGGTATTCGGACTGCACTATGCGTATCACTTACTCCTGCACCCTAAGAGCTGACACAGAGCTTGTCTGCGGAGACAGCGGCAACCCCAACACCGTCACCCTCACTTGGAGCCGCAGCAGCACCGAGTATACCGACACTCTCAGCAGTGACGCTCATGTTTACAGCTACGGCATCGACATGACGAAGAAGTTTTCTGACGGTGCGGGAAACCTTGAGAATGTGAAGTTCATTCTCCACAATGACACTGACGGTTACTTTGTAAAAGCCAAGCAGATAGACGGTATCTACTATGCTGCCGGGCATACCGCTGAAAAAGAACAGGCGACACAGTTTGTCCCTACCCATGAAGGTCGTATCGTCATCAAGGGGCTTGAGGATGATGAGTACACAGCCACCGAGATCGCCACAGACAAGGCCTACAACCTGCTCAAGAGCGGTATTAAAATAGTCATCTCTACCGCCGATGGCGAAGCCTGCCCCAACTGTCACAGGCCCACGCTTACAGCTTCCGCCACGGTCAACGGCAAGGCGGTTGAGATGAAAGCGGACAACAGCTCCGTCAACGCTACAGTACCCTTTACCGTGGTCAATACCAAGGGCTTTGAGCTGCCCAAGACCGGCTCTCACGGCACTTGGATGTTCACAGTCGGCGGTGTGCTGGCTATGGGAGCGGCGGCATTTATGATCTACAAGCTCAGCAAAAAGAAAAGCTATTGATGGATTTAGGGGGAGGTACTTGCCTCCCCTGTTTTCAGGAGGGAGAAGTGGATAATAACAAAAAAGCAAAGCTCGGCTTGGTCGTGCTGTTGATACTTGCAATTCTTGTTACTGTCTACCCGGTCATCAGCAATTATCTCTATGACAGGCACCGCAGCCGGGTACAGACAGAGTATTTTGCGGCCATAGAGCAGATGGATGACGCAGCCATTCAAAAAGCAAAGCAGGAGGCGGAAGCATACAATGCCCTGCTTGCCAAGGGCATCTCCCCGGCGTTCACTGACGATCAGCTCAATGCAGCCACAGCAAATTACAAAAAGCTGTTGAATCTGAACGGGGACGGGACTATGTGCTACATAGAGATACCGGTCATTGCCGTGAACCTGCCGGTTGCCCATGGCACGGAGGCAGACACTCTTGAACATTCCATCGGCCATGTGGTGGGTACATCTCTGCCCATCGGAGGAAGCAATACCCATGCGGTGCTGTCCGGGCACAGCGGCATGGCGGGGCAGAGAATGTTTACCGATTTGCATGAACTGAAAGCCGGGGAGATGGTGTATATCCATGTGCTCAATGAGGTGCTGGCCTACGAGGTGGAGAGCATGGAAACCGTTCGCCCGGAGGACACCGGCAGCCTGTCCATTGTGCAGGGCAAGGATCAGCTGACCCTCATAACCTGTACCCCCATCGGCGTGAATACCCACCGCCTGCTGGTGCATTGTGTACGCGTTCCCTATATATCGGAAGCAGAGCAAGCCGAGGCAGAAGCAGAGCCGGTATCGTCCTCGTGGCAGCGACAGTATGTGACCGGCATTTGCTATGGTATGGCGGCTCTGCTGCTTGCTTACGCCTGTTATGCGTTTATACGGAGGCTCAAGTATGGCAAGAGGTCTTGAGATTTGTATAGCCGTGCTGTTGTTCATTGTGGGGTTGTTTACTCTGCTGTACCCAAGCCTGAACGGAGCACGCCTTGAAAAAGCGTCCGTCGAGGCGGCGGAGAGCTTTATGGACGCTTTCATCGTTCCGGCGGAGACAGTCCCAGAGGACACGCCGAAACCTTATGCGGAGCTGTATGAGGCCATGGCAGCCTACAACGAGAAGATATATGCAGAGAGACAGCAAGGGCTGTCTGATCCCCAGGCTTATGAGGCGGCGGGAGTTGATCTGAGCGCCTATGGCTTTGAGGACGGTGTTGCCGCGGTGCTGTCCGTTCCCGCTATTGAGCTGGAAATGCCGGTGTACCTTGGGGCAAGCTATGACAACATGGCGGCGGGCGCAGCTGTGCTGGGACAGACCAGCTTACCCATCGGCGGGGAGAACACCAACTGTGTCATCGCCGGGCATCGCGGCTGGAACGGAGCGGCGTATTTCTTGGACATAGACAAGCTACAGGTAGATGATAATGTACAGCTCGTAAACCCATGGGAGACTATGAATTACACCGTGACGGAGATCCGTGTCATCGAGCCAACGGATATTGCCCAGATACTCATTCAAGACGACCGGGAGCTGCTGACACTCATGAGCTGCCACCCCTATGCCAGCGGCGGGAGGTACAGGTATCTGGTTTTTTGTGAAAGATTGGAGGCAGACAAATGAGTTTTGAATACTTTTACGGCGGTCAGTCGGAGAGCTTTTCGTTTTACCGCATTCCCCGGCAGCTTGTGACCGGCGCGGAATTTCGCCACCTGTCCACGGATGCAAAGCTGCTCTACGGCATGATGCTCGACCGCATGGGCCTGTCTGCCCGCAACGGCTGGTATGACGATCTTGACCGGGTGTATATCTATTATACGGTGGACGAGATCATGGAGGATCTCTGCTGTGGACATAACAAGGCGGTGCGTCTGTTGGCAGAGCTGGACACTGTCAAAGGCGTGGGGCTTATTGAGCGGAAAAAGCAGGGTCAGGGAAAACCGACAATCATTTATGTCAGGCAATTTGTTGAAACCACGCACAAGGGAAAATCTGAGCCGCCAAGACTTCCTAAAACGGGAAGTGCAGAAGCTTCAAAAGGGGACGCCAAGACTGCCCAAAACGACACTCCAAGACTTCCCGAAAACGGAAGTGCAGACCGCCCAAAAAGGGAAGCAAATTATACTGATATAAATCAAAACGAAAAAATTTATACTGATCCATCTATCGTCAGAAAGCCCTTGAATGGCTCACATTGCCGTGAACGGCAATGCTCGGAGATTCAGGGGCTTTCTTCCTCCCAAACGCGAACCCAGCCGCAGAGCGCCTTGGGCTTCGTGTTTGAAAATGAGAACTATGAGGACTGCTTGGAGGAACTGAAAGAGCAGATAGATTATCCTCTGCTGGCCGAGAACTACCCGTATGATGACCCGGAGTGCATTTTGCAGCTTATCTGCGATGTGCTTTGCAGTACCGCAGAGAGCATTCGGATTGGAAATGAGAATATACCAACGACCAAGGTGCAGGCTCGTTTCCGAAGGCTGAGTTTTGAACATGTGGCCTATGTGCTGGATTCTCTGCGGGAGACAACAACAAAAATCCGGAACATACGAGCCTATCTTTTAACCGCGCTGTACAACGCGCCGGTCACGATGGATGCGTATTATTCTGCCGCGGTGCGGCACGATTTTGCAGGAAACGCGTAATTCGTCTCACGGTGAAACATATTTTGAAATTTCAAGGAGGAATCACATGACAAACGAAAACAGCAAGACACTTACCCCGAAAAACATCCCCATTGAAAACATTCAGGACTTACCCGGCGCGGCAGAAGAAAAACAGCCGGACAAGTCTTATGGAACTTTGGTCAGCAGCATCCTCATCAACGGCCTGAAAGAGCCGGTGATCCTGCGTCAAGCAGAAAATGGAGAGTACGAGCTTGTTGCCGGATACCGGCGCAAAAGGGCGGCGGAGCTTGCAAAGCTCAAAGAGCTTCCCGCCCTTATCTATGACATGACAGAGAAAGAGGCGCTGGAATACCGTACTAAGGCCGCAAAAGACCCGAAAACCCCGATCCCCGGAAAGCTTGTGCCCAAAACAGAGAACGCTGAGAAATCTGAAACTGTCCCGGATAAGAAAGAGAAAAAAGCGGCGGAGCCTGCTGCTCCCGCTGCCTCAGATAAAGAGAAAAGGCCCGCCGCAAAGGAGAGCAAGGCCAAAGCTCCCGCAGCAAAAAAGGCGGGAAAAGAGGAAGCACCCGCCGGTACTGCCGCCGTAGGCCCTACCGGAACGACCATCACCAAGATTCTGGAGAGCAAGCTCAGCCCGCCTACCGCCAAGGACAAGAAAAGCCTGCCTGTGCCCAGCGAGGGCGAAGCCTTCTCCGTTATTCTGCATCCCGCCTTTTTGAAGAAAGCGGACATCAACACCTTTTCCGTTGACCGGGAGGCCGATGACTTCAAGGAGCTGTATAAATCCATTGAGCGCTTCGGCGTGAAAGACCCGGTGCTTGCCAGAGTCGGCAAGGACGGGGAGCTGGAGATCCTCTCCGGCCAGCGCCGACACCTGATTGCAAGCGAGTTGAATTACCCCGTGCCCACCATAATCCAGCAGCTTGACGATGATGACGCGAAGATCCTCGTGGCGGACGGCAACCTGCACAGGGAGCATATTTCCACCTATGATCAGGCCCGCGCTCTGCGAATGAAGGCCGACAGCATGAAGCGCAAGGCAGGCCGCCGCAGAAAGAATGACACAGGACCAAAGATGGACACGGACGAGATGCTGGCAAAGGAAATGGGCATGAGCACCTCCAAGCTCAACCGCCTGATGAAGCTGTCCGAGGCTACAAAGAGCGTTTGTGAGCTGGTAGATGAAGGCGCTCTGGCAACCTCCATTGCCTACAATATTGCTTTCCTTACGCCGCAGGTTCAGGATATGGTCGTTGACCTGATCGGGGTCAATGTAAAGGTCAGCAATGAGAACACGAGTAGGCTGAAAGAGGTCGCAAAGACTGAAAAACTGACCTCGGATAAAATACGGGATGTGCTTGAGGGCAGATACCCGCCTCCTAAAGTTGTGGAGAAGCCGAAGCCGGTTGAGGCAGCAAAAGTCCTGACTCCTATACCCACACCCGCTATGGTCTCAACAAACATCCCCAAATCCCCGGATCTTCCCGTACCGCCAAAGGAAGCGGTCAAGGCAGTGGAGGCCACATCTGCCCCTGCTGTACTCCCGGCAGAACCGGCAAAGGTCAACGAGCCGCAAGACAGAGAAAATACCTATACTACCAAGGTCATCCTCACCGGGGACAGGCTTAGAAAGTATTTTCCTGATGTTTCTATGACGCCGAGGGAGATTGAGGACAGCGTTTATGACGCGCTGGAGGAGCGCCGCCAGCGGCTTGAGAAGGCAAAGCAAAAATCCGAGATATTCAAAGACAAGAAAGCACCGGTGAGGTAAAGCCATGAATGTGCTTGTTGTAGAACCAGGCTATCTGCCCTATGAAAAAGAGATCAACGGCCTGCATGAGATGCAGGCCGTTGTGGGTGGCATAATTGACGCGATTTACCCTTACAAAGACCCTGTTGCCATTGTCTGTAATGATGAGGCTCTGCTGTATAAAATGCCTTTCAACCGCAGCGTGGAGGGAGGCTATGGCGGCGTGTTCGGGACTTTTTTCGTCTGCGGTCTTGGAGAAGAAAGCTTCACCTCTCTTCCCCCGGAACTGATGCAGAAGTACAAGGAGAAGTTCAAAAACGCGGAGCTGCTTATTGGTGCGAGAGGAAACGAGCCAGTCACACTCAAGTTCAAGGCCGAGCCGAAGCCAAAGCCGGGGCAGCAAAAAGACCCTCATAGAGATGAAGCCCAGCGCTGAAACCAGAGAAAAGGTAAAGGCTCTTACAGATAAGTTAGAAGCCGGGGTAAAGGGAGTCTTTGAAAGCGAGAGATACACGGTCTATCTAAAGGCCATGTCCAAATTCCATCAGTACAGCTTTGGCAATGTGCTGCTTATCCTCATGCAATACCCGGAGGCCAGTATGGTGGCGGGCTACACCACATGGAAAAAGCAGTTTGGCCGCACGGTGAAAAAGGGAGAGCATGGCATCCAAATCATTGCTCCCGTACAAAGAAGCAAGCTTGTAAAACAAGACAGGCTCGACCCGGACACCCAGCAGCCCATTATAGGGCCGGATGGATTAGCGGAGAAAGAGCCTGTCTTTGTTAGTTACCAGAGCTTTCGCATCGCCTATGTCTTTGATGTGAGCCAGACCGAGGGGAAAGAGCTGCCCTCTTATGGCGTGGATGAGCTAACAGGTGATGTTCCAAACTTTGACGCGATGTTTTCCGCCATAGAAGCCCTCTCACCTGTACCTGTGGAGTACCGTCCGGCAACGGCAGCCAAGGGCTGCTATAACCACCTTGAGCAGAAGATATATATTAACGAAGGCATGAGTCAGGTGCAGACTCTCAAAACGCTGATCCACGAGACAGTACATGCTAAACTCCACGCTTTGCCTGTAAAGGACGGAAAAATAATTGGCAGACCTGAAAAGGATAAACATACCCATGAGGTGGAGGCCGAGAGCATTGCCTATGTGGTCTGCCAGCACTTTGGGATAGACACCTCGGACTACTCCTTCCCCTATGTGACCGGCTGGAGCAGCGGCAAGGAGCTGGACGAGCTAAAAGCATCGTTGGAGTGCATCAGCAAAACTGCGGCGGAGATGATCGACAGGATTGAAAAAGCTTGCCCGGAGATATCCCGCCCAACAATAGAAAAGGCCGACAGCAATGCGTCTCACCGTGAGACACATTTACAAAGTACGCATTTTTCGATGGATTTTATTGTTCGATAATAGTAGTATTAAGGTTAATTTAAGCAATAAATCTTACCAAGCTATGAGGTAGTGTATTGTATATGAGCAAAAAATATGGTAGAATCAGGAACACAAAAACGATTCTAAGGATTGATATCATGAACAGAAATACAATAATCAGCCTTGCCATGTTATATGCGCTCTGGGAATCTAAGCGACAGGATATTCTCGAACTAATTTCCCCATTTATACTTTATGCGGTTGGAATTACTACTAAAGTCGGTGAAGCTATTGATGTAGGAAAAGTTTGTGAGCGCATGGTTGATGAATTTGGATACAGATCATTTCAACCTGCAATTGTAAACAAAGTACTTACACGAGTGTCTGGCAAAGCCTCTCATGCGAATGTTGTTGAGAGAAAAAATAAAAGTTATTATCTGAAAACCTCATTGGATAACTTAATTGAAAATTTTAACAGTCGGAGAACAGATTGTAAAGTAAAATCAGATGCTGTCACAATGTCGTTATCAAAATATTTAAACGACAATAATGTGCGTGGACGCACAAATTATTCACAGGCAGAAGCAGAAAAAAACCTTCTTTCTTTTTTTGAGGCGAATGGTAATTCAGTTCTTATCTCTGTTGACGATCTCAATCGAATAATGAGCAAAGATAACGAGATGGAGTACTTTATCGCAAAATACATTTTGGAGCAAAACGAGAAAAAGTCCATATATATGGACTACATTGTTGAGCTTGTAAAAGGGTATTTCGTTACGACTGCAATTTATTTGCAGGCAGAGAATCCTGATATTACTACTTCAACATTCAAGGATGTTACATTTTACATAGATACGGCAGTCTTGCTTGCATTACTGGGATATAAATCGGATCCGGAAAATGATAGTGCACAAGAAATGGTAAAAAATTTGAGAAAAAGCGGCGCAAATTTAGCATGCTTCACTTACAATATTGAAGAAGTAGAAAGCATTCTTAATGCTTATAAAAATTCAAAAAATCAAGAGACGAGAAAGGCTTCGACAGTTACTTTAGAGTATTTTGATAAACTTTCATACCCTTCATCTCATGTTGATGCCGAATTGCGCACTTTCACCAAAAAACTTTTCAATAATTTTGGTATTGAAGCTGTTGACCCGGCAAAATTGCTTGAGCAAGTAGGTGCATCAAATAAAGTAGCTGGATTACTAAATGATGACGAGATAGAATCATATGTCAAAAAAATAAACCCAAACTACAATTTGGACACATTGCCAGATGATATTCGGGCAATAAATGCAATTAGTCGGATTCGGGGCGGAAAAGAGCTCAACTATATTGAAAAGTGCAAAGCAGTGTTCGTTACAAAAAACACTGTTTTGGTTTCCGCGACCAGAAAGTATCTTGCTGAACAGCATTTTAACCCAGGATTTCCAATTGCATTATCAGATAGCGATCTATGCGTTATTGCATGGTTAAAAGACTTTAAAAGTAACAACAATTTACCTAAAATGAGGTTACTAGAAAATGTTTTAGCTGTTATTACGCCAAGTCAAGAAATAATGAATGTTTATTTCAGCCATGTTAACACGCTGGAGAACCGAGGCGAACTAACGGAAGATGATGCTACTCTCTTGCGCATAGACCAGTATGCAAAAAAAGAGCTAATGAACATAACTCACGGTAACCCTAAAGAAGTTCACGAAGAAACTATTTTTGAAATTCGGGAGCGAATGAGGGCAAAGAGTTTTGAAGAAGGTGTTGAAAAAGGAAAGCAAGATGCAGAGAGTGCTGAAAGAACACGGATTAACGAGAAGAGAAATTCGGCATGTGTTCGCGCAGAGACGGAAGTGAATACTAAGTTTAAAAAATATGATCGTTTCGGATGCGTAATTATCAAATTAATCGCATTGCTTGTTGCTGCGGCGTTCGTTGCTTCTTCATGTGTACAAATTTACTGCAATATAAAAGGAATAAATGGGGAAATTAGTTACACTTTATTAATAATAACCGTTGTAACAATGGTGCAGGGAGCATGGCCGTTCTGTACCGATAATTTTTGGGCTATAAAACTATTTAGAAAACGACTTGAAAAGGAAAAAATGGCTCAGATTGATAAGAAGAAGAAAGAATACTTATCACTTGTTGAATAATCAGGTTGATTGTCATTTGATTTCCTGCGTTGCTGTCCCTGCAAGTATGGCATTTGGTAGCACACCAAACGCCCCTGTTAGGGGTATACCCCCTAACCCCCCACGAACGCGAAAATGCGTTTTGCTGTGAAATGTGTCTCACGGTGAAACGCATTTTCATTATGAAAGAAGGTGCTATGCGTAAAAGATCACGACATGTAAGCGTATGGATGAACGAGTCGGAGTATAAACACCTAAAATCTCAGGCTCAGCTTGCGGGCATGGGCATTGACCAATTTATCCGCAACCTTGTTGCTGGAATGCAGCTCCGCCCACGACCGCCCGATCAGTACACTGCGCTGCTGCGGGAGCTGGCGGCAATCGGCAACAACATCAACCAGATCGCTCACTGGGCAAACGCTAAAAAGAGCATCCATGAGGCCGAGATCGTGGAGGCCGCTGTCCTTGCAAACAAGGCATGGCGGCTGGTAAAGGACACATTGTAATGGCCTATGACAAGATCATCACCATCCATGCCCGGCTGGACAGGCGTATAAACTACGCTCTGAATCCCGCAAAGACAAGGGTCGGAGAGCAGTTGCTATGCACCGCTATCAACTGCCAGTTGGAAACCGCCTGCCGGGATATGCTGGATACCAAGCGCCGCTGGGATAAGGAAGCCCGCCCGGTGCAGGGCTATCACATCATCCACTCCTATGCCCCAGGCGAGGTGACAGCGGAGCAGGCGCAGCGGCTCAGCGTGGAGTTTGCCCGGCGGCTGATCGGAGACCGCTTTGAAGCCGTTGTTGCCACCCATACAGACCATGAGCATATCCATTCGCACATCGTGTTCAACTCTGTCTCCTGTGTGGACGGGAAGATGTTCCGCAGCGACTTCAAGGCATATTTCCACGACATCCGAGAAACTTCCAATGCCATCAGCCGGGAAAACGGCTTGTCCGTCATTGAGACGAAAGGCAAAGGGAAACAGTATGCCGAGTGGCACGCGGAGAGGAAAGGCAAGCCTACTGTGCGCGGGCTTATACGACAGGACATAGACGCTACTCTTGCTGGGGCGATCTCCATGCAGACCTTCTTTTCCGCACTGGAAAAACAGGGCTACACTATCAAGCGTGGCCCCAAGGTGAAACACACCGCAGTGAAGCCGCCCGGAAGTGAGCGCTTTATCCGGCTGGACAGTTTGGGCGAGGGATATACTGAGGCAGAGTTACGCCAGCGGCTGAATAGGAGTCGTACCGAGATGATACAGCCAGTGCCGGCAATGACAGCCCCCGCATATCTTCCCAAAGGCAGGTACAGAGTCAAACGCAGATCTCCAGAAAACCGGGAAAAGCAAAAGCTGTCTGGTTTACGCCGATTGTATCTGCACTACCTTTATTTGCTGTCTCCGCCGAAGCAGGTCAAACGGAAGAATGTTCCATTCAATGTCCGTGCAGAGGTCAGAAAGCTCGACCAATATAAGCGGCAGTTTGCCCTGCTGCAAAAATACAGAATAGAAAACGAGAGTCAATTATCCATGCTTGCGGACGCTCTGCAAGCGGAAATCGACTCTCTTGTTTTTTCCCGCAGAGACCTGTACCGCCGGAAGCGGCGGGGCGAAGATGTGAGTACTGAGATAAGCGACATAAACCTTGCCCTGCGTCCTATGCGCCGAGAGATGAGATGCTGCCAAAACATCTCTGCGTATATACCGCATGTTCAGGAGCATATACAGCTTACCTGGCAGACGGAAACGCTGGGCAAAAACAAATCCAAGAAAAAGGAAGTGAAACAACATGGAAGTGAGCGGTGAAGTCGCTGACCTGCTGGTCAAGGAGGGCTTGCAGGTGGCGGAACTGGCTGCCAAGCTGTCCGGCAAGGGCATTGTGAATACAGCCGCTTTGCTGGCGGCTATGGTGAAGAACAATTACAAGATAGTCGGCAAAGTGGGCGTAGACCGGCTGAACCGGGAGAATGTGGAATCAGTGGTCATCCCCATTAAAAGCATTGACTTATCCCAATTTGAGAAAACGGCAAAACGCTTCGGCGTTCTGTATGCGGCGGCAAAAAATGAGAATTCGGAGGTCGTGCATATCATCTCCAATGCCAATTACGCTGCCCAGCTCAACGCCGTACTGGAGGCCATGGGCTATGGCGTACCGGGGAGGGAGGTAGCGCCGTCAAAAAAAGCTCCGTCCCGTGCTCCACAAGAGAGATCCTCAGACGGGCGCGGGAATGGCTTGAATCAACAGCGGACGAATGAAAAGCCCTCCGTCCGGGAGAAACTGGAGGCGCTGAAAGCGGTGGCAGAGAAGGTCAACGCCCAGAATAGAAGCCGGAACAAGGGTAAGGCACGATGAAAAAATCCTTCAACGACAGCGCCCCAATGTGGGCGCTGTTTTCGCTTCTGATCATATACTTTGCCCTTGCTGCCGCCAGCGTCTATGAGGAGGGCATGACCTTGTTTGCGCTTTTACCGCTTGTGACAGACGCAAGGTTAGGGGACATTCGCCGGACAGCGTATACCCCGAAATTTATTCTCATCTCCCTCGCTGTGTACGCAGGCGGGATCGCCCTGTACTATTTCACCCGGCAAAACCGTAGGCCAGGCGAGGAGCACGGCTCTGCCAAATGGGGCAATGTCCATGAACTGAATAAGAAATACAGCGACAAAGACCCCAGCAATAACGCGATCCTCACCAAGCACTTGAGCATGAGCCTCAACGGACGGCTGCATATGCGAAACTTACTTCAGATCATCGTGGGCGGCAGCGGCTCAGGCAAGACCCGGTATGTGGTAAAGCCAAATTTGCTGCTTGCCAACGCCAGCTTTATTGCCACCGACCCCAAGGGCGAGCTTGTCCGGGCTGTCGCTCCTTTTCTGCTCCAGCAAGGGTATGTTGTAAAGGTTTTTGACCTAATCGACCCGGCCCACAGTGACAGCTACAACCCCTTTCGGTATATCCGTAAGGACAGCGATGTGTTTAGGCTCATAAATAACTTCATCCAGAACACCACGCCCAAGAACGCCAGCCAGAACGACCCGTTCTGGGAAAAGTCCGAAACAGCTCTTGACGCTGCCCTCATGCTGTACCTGCTCCATGAAGCGCCGCCGGAGGAGCAGACCATGGAAATGCTGCTGACAATGATCGAGTACGGAGCAGCCAAAGAGGACGATGAGGACTACAAATCTCCCCTTGACCTGCTGTTTGAAGCCTTGGAGGAAGATGACCCGAACCATATCGCTCTGCGGCAATACCGGGTATTCAAGCAAGCCGCCGGCAAGACCGCGAAAAGCATTTTGGTGAGTGCCGCTGTTCGTCTCGCGTCTTTTACTCTGCCGGAGATACAGAGCATTACCAACGAGGACAGCTTGGAGCTTTCAAAGCTGGGAGAGCGAAAACAGGCCATCTTTTGCGTTATCCCCGACAGCAATGACAACAGCCTGAATTTCCTTGTAGGTATGCTTTACACGCAGGCGTTTCAGGAACTGTACTACCAAGCGGACAAGGTACACATGGGGCCGCTGCCGATACCTGTCCGGCTCATATTCGATGAGTTTGCCAATGTCGCCCTGCCGGATGGTTATGCAAGACTTCAAGCTACCATGCGCTCCCGGAACATCATGGCAACCATCATCCTGCAAAACATAAGCCAGTTAAAGGCGCTGTTTAAGGATGACTGGGAGGGCATCATCGGCAACGCCGAC